>JAIXTK010000115.1 GCA_027483995.1 Acetobacteraceae bacterium
CAGCGCACCGAGGAGCAGGCGAGCAGCCTGGAGGAAACCTCCGCCAGCCTGGAGGAACTGACCGCCACCGTGCGCCAGAACGCCGACAACGCGCAGCAGGCGAACAAGCTGGCGGCCTCGGCATCCGACATCGCCACCCGTGGCGGCGCCGTGGTGGGCGAGGTGGTGCAGACGATGGACGCCATTACCCAGGCCAGCCGCAAGATCAGCGACATCATCGGCGTGATCGACGAGATCGCCTTCCAGACCAACATCCTGGCGCTGAACGCCGCGGTGGAGGCAGCCCGCGCCGGCGACCAAGGCCGCGGCTTCGCCGTGGTGGCCAGCGAGGTGCGCAACCTCGCCCAGCGCAGCGCCAACGCCGCCAAGGAGATCAAGGCGCTGATCTCCGACTCCGTGGCCAAGGTGGATAGCGGCTCGAAGCTGGTGACCGCGGCCGGGCAAACCATGGGCGAGATCGTCGGTTCCGTGCGGCGTGTCACGGACATCATGGCGGAAATCTCGGCCGCCTCGCAGGAGCAGAGCGCCGGGATCGAGCAGGTGAACACCGCCGTTTCGCAGATGGACAAGATCACGCAGCAGAACGCCGCCCTGGTGGAGGAAGCGGCCGCCGCCGCCAAATCCATGGAAGAGCAGACCGACGCGATGACGCAGATGGTCTCCGAATTCGTGCTTGAGGGCGGGCATGTGCCGGCGGCCCCCGTGAAGCAGAGGCCCGCCGCCGCGCGCAAGGCCCGCCCCGCGACGCGCCCGGCCACCCGCGCCACCACCACGGAAGACGACTGGAGGGAATTCTAGCCCGGCATCGCCGCCATGAGTGCCACTCTGCTTGCCCCCCCAACGGGCCTGCCCCCGGGCGACGTGCCGCTGACCGACGAGGATTTCGGTGCGATCGCGGCCATGGTGCGCGAGCATTCCGGCATCGTGCTGACCAGCAGCAAGCGCGACCTGGTGTACAGCCGGCTCCGCCGCCGGCTGCGCGCGCTGCACCTCACCTCCTTCGCCGACTACCGCGCCCGGCTGGTGGGCGCGGCGGGGGCGGAGGAGCTGGTGCGGATGATCAACGCGATCACCACCAACCTGACCGGGTTCTTCCGCGAGCCGCACCATTTCGATTACCTCGCCCAGCAGATGATCCCGGCGCTGCCCACCGGCTGGCAGCGGCTGCGCATCTGGTCGGCGGGGTGCTCCTCCGGGGAAGAGCCGTACACCATCGCGATGACGTTGCGGCGCCATCTGCCGGATGTGGAGTCCAAGGATGTGCGCATCCTGGCCACCGACATCGACACCGACATGGTGGCGCACGGGGCGGCGGGGCGCTACGCGATGGAGCGCGCCGCGGCAATTCCGGCCGAGCTCCGCCAGCGCTTCGTGCGCCGGGTGGATGGCAGCACGGTGGAGATGGACCCGGCGCTGAAGGAGCTGATCGCGTTCAAGCCGCTGAACCTGCTGGGCGAGTGGCCGATGCGCGGCCCGTTCGATGCGATCTTCTGCCGCAACGTGGTGATCTATTTCGACAAGCCGACCCAGCGCGTGCTGTTCGACCGCTACGCGGAGATGCTGAAGCCGGATGGGCTGCTGTTCATCGGCCATTCCGAAAGCCTGTTCCGCGTCAGCGAGCGGTTCCAGCACCTGGGCCGCACCGTCCACCGGCGGATCAAATGATCAGCCCGGCAGCCCTTGCCGGCTGCAAGGTGGTGAAGATCGGGCCGGGCGAAATGCATGTGTCCGGCGATCCCGGCGAGGTGATCCTGACCGTGCTCGGCTCCTGCGTGGCGGCCTGCGTGTGGGATCCGGCGGCTTCGGTGGGCGGGATGAACCATTTCATGCTGCCGCAACCGGGCACGCACAGCGAGGCCAGCACCGGCTCCTGGCACGGCGCCGCCGCACGGCTGCGCTACGGCAACACGGCGATGGCCGATCTGCTGGAACAGCTGCAGCGCCTGGGCGGGCGGCTGGACCGGATGGAGGCGAAGCTGTTCGGCGCCGCCCGGCTGGGCGTGGACCAGGGGATGGTGGGCGACGGCAATGCCCGCTTCGCCGAGGCCTTCCTGGCCCAGCGGGGCCTGCCGCTCCGGGCGCGGGAACTGGGCGGCGTATGGGCGCGGCGGGTGGCGTTCCAGGCCACCACCGGCCGCGCCTTCATGACGGAACTGCGCGAGCAGGCGCCGGTCGAACTGGCCGCCGGCGACAAGCCATGGGGCGTCCGCCACCGCGGCGCGAAGGAATAGGACATGCCGATCAAGGTTCTGATCATCGACGACTCCGCCCTGATCCGGCGGCTGCTGACCGATATCCTCTCCGCCGATCCGGCGATCGAGGTGGTGGGCACCGCCTCCGACCCGTTGATCGCACGCGAACGCATCCGCACGCTGCAGCCCGATGTGCTGACGCTGGACATCGAGATGCCCAAGATGGATGGGCTGACCTTCCTGGAACGGCTGATGGCGCTCCGGCCGATGCCGGTGGTGGTGGTTTCCACCCTCACGCAGAAGAACACCGATGCGGCCCTGCGCGCGCTGGAGCTGGGCGCGGTGGATTGCGTCGCCAAGCCGCTGGCAGATATCTCGTCCGGCATGCAGTCCCTGGGCGAGGAGATGGTGGCCAAGGTGAAGGCGGCCGCGCGCACCCGGCCACGGGCCCGCAACGCCGCCCCCCCGCGGTCTGCGCTCTCGGTCGATCCCCGGCTTTCCACAGTGGGGCGGATCGTGGCGATCGGCGCTTCCACCGGGGGCGTGGAGGCGTTGCAGCAGGTGCTGATGCGCCTGCCCGCCACGGCGCCGGCGGTTCTGATCACGCAGCACATGCCGGCCGGCTTCACCGCCTCCTTCGCCCGCCGGCTGGATACGCAATGCGCGGTGACGGTGCAGGAAGCCACCGACGGGCGGCGCGTGCTGCCGGGCCATGTCTATATCGCACCGGGGGCGCTGCACCTGGAGCTGGTGCGCACCGGCTCCCACCATGAATGCCGGGTGCGGAACGGCGAGCTGGTCTCCGGCCACCGGCCTTCGGTGGACGTGCTGTTCCATTCCGTCGCCACGGCGGCCGGGCGCTCCGCCGTGGGCATCATCCTCACCGGCATGGGGCGCGATGGCGCGGCCGGGCTGCTGGAAATGCGCCGCACCGGCGCGCGCACGCTGGGCCAGACAGAGGCGAGCTGCGTGGTCTATGGCATGCCGAAGGCAGCCATGCAGGCCGGCGCGGTGGAAGCGGAGTTCCCGCTGGACCGCATCGCCGAGGAGATCGTGCGCGTCTGAACCGGGCCTCCTGCCCCCCCGGCATTGATCCTGCGCCGTTCCTGGCCCATCTAGGGCAGCTTCGACCAGGGCAGCTTCGATCAGGACGGCCGGAACACCGATGAAATACATCTCCACCCGCGGCCAGGCCCCCGTGCGCGACTTCGCCGGCGTGCTGCTGGCCGGGCTCGCCGAAGATGGCGGGCTGTACGTGCCCGAATCCTGGCCGCATTTCGGCCCGGCCGACTGGCGCGCCATGCGCGGCCTGTCCTACCCGGAGCTGGCCGCGCGCGTGATGCAGCCCTTCGTGGGCGAAAGCCTGCCCGCGGCCACGCTGCAGCACCTGTGCCGGGAGTCCTATGCCGGCTTCGGCCACCCGGCCGTGGTGCCGATGGTGCAGCTGGAAACGCATCTCTGGACGCAGGAGCTGTTCCACGGCCCCACGCTGGCCTTCAAGGACATGGCGATGCAGCTGCTGGGCCGGCTGTTCGACCACGTGCTGGCCGAGCGCGACGAGCGCGTCACCATCGTGGGCGCCACCTCCGGCGACACCGGCTCGGCGGCGATCGAGGCCTGCGCCGGGCGGGAACGGGTGGATATCGTCATCCTGCACCCCGATGGCCGCACCAGCGAGGTGCAGCGCCGGCAGATGACCACGGTGATGGCCCCCAACGTGGGCAACATCGCCGTGGATGGCAGCTTCGACGATTGCCAGGACCTGGTGAAGGCGATGTTCGCCGACGCGCCCTTCCGCCGCGAGGTCGGTCTTTCGGCGGTGAACTCGATCAACTGGGCACGCGTGGCCGCCCAGATCCCCTACTACGTGGCCGCCGCCCTCGCACTCGGCGCCCCGGACCGGGAGGTGGCCTTCGCCGTGCCCACCGGCAATTTCGGCAATGTGCTGGCCGCCTGGGCGGCACGCCGCATGGGGCTGCCGGTGGCCCGCCTGGTGATCGGCTCCAACCGCAACGACATCCTCAGCCGCTTCGTCGCCGGCAACGACATGAGCATGCGCGCGGTGGAACCCAGCCTGTCTCCCAGCATGGACATCCAGGTCAGCTCCAACTTCGAGCGCCTGCTGTTCGAACTGCTGGACCGCGACGGCGCCGCCACCGCCGCCACCATGGCCGATTTCCGCGCCACCGGGCGCATGGACGTGCCGCACGCTTCCTGGCAGCGCGCCACCGCCGTGTTCCACAGCCACACCGTGGACGACGAGGGCACGCTGGCGGAGATCCGCCGCCTGCACGATACCGCGCGCTACCTGGCCGACCCGCATTCGGCCATTGGCATCGCGGCCGGGCGGGCCCACATGCCCGGTCATGGCATTCCCATGGTGGCGATGGCCACCGCCCACCCGGCCAAGTTCCCCGACGCGATGGAGCGCGCCACCGGCCAGCGCCCCGCCCTGCCGGCCGCCCTGGCCGACCTCTATGATCGCCCCGAACGCTACACCCGCCTGCCCGCCGACCTCGCCGCCATCGAGGCCCGCGTGCGCGCCACCGTGCTGAGGAACGCCGCATGAGCGAGAAGACACCCATTTCCGCTGGCGACGCCATCCGCGTCACCCGCCTGCCCTCCGGCCTCACCGTCGTCACGGAGCGGATGGACCGCGTGGAAACCGTCTCGCTCGGCGCCTACGTGGCCGCCGGCACACGGCACGAAACGGCGGACGAGAACGGCGCCAGCCACTTCCTGGAGCACATGGCTTTCAAGGGCACGGAACGCCGCACCGCGGCCCAGATCGCCGAGGAGATCGAGGCGGTGGGCGGGCACATCAACGCCTATACCGCGCGCGAGCAGACCGCCTACTACGTGAAGGTGCTGAAGGAAGACATGGCGCTGGGCGCCGACCTCATTGGCGACATCCTCACCCACTCCACCTTCGACCCCGACGAGCTGGAGCGCGAGCGCGGCGTGATCCTGCAGGAGATCGGCCAGGCGAACGACACGCCCGACGACATCGTGTTCGATCACTTCCAGGAAACCGCCTATCCCGGCCAGCCGATGGGCCGCCCGGTGCTGGGCACGGAACAGCGCATCCGCACCATGAAGCGCGATTCCCTCATGGGCTACATGAAGCGGCACTACACCGCCGCCAACACCGTGGTGGCCGCGGCGGGCAACCTGGAACACGAGCATTTCGTGGAACTGGCCGCCCGCCACTTCGCCGACCTGCCCCTGCATGCCCCCCCGCCGGCCCTGCCCGGCCTCTATGGCGGCGGCGAGTTCCGCGAGGACCGCGACCTCGATCAGGTCCACATCGTGCTCGGCTTCCCCTCGGTGGCCTATGCGGATCCGGATTTCTACCCGACCATGCTGCTCTCCACCCTGCTCGGCGGCGGCATGTCCTCCCGCCTGTTCCAGGAGGTCCGGGAGAAGCGCGGGCTGGTCTATTCGATCTATTCCTTCACCGCCCCCTGCATGGATGGCGGGCTGTTCGGCATCTATGCCGGCACCGGCGAGAGCGAGGCCGCCGAGCTGATCCCCGTCACGCTCGATGAGTTGCAGAAGGTCCAGGGCGAGGTCTCCCTGGCCGAACTGGCCCGCGCCCGCGCCCAGGTGAAGGCCGGGCTGCTGATGTCGCTGGAAAGCACCGGCAGCCGCTGCGAGCAGCTGGCCCGCCAGATCCAGGTCTTCGGCCGCGTGATCCCCACCGCCGAGACGGTACAGAAGATCGAGGCAGTGGGCGTGGCCGATGTGCAGCGCGCCGCCGCCCGCCTGTTCCGCGCCGCCCCCACCCTGGCCGCCATGGGCCCGGCCGGGCAGGTGCCGGACGTCACCCGCATCCGCGAGAGGCTGGCGGCATGAGCGATGCCCTCACTTTGATGGCCGACCTCATCGCCCGCGCCCGGGCGGCGGGGGCGGATGCGGCCGATGCGGTACTGGTGGCGGGCACGTCGCTCTCCGTGCAGCGCCGCCTGGGCCACACCGAGCAGCTGGAACGTGCCGAGGGCCGCGACCTCGGCCTGCGCGTGTTCGTCGGCAAGCGCCAGGCCATCGTCTCCTCCACCGCCGTGGACCCCACCGGGTTCGCCGCCCTGGCCGAACGCGCCGTGGCGATGGCCCGCGTGGTCCCGGAAGATCCGCATGGCGGGCTGGCCGCCGAAGCCGGGCCGGTGAAGGCGCTCGACCTCGATCTGGAAGACCCCGCCGAACCCGATGCCGCGGCCCTGATCGAAGCCGCCAACACCGCCGAGGCAGCCGCCCTGGCCGTTTCCGGCGTCACCAATTCCGAAGGCGGCTCGGCCGGGTATTCGCGCACCGAGATCGTGCTCGTCACCTCGGCCGGCTTTGCCGGGCGCACGGTGCGCACCGGGCATTCCATCTCCGCCACCGCGCTGGCCGGCACCGGCACCGGCATGCAGCGGGATTACGACTACACCTCGGCGGTGCACCTGTCCGACCTCGAAGACCCCGCCCTGATCGGCCGCACCGCCGGGGAACGGGCGGTGCGCCGCCTCAACCCCACCCGCCCGAAAACCGGCAAGCTGCCGGTGGTGTTCGATCCCCGCGTGGCCGCCAGCCTGCTCGGCCACCTCGCCGGCGCGATCAACGGCGCCGGCGTGGCGCGCGGCACCAGCTTCCTGAAGGACAGCATGGGCCAGCAGGTCTTCCCGGCCGGGATCACCATCATCGACGACCCGCACCGCCATCGCGGCCTGCGCTCGCGCCTGTTCGATGGCGAAGGCGTGGCCGGGCAGCGCATGGAGCTGGTCGCCAACGGCATCCTCACCACCTGGCTGCTGGACAGCCGCAGCGCCCGCCAGCTCGGCCTGCGCTCCACCGGCCATGCCAGCCGCGGCACCGGCGGCCCGCCCTCCCCCGGCCCCACCAACCTCTACCTCGCCCCCGGCACGCTCTCCCAGGCGGAGCTGATGGCGGACATCAAGGAGGGCCTCTACGTCACCGAGATGATCGGCATGGGCGTGAACGGCGTCACCGGCGACTACAGCCGCGGTGCCGCCGGGTTCATGATCCGCGATGGCGTGCTCGCCGAACCCGTGGCGGAAGTGACCATCGCTGGCCGCCTGCAGGACATTTTCGCCGGCCTGGTGGCCGCCAACGACCTGCGCCTGCGGCGTGGGATGGATTCACCCAGCGTGCGCATTACGGAAATGACACTCGCCGGAAGCTGATCAGCGCTCGAAAACGCGTGCGGTTGCGTTATATCCTGTGGGCTGAACGATAACCTTCAGGGAGAGCAACCTTTCATGCGCCGCTTCAACCTTCTGGCCGCCATCGCCGCGCTGGCACTCGTGCTGGCACCGACCCTGGCCGACGCCGCGGCCGGACGTGGCAGTTCCCAGGGCAGCCGTGGCAGCCGCACCGACAGCGCGCCGCCGGCCACCAACACCGCCCCCGGCACCGCCGCCCCGATGCAGCGTAGCACCACCCAGCCCGGCAGCCCGGCCACGCCCGGCATGGCCGCGGCGGCCCAGCCCTCGCGCGGCATGTTCGGCGGCGGCCTGATGGGCGGCCTCATGGGCGGCCTGCTCGGCGCCGGCCTGATCGGCATGCTGATGGGCGGCGGCTTCATGAGCGGCATGGCCGGCTTCATGGGCTTCCTGGGCCTGATGCTGCAGGTCGCGCTGGTCGGCGGGCTGATCTACTTCGCCATCCGCTTCTTCCGCCGCCGCAGCCAGCCCGCGCTGGCCACCGGCCCCGCGATGATGGAACGCCAGGGCACGCCCGACCAGGGCATGATGCAGCGCACCGGCATGGGTGCCATGGGCGGCGGCGCTGCCCCCCAGGCCGCCCCGGTGGCGATCAGCCCGGAAGACTACAAGGCCTTCGAGACCCTGCTGCAGTCGATCCAGGGTGCCTGGTCCGCCGGTGACGAGGGTGCGCTGCGCCAGTTCACCACGCCGGAAATGGCCGCCTATTTCGGCGAACAGCTCTCCGACATGGAGCGCCAGGGCCTGCGCAACGAAGTGCGCGACGTGAAGCTGGAGCAGGGTGACCTGGCCGAGTCCTGGGGCGAGAACGGCTCTGAATACGCCACCGTCGCCATGCGCTTCTCGGCGCTGGACGTCACCCGCGACCGCAGCGGCCGCGTGGTGGAAGGCGATGCCACCAACCGCAGCATGCTCACCGAGGTGTGGACCTTCGTCCGCCGCCCCGGCGACCGCTGGGTGCTCTCGGCGATCCAGCAGACCCGCTGATCCCACCACGACCACGAATGATTGCCGCCCGGAGGGGAAACCCTCCGGGCGGTTTTCGTTTGCGGGAACCCGCAAGCGGCGCCGGCATTGCCTGCCTGCCGCGGGTCACGTGCCGAGCCGCCCTCCGGGGTCACCCGGTGGGCACATGCGGGCTGATCGAGCCGCCCGCCACGCAGGCCCGCGGCACGTTCCCGCGTGGCGCTGTCAGCCCACCCCCATCGCCCGCCGCATGAACAGCCGCTTCAGCGGCCCGATCCGGTTCACCGCGGCAATGCCCAGGTCGCGCGCCAGCCGCACCGGGCGCACATCGTTGCTGAACAGCCGGTCCAGCCCATCCGTCATCGCCGTCATCGCCAGCACGGCCGGGCCACGGGCAGCGCGGTAGCCGCGCAGCACCCCCTCCCCGCCCGGGTCCTCGCCGGCCTGCACCGCCGCGATCACCAGCTCCGCCAACGGCCCGACATCCTGGAAGCCCAGGTTCAGCCCCTGCCCCGCGATCGGGTGGATGCCATGCGCCGCATCCCCCACCAGCGCCAGGCGCTCGGCCGTGATCCCGTGCACCACCATGGCCGAGAGCGGATAGCTCCAGCGCCGCCCGATCATCCGCACCGCGCCGAGATGATCCCCCAGCCGGCGCGCCACCTCGCGCGCGAAGCGCTCATCGTCGAAGCCCAGAACATGCTTCGCCATCGCATTGCGCTCGGTCCAGACAATGGCGGAGATGTTTGGCGCCACCTCGGCCGGCGCCATCGGCAACTGGGCGAAGGGCCCGCCGGGCAGGAAATGCTCCAGCGCCACGTCGTGATGCGGCAGCTCATGGGCGATGGCGAACACCATCCCGGTCTGGCGATAGGGCAGGTGCGTCACCTTGATCCCGGCCTGCTCGCGCAGCGCGGAGCGGCGCCCCTCGGCGGCCACCACCAGCCGGGCGCGAATCTCAGTCCCGTCGGCCAGCCGCACCGTGGCCCCCGCCGCATCGCGCTCCACCCGCGCCTCCGCCGGCGCGAACACCGAAAGCGCCGGCAGGCCATGCAGATGCGCGTTCAACGCCATCCGCAGCGCACGGGCCTCCACCATCCAGCCGAAGGCCGGCTCGCCCTCGAATGGCGGCGCGGCATCAGCCACCTCCTCCACGTCGAAATGCAAATGCAGGCGCGAAGCCGGCCGGCCCACCTTGCCGTCGCTGACGCGAATCCCGCGAATCGGGTTGGCGGCGAAAGGCAGCCGCGCCCACAACCCCGCCTGCTCCAGCACCCGGCGCGAGCCGGCGGCGATGGCATAGGCGCGGCCATCGAAATCCGGGTGTTCCATCGGCGGCAGCGGCGCGCGGTCAATCAGCGCCGTCCGCACCCCGCCCGCGGCCAGGCACGCCGCCAGCGTGCCCCCCACCGGCCCGGCCCCAACCACGCAGACATCGACATCCAGCTTCTGATCCATACCGCTACAGGAGGGAGGATGGCGCGCAATTGCAACCCTCTGCCCGCCAAATGGGCAGCCACACGCCTGCAGCGGAGGCAAAGCCGCCCCGCACCCCCCATTTCACGCTGGCACGGTTCTTGATTGGGGAATGCGCCATCCATGGAGGGTCGGGCATCCGATGAAACTGATCATCGCCATCATCAAACCGTTCAAGCTGGACGAGGTCCGCGACGCGCTGACCCCGCTTGGCGTGCAGGGCCTCACCGTGTCCGAGGTGAAGGGCTTCGGTCGCCAGAAGGGCCAGACCGAAATCTACCGCGGCGCGGAATACCACGTGAGCTTCCTGCCCAAGGTGAAGATCGAAGTCGCCGTGCCGTCGGAGATCGCCGAGCAGGTGGTGGAGGCCATCGTCAAGGCCGCCCACACCGGCAAGATCGGTGACGGCAAGATCTTCGTCCTCGACATCGAGCGCGCCGTGCGGATCCGCACCGGCGAGACCGATGGCGCGGCCCTCTGAGCGCCCCATAAGGACCCAAGGCACCTCATGAAAACCCTCGCCCGCGGCGCCGCCCTGGCGCTCCCCGCCCTTCTCCTCGCCCCGTTCCTCCTTGCGGGCCCCGCCTTCGCCGAAGAGGCCAAGGTGGATGCCGGCGACACCGCCTGGATGCTCACCAGCACGGCGCTCGTGCTGCTCATGACCATCCCGGGCCTCGCCCTGTTCTATGCCGGCATGGTGCGCAAGAAGAACATCCTGGCCACCATGATGCAGAGCTTCTTCATCTGCGCGCTGGTGACCGTGGTGTGGATGGTGGCCGGCTATTCCATCGCCTTCGGCAACGGCAACGCCTATTTCGGCGATTTCTCGCGCCTGTTCCTCTCCGGCCTCGCCACCAACTGGGACAAGCCCTATTCGTTGGCCGCCGGCACCGACAGCGCGGTGGCAACCACGATCCCCGAGACGGTCTTCCTGATGTTCCAGATGACCTTCGCCATCATCACCCCGGCCCTGATCGCCGGCGCCTTCGCCGACCGGATGAAGTTCAGCGCGCTGTGCGTGTTCACCGTGCTGTGGTCCCTGCTGGTCTACAGCCCGGTCGCGCATTGGGTCTGGGCGCCGACGGGCTGGATCTTCGCCCTGGGTGCGGCAGACTTCGCCGGCGGCACCGTGGTGCACATCAACGCGGGCGTGGCCGGCCTCGTCTGCGCCCTCGTGCTCGGCAAGCGCCTGGGCTACGGGCACGACAACATGGCGCCGTTCAACCTCGGCCTGGCCGTCATCGGCGCCGCCCTGCTGTGGGTGGGCTGGTTCGGCTTCAACGCCGGCTCCGCCCTCACCGCCGGCGGCCGTGCGGGCATGGCGATGCTGGTCACGCAGATCGCCGCCGCCGCCGCGGTGCTGGCCTGGACGTTCGCGGAGTGGGCCATCAAGGGCAAGCCGAGCGTGCTGGGCGCCATTTCCGGCGCCGTGGCCGGCCTCGTCGCCATCACCCCGGCCGCCGGCTTCGTGCTGCCCGGCTCGGCGCTGATCATCGGCCTGGTCTCCGGCGCGGTGTGCTTCTGGGCCGCCACCACGCTGAAGCACATGCTGGGCTATGACGACAGCCTGGATGCCTTCGGCGTGCACGGCATCGGCGGCATCATCGGCGCGCTGCTCACCGGCGTGCTCGCCTACGGCCCGCTCTCGGCCGATGCCAAGAACCCCGATGGCGTGGTGATCGGCGGCATGACGCAGTTCATCAACCAGGTGATCGCGGTTGGCGCCACCATGATCTACACCGCCATCGCCACCTTCATCCTGCTGAAGATCGTGGATGCGATCATCGGCCTGCGCGTCACCGACGAAGAGGAACGCGAGGGGCTGGACGTGGTGCTCCACGGCGAACGCCTCGGCTGAACCTTCCCGAAACCCGCCTGGACAGGGGGCGTCCCGCAAGGGGCGCCCCTTTTGCTATGCCCGCGCCGCGAGCAGCCCGCCCAGCGCCACCAGCGCCGCCGCCGCCAGCACCACCGGCGTCAACACCGCAAACCCGCCCAACGCCAGCAGCAGGGTGGAGGCCACCGGCGTGGCATAGGCCAGCGTCCCCAGCAGCCGGGGGTCGCCGTGCTTCATGCCGAAATCCCACAGGAAGAACGCCGCCCCCACCGGGCCGATCCCCAGCACCAGCACCGCCAGCCACGCCCCGGCATCCGGCACCACCGTCGCCTCGAACGCCAGGTGGCTCACCCCCGCCAGCAGCGCCGTCGCCGCACAGAACCCGGCCACCGCGCCCGTGGGCACCGCCGCCAGCCTGCGCGCCAGCACCGAATACACCGCCCAGGTCACCGCACTGCCCAGCGCCATCAGGTAGCCCGGCACGGCCGCGGCCGTCAGCGCCGCCCCGCCGCCCAACAGCAGCACGCACCCGGCCAGCCCGCAGGCCACGCCCGCCACATGCCACCGGCTCAACCGCATGCCCGGCAACGCCGCCGAGAACACCACGATGAACAACGGCCAGAGATAGTTGATCAGGTTCGCCTCGGCCGGCGGCGCCCAGGCCAATGCGGCGAAATACAGCGCATGGAAGCCGAACAGCCCGAACACGCCATGCGCCCACACCACCGCCGGCTGGCGCAGCACGCCCAGTTCGCCCCGCACCGCCAGCAACGCAACACCAAGCACGGCGGATACACAGAAGCTCATCGCCGTCAGCTGCAACGGCGGCAGCGCCGCCGCCGCGCGCGACAACAGGCCCAGCGTGGCCCACAGCGCGATCGCGCCGCAGCCCGAGAAGGTTGCGGCGCGCACGCGTCAGTACATGTGCTGCCCGCCGTTGATCGACAGCGTGGAGCCGGTGATGAAATCCGCATCATCCCCGGTCAGGAACACCACGCCGCGGGCAATATCCGCCGCCCGGCCCAGCCGCCCCATCGGAATGCGCGCCACGATCTTGTCCAGCACATCGGGCGGCACGGCGCGCACCATGTCGGTATCCACGTATCCCGGCGCCACCGCGTTCACCGTGATGCCGAAGCGCGCCCCTTCCTGCGCCAGCGCCTTGGTGAAGCCATGAATGCCCGATTTCGCGGCAGCATAGTTCACCTGGCCGTACTGGCCCGCCTGCCCGTTGATGCTGCCGATATTCACGATGCGGCCAAACTTCGCCGCCCGCATGTCCTCCCACACCAGCTTCGAAAGGTTGAAGCAGGAGCCGAGATTGGTATCCATCACCGCATCCCACATGTCGCGCGACAGGCGGCTCATCGTCGCGTCGCGGGTGATGCCGGCATTGTTCACCAGGATCTCGATCTTGCCGAGCTCGGCATGCACCGCCGCCACCGCCGCCTGGCACTGGGCAAAATCGCCAGCATCGAACTTCTTCGCCACGATCCCGGTCTCGGCCTGGAACGCGCGCGCGGCCTCGTCATTGCCGGCATAGGAAGCCACCACCGTGCGCCCGGCCGCCTTCAGCTGCCGGCTGATCTCGGCGCCGATGCCGCGCGTGCCGCCAGTGACCAGTGCAATCCTGCTCATGGGCCGTACTCCCTTTTGGTTCCCCCGGTGTACTCAGCGCCGGGGGCCGCATTCAAGCACTTCCGCTGCCCTACTCGGCCGCCACCGGCACCCGTGCCCGGTGCGCCGCCGCCTTTTGTGCAGCTTTGGCACTGCCGGCACAGAACAGGCTCAGCACCAGGATCGCGGCCACCAGCACCAGCACCAGGTCCGGCCGGCCATGATCGATCAGCCAGCCGAACGGCACCGGCGTCAGCGCCCCGCCCAGCGGCAAGCCGGCGGAAACGAAGCCGAACACCTTGCCGATCTGCCCGGGCGGGGAGGCATCGCGCACCATCATGTCGCGCGGCGTCCGGCTGGCACCCAGCGCGATGCCGCCGCCCAGCATCATGCCGATCACAACAACCCCAGGCAGGGAAACCAGCCCCACCACCAGCACAAACCCCGCCGCCAGCACCACGGCGACCGAGGCGAACAGCAAATGGTTGCTCAACCGGTCGACGAAGTAGCCGCCCACCAGAACCCCGGCCGTCGCCCCCACCATATAGGCCGTCAGCGCGGAGGACGCGCTGGCCAGATCCAGCCCGTGCACCGTGTGCAGCACCGTGATCAGCCAGGATTGCACCCCGCCCCCCGCCATGGAGGAGAGCAGGAAGAAGGTGAAGAACAGCAGCATCGGCCGCGTCATCAGCAGCGCCCCGCCCGAAGGCGCCCCCTCCGCCTTCGCCGGCCCCTGATTCAAGGGTTGGGCCTGGTCGTTCAGGATCCGGCTCTGCAGCAGGATCGCCAGCACCAGCGGAATCCCCAGCAGCCCCACCAGCACCAGCGATTCCCGCCAGCCCACCAACGCCGCCAGCCAGATCATCACCGGCGGCGCCACCGCGAAGCCCAGATTGCCGTTGAAGGTATGGATCGCGAAAGACCGCCCCATCCGCTCCTTGCTGATGGAACCAGACAAAATCGCGTAATCCGCCGGATGGATCACCGAATTGCCGATGCCAGACACCACCGCCAGGGCCAGAATCTGCCAATAGGCGCTCGCCATCCCCATCGCCGCCATCGCCAGCGTCATCAGCAGCGTGCCGCCGACCAGAAAGCGCCGTGCCCCGTGCTTGTCCACCAGGAAGCCCACCGGCGTCTGCAGCACCGCCGTGGTGCCGCTCATCAGCGCCACCGCCAGGCCCAGCTCGCCGAAACTCACGCCGAACTCGTCCTTCCAGAACAGGAACATCGGCGGCAGGCACAGCACATAGAAATGGGAGAGAAAGTGCCCGGTGCCGATCAAGGCGTTCACGCGGGTGTCGCGGCTCACACCGGCCATGCGCCCGGCTCCGTTTCAGTGTGCAACCAGGATGGGAGGGGGCTGCCGCAGCGTCAACCTTGGGGCATACTGCCACCATGTCCCAACCACCCAGCACGCCGGACTCCACCGCCCGCGAGGTTGCCGCCCGCATCGCCCACGGCCAGTCGCTGGCCCGGCTGGGGGATTGGGCCCAGGCCGCCGCGCGCTACCATTCCGCCATCGACCTCGCACCGGATTCGCCAGACGCCTATTTCCACTTCGCCACCGCCCAAGCCCAGCTCGGCGATATCCAGGGCGCGATCGACGCGTTGAACAGCGCCCTGGCCTTCGCGCCCGACCACGCCGCCGCCCGCGTCAATCTCGGCCACCTGCTGCGCGCCTCCGGCCAGGCCGAAGCCGGGCTGGAGGAGTACCGCCGCGCCCTCTACCTCGCCCCGCAGGATGCCTCCCTGCGCCACCATGTCGGCACCACCCTGGCCGGGCTCGACCGGCTGGAGGAAGCCCTGCCCTGGTTCGTGCAAGCCGCCGAACGCGGCCACCTGCCCGCCAACGCCGCCCTCGGCACCACCCATCTCCAGCTCGGCCAGCCCGACGAAGCCCTGCGCTGGTTCCGCACCGCCCGCCAGAAGGGCGACGCCACCCCCACCGCCCGCCTCGGCGAAGGCCTCTCCCTGCTCACCATGGGCGAGCTCAAGCCCGGCTGGGACGGCTACGAAGCCCGCCCCGTCCCCTCCCCCTTCCTCGGCGGGCGAGACGCGGCACTCCGCTGGGACGGCAAAAAGGACATCCGCGGCAAAACCCTGCTGATCTGGGCCGAACAAGGCCTGGGCGACAGCATCATGTTCGCCCGCTACGTGCCCCTGCTGCGCCAGCGCGGCGCGCGCGTGATGCTCACCGTGCAATCCCCGCTGCTGCCGCTGATGGCCGACCTGCCAGACCGGCTGGTGGCGGAAGGCAGCACCGTCACCTTCGACCTGCACTGCCCCCTGCCCAGCCTGCCGCGCGCCTTCGGCACCGAGCTTGCCACCATCCCCGCCAACACCCCCTACCTGTTCGCCGATATCGAACGCCTGAAGCGCTGGCGCCCCCGCCTCGGGCCGGGCCCGCGCATCGGCCTGGTCTGGGCCGGCAACCCGGACCATGCCGGAGACCGCCACCGCTCCCTCACCCGCGACCACGTCATGCCGCTGCTCGCCATCCCCGGCATCTCCTGGCACATCCTGCAAAAGGAAGTGACAGCCGACGACGAAGTGGCCCTCTCCGAACTCCCCAACGAAATCCGCGTCCCCGGCCCCAGCTTCGCCACCTTCGCCGATACCGCCGCCCTGGTCTCGGGCCTCGACCTCGTGATCTCCGTCGATACCTCCGTCGCCCACCTCGCCGGCGCCCTGGCCAAACCCTGCTGGATCATGCTCCCCCACGCCGCCGACTTCCGCTGGCTGCGCGACCGAACCGATAGCCCCTGGTACCCCTCCGTGCGCCTGTTCCGGCAATCCCACCGCAACGACTGGCCGGGCGTGATCGCCGCGGTGGCAACAGAGCTTCAGGGATTCCTGGCGCAGCGATAAGGGAAGCAAGCGGTTCTTTTTTGAAAAAAAGAACCAAAAAACTTTTATTTATTGGCACCCGCCCAGGGGGAGAACGGGTGCAAACGGATACTATCAACCACCGCCCTATCACGCCTCGTCATTGCGAGCGCAGCGAAGCAATCCAGTTCTTTCCATCCACCGCAGCATCGGTCATTGATCGCGCTGGCTGACATCAAACCTTCTTCTTCAGAAAACCCAAATCCGCTTGCTGCCTTCGCCAACGGCGCATGACGCCCCGCCAAGATTAAAATTTCCTACGTACGTAAATTTTTTCCTAGTTCACCGATGTTGCCTGTGCGACATTCCCCGGTGATGCCACATCCCGCCGCCGCTCCGGTCGAAGCCGACTCCCTGCGCCTCTTGGCGCGGGCGATCACGCACGCCCGGATTCCGGCCGCCCTGAAGCTCCTGCTGCTGGCTCTCCTCGCCGCGTTCTCCGTGGCAGGGGTCACGCGCCGCGCCCTGCGCCGCCCGCGCAAGGACTGGTATCCCTCCCCCGAACTCGACGCCGCCGAACACCCGGATTCCCTCTGGGACGACCGCGCCCTGCGCAAGATCCGCCGCCAGCGCGCCTGGATCGGCTGGATTCTGCGTTGCGCGCCCCATGAGGGCCTGTCCCTGTCGGGCCACCGCGCGCCCGCCCCCTGCCCCGCCCGGGCCGCCCGCGCGCCGCCCTGGCGGATTCACGCCCCCAATCCCCCCAAATCCGTCGCCAAAACCCCGCGTCCCGCGGCGATGACTCACGCCCAAAGGCCACGCGCGCCAGCAAACAAAAGTTTTTTGGTTCTTTTTTTCAAAAAAGAACCGCTTCCCTTCCTTAAGCCAAAGTCGGCCGCAAATGCGCCCAGGGCTTCGCCGCCTCAAACGCCGCACTGGCCTGCAGCACGCCGAGATCATCGAACCGCCGCCCGACAATCTGCAGCCCCACCGGCAGCCCGGCTGGCGTGAACCCGCACGGCACGCTGGCGGCCGGGTTGCCGGACCAGTTGAACGGGTAGGAGAATTCCGCCCACATCAGCCAGTCCCACGGGTGCTGCGGCCAGTGCGCCGGCTGCAGCTTGTCCGCCGGGAAGGCCGCCACGCTGACGGCGGGCGAGAGCAGGAAGTCGTAGCCTTCCATGAACTCATGGATCGCCTGGATATAGGCGAAGCGCCGCGTGCGCATTTCCATGAACTGCTGCACGGTGAAGTGGCGCGCGTATTCCAGCATCGCCACGAAGCCGGGGTCCATGCGGTCGCCGAACTCCGCCAGCAGCGGGATGCGGCCGGTGAAGGTGGCGGGCCAGAAGAAGCGCGCGAGCTCCGGCCCCTGCGGCCCCCAGCCCGGCTCCACCTCCTCGATCACGGCGCCCATCTCCGCGACCACGCGCACGGCGGCCTCGACGGCATCGGCCACCTCGGGGTCGACGCGGGCATGGCCCAGTGTGCGGCTATAGGCGATGCGCTTGCCCTTCAGGGAGCCTGCCTGAAGCTGGGCGGCGTAGTTCGGCACGGGGGAATCGAGGCTGGTGAAATCCCATGGATGCGGCCCGGCGATCGCCTGCAGCATGAACGCCGCATCCTCCACCGTGCGCGTCAGCGGCCCGATATGGGTGGCCATGTCGTTGTTCGAAACCGGCCAGCACGGCACCCGCCCATGGGTGGGCTTCAACCCGTACACGCCCGAGAAATGCGCCGGCATGCGGATGGAACCCGCCCCGTCCCCACCCTGGTGCAGCGGGCCATAGCCCACGGCGGCGGCCACGCCGGCCCCGGAGGAGGAGGCACCGGCATTGAGCCCGGTCGCCCAGGGGTTGTGGGTGATGCCGGAGATCGGCGCCTCGCTCACCCCCTTCCAGCCGCTTTCGCTGGCCGAAGTGGTCTTGCCCATGATCATGCCGCCGGCCGCATAGAGCCGCGTCACCACCGGCGCATCGACATCGGGCACCGTGCCTTGGGTGGAGGCAGAGGCGAAATCGGTCTGGATGCCCTTGGTGTGCTGCAGGTCCTTGATGGTGAAGGGAATGCCTTCCAGCAACCGCGGCGTGCCGCGATTGGCGAACACCTCCTCCGAGCGCCTGGCGGCCTCCAGCGCGTGCTCGGGCGTGGTGCGCATCATCGCGTTCACCCGCGGCTCCACCGCCTCGATGCGCGCCAGCACGGCCTGGGCCACCTCCACCGGGGAGAGCTTGCGCGCCCGGTACAGCGCCGCCAGCTCGCTCACGCCCAGGAAGCCGATCTCGTCCGCGCCCATGCCCGCCGCTCCTTCGTTGCGGGCGGGAGTCTAGCCGATCACGCGGCATGCACCATCCGCGCTTCCACCCGGCCGCGATTGATGCAACCTGCATCACCCACCGCCGAGGAACGCGCATGACCGAAGGCACCGCCCAGGCGATCGTCGCCGTCTACGTGGAACTCGCCCGCCGCAACCTCAACACCGGCAGCGCCGGCAATGTCAGCATGCGGCTGGGCGATACCATGCTGATCACCCCCACCGGCGCCACCGCCGAAACCCTCGCGCCTGGCGATCTCGTGCTGATGCCCGTCGCCGGCCCGCCACCACGCCGCAGCGCGCCCTCCAGCGAATGGCCGATGCACGCGGCAATCTATGAGGCCTGCCCGGAAGCCGCCTGCGTCGTGCACACCCATGCAGACCACTGCACCGCCCTGGCCTGCCTCAACGAGCCACTGCCCGCCTTCCACTACATGGTCGCCGCCTTCGGCGGGAACGAAGTGCCCTGCGCCCCCTACGCCACCTTCGGCACCCCGGCCCTGGCCAGTGCCGTGCGCCAGACCATCCCCGGCCATACCGCCTGCCTGCTCGCCAACCACGGCATGATCGTCCACGGCCCCTCGCCCGAAGCGGCACTGGCCACCGCCATCAGCCTGGAAACCCTGGCCCGGCAATACCTCCTGGCCCGCGCCGCCGGCACCCCGCGCCTGCTCACCCCCGCCGAGATGCGGGCAGCGCACAAGCGCTTCCGCACCTACGGCAACAGGCCCGCCCGGTAGGCTATCGCGCCCGGCTCACATCCTGGGCGCGGGTCCGCTCGTCGATCCGCGCCTCATGGCTGAAGCCCTGGCGCATCGCCCACACGTTCTTCTGCACATGCGTCGGCGCGATCGCCACGTCCTCGCCGATCGCCAGCCGCGTCACCGCCTGCAGCATCGCCTCGCGCTTGTCCTCGTCCAGCTCCCGCATCGCCGCGATCAGCCCCTCGTCGAATTTCGGGTTGCTGTAGCGGAAGCGGTTCACCGATCCCATGCCCCGCGAAGCGTCAAACGTGCCAAGCACCGAACGCAGCCCGGCCGAAGGCTCGCCGGAGGAACTGCCCCAGGACACCAGGAAGGCCGAGAACTCCTGCCGGCTCGCCCGCTGCACGAAGCTGGCGAAGGGGGAGACCTCCACCTGCGTGCGCACCCCGGCCCGCGTCCACATCTGCCCGATCGCCTGGGCGATCTTGCTGTCGTTGGGATAGCGGTCATTCGGGCTATGGAACGTCACCGCGAACCCGTTCGGGAACCCGGCCTCCGCCAGCAGCCGCCGCGCCAGCGCCGTGTCGGCGCGCGTGTTGCCCTCCAGCTCCGGCGCATGCCCGAACGTGCCCGGCGGCATGAACTGGTTGATCGGCAGCGCCACGCCTTCCATCACCCGGTCCACGATCGCCTGCCGGTCGATCGCCACCGACAGCGCGCGCCGCACCCGCAGATCCTTCATCGGGTTCTTCTCCAGCGGCTTGCCGTCGATCGCCGTGATGAAGGGTGGCTTCTCCTCGCGGGAATGGTCGAACGCCACGTAGATGAAGCGCAGGCTGCCGGATTCGGAAAGCTTCACGTCCCGGTGGCCGCGCAGCCGCTCGACATCGGTCGTCGGCACCTGATCGATGAAGTCCACGTCGCCGGCCAGCAGCGCCGAAAGCCGGGCCGGCCCGCTCGTCACCATGCGGTAGTCCACCCGTTCCCACGCCGGCTTCTCGCCCCAGTAGCGATCGTTTCGTGCCAGATCCACGCGCTCGCCATGCCGCGCCTGCGCCACCCGGAACGGCCCGGTGCCGATCGCCAGCTCGCCATTGTTGAACCGGTCCGTCGTGGCCCCCTCGTGCAGCGCCCGGCTCAGCACGAACACCTGGGAAAGATCGATCGCCAGCGTCGGGTACGGCCCCTTGGTGCTGATGCGCAGCGTCGTCGCATCCACCACCTCCACCGCCCGGATCGCCTGGGTGTAGGTGGCAAACGAACCGGGCGAGTTCACCACCTTCGGAATGCGCTCCACCGTGAAGGCGAAATCATCCGCGGTCAGCGGCGTGCCGTTGTGGAACACCACGCCCGGCCGCAGCTTGAACTCCCACACATCGTCGGCGACCACCCGCCAGCTCTCGGCCAGGTCCGGCGCCAGCTTGGAATTGCCCTGCGTCTGCGTCAGCGCGCTGAACACCATCGAGGCAAACGCCGTATTGGGCGAGATGTTGTGATAATGCGGGTCGATCGAGGTCACCTGCGCGCCCACCGCCACACGCAATGTCTGCGCCTGTGCCCCCCCGCCAGGGCCACGGCCGCGATGGTGCCCAATGCCAGGGCGCGAATGCTGCGCTTCATGGTGCTTCCCCCTTCGATTTCCCAACCGACTAGCACCCGCGCGCCCGGTGCGGAAGGCGCGCCCTTGCCGGTGCGCCGCGACGGGGCCTAGGCTCCCCCCAGGGAAACGACGGGGAATACGGCCAATGGCAGGACCGCTTGCAGGCATCAGGGTGATCGAGGTCGGGCAGGCGCTGGCCGGGCCGCTCGCCGGCATGATCCTGGCCGACATGGGCGCCGAGGTGATCAAGGTGGAGAAGCCCGATGGCGGCGACGATGCCCGCCTCTGGGGCCCCCCGTTCATCGATGGCGACGCGCTGTTCTTCCACGCCACCAACCGCAACAAGAAATCCGTCACCATCGACATCAAAAGCGCGGAAGACGTGGAGAAGCTGAAAAAGCTCGTCCGCTCCGCCGACATCCTGATCCAGAACCTGCGGCCAGGGATCGTAGGCGAGATGGGCATCGGCCCGGATGTGATGATCGCGGAGAACCCGCGCCTGATCTACTGCTCGATCTGGGCCTTCGGCCACAAGGGCCCGCTGCAGAACGCCCCCGGCTTCGATCCGCTGCTGCAGGCCTATGGCGGCGTGATGACCATGACCGGCCGGCCGGAAGATCCGCCCACTTTCTGCGGCCCGGCGATCAACGACATCTCCACCGGCATGTGGTGCGTGATCGGCGCGCTCGGCGCCTTGCAGCAGCGCCACACCAGCAACCGCGGCTGCGTGATCGATTGCTCGCTGTTCGAAAGCGCCGTCTCCTGGGTCGGCGGCGCGGTGAACGGCTACCTGCTCAACGGCAACATCCCAAAGCGCCATGGCACCGGCAGCAACCTGCTGGTTCCCTACCAGGTGTTCGAAACCGCCGACCGCCCGATCTGCATCGCCGCCGGTAATGATCGGCTATGGGTCAAGACCGCCCAGGCCCTCGGCCACCCGGAATGGGGCACCGATGAGCGCTTCCTCAACGGCCCCAAGCGCGCCACCCACCGCGAGGTGCTGATCCCGATGATCGCGGAGGTGGTGAAAACCCAGACCCGCGACTACTGGATGGCCGCGCTCGGCAAGGTCGGCGTGCCCGTGGCCCCGGTGAACAACATCGCCGAGCTGGCGCAAAGCGAGCAGCTCGCCGCGATGGACATGAAGCGCGAACTGCCCGGCAGCGGGCTCTCCGTGATGGGCCTGCCGCTCAACTTCGACGGCCAGCGCCCGCATCCGCACAGCGATTCGCCCAAGCTCGGGCAGCACAACAAAGAAGTGTTCGGGTAGGAAACCATGGGTCTTTTGAACGACAAGGTCGCCTTCATCACCGGTGCCGCCAGCGGCATCGGCGCCGCCTGCGTGCGCGTGCTGGCCCAGGAGGGCGCCACCGTGGTGGCCACCGACGTGGACGCCACGCGCGGCAAGGCGCTGGAGGCCGAGATCATCGCCGCCGGCGGCAAGTGCCTGTTCATGACGCAGGACGTGACGGACGAAGACGGCTGGAAGGCCTGCGTGGATGAAACCATGCGCCAGTTCGGCCGGCTCGATATCGCCGTGGCCAATGCGGGGATCGCCGTGTTCGGCCCTGTGCTGGAAATGACACTGGCCGATTTCCGCCGCCAGAACGCGGTGAACATCGATGGCGTGTTCCTCACCGCAAAATACTGCGTTCCCGCCATGCGCGCGGGCAAGCGCGGCGGATCGCTGATCATGATCTCGTCGGTCGCCGGCCTGCGCGGCTCCGGCATGCTCGCCGGCTACTCCGCCAGCAAGGGCGCCGTGCGCCTCTTCTCCAAGTCCATGGCGATGGAGTGTGCGGCGGCGGAAGACGGCGTGCGGGTGAACTCCGTGCACCCCGGCATCATCCTTACGCCGATCTGGGAGAAGGCCGCCACCCGCTCCGGCGGTGGGCTCAACGCGCCGCTGAACCCCTACGACCTCGCCAGCGCCGGCGTGCCGCTGGGCAAGCCGGCGGACCCGGTGGAGATCGCCAACGGCGTGCTGTTCCTGGCCAGCGACCTCTCCAGCCACATGACCGGCTCCGAACTTGTCATCGATGGCGGCATGACCGCCGGCTCCGTGCGCAGGAGGTAGCGATGGTTCCCGCCCCGTACCTGGTGAAGGCGTTCAACACCGCCAAGGCCAGCGAGAACAAGATCCACGACGACGCCACCGCCGCGAAGTTCGGCTTCACCGGCGGGCTCGTTCCCGGCGTGGATGTCTATGCCTACATGACCCACCAGGCCGTGGCGCGCTGGGGGCGGGATTGGCTGGAACGCGGCACGCTGGAATGCCGCTTCGGCAAGCCGGTGTACGACGGCGAAATGGCCGAAATCGCCGCCACCCCGCTGGAGAACGGCATCGGCCTCGCCGTCACCAGCAACGGCGACAGCTGCGCCACCGGCATGGCCGCGCTGCTGCCCGCCGAGGCGCCGCCGCCCCTCTCCGCCTATCCCGCACAGCCGATCCCGGACCACCGCGAGCCGGCCAGCGAAACCTCCCTGCCCCAGGGCGGCTGGATCACCTCCCGCACCGTGGACTGCACGCCGGATTTCGTGCGCCAGTATCTGGAAGACGTGCGCGAGGCCGCCTCGCTTTATGCCGAGCAGGGGTTGGTGCACCCGGGCACGGTGCTGCGGCTGTGCAACTACGTACTCTCGACGAATGCCGTGCTGGGGCCGTGGATTCACGTGGGCAGCAAGGTGCGCAACTTCGCCGCCGCGAAGGTCGGCGACGGGCTGGTGGCGCGGGCGAAGGTGATCAGCAACCACATGCACAAGGGCCATAAGTTCGTGGTGCTGGATGCCTTGGTCGTCGCCAATGGTACCACCGCCATCGCGCGGGTGGAGCATACGGCGATCTATCTGCCGCGGCAGGTGGCGGCAGCCTAAGGAAGCGGTTCTTTTTTGAAAAAAAGAACCAAAAAACTTTTATTCGTTTGCGTCGTGGCTAGCCCGGGCGCAAACGAATAAAGTCTTTTTGCTTCTTTTTCTTCAGAAAAAGAAGGCCTTGCTTACTTCCCTGCGTCCGACCCAAACCGAGCCTGCCGGGCCTGCAGCACCCGTATCGCCACCAGCGCGGCCGCGATCACCAGGAAGCTCACGCCCGTGGTCACCGTGCCCAGGGCATAGATGTCCGGCTTGGTCACCGTCGTCATCAGCCCCTGCAACTCCAGCGGCAGCGTGTTGACGGAGCCGATCGCCTGGCTCGACCGCGCCAGCTCATCCCAGGACAGCGTGAAGCCGAACAGCCCGATCCCCACCACGGAGGGCAGGATGATCGGCAGCACCACGTGCCGGAAGCTCTGCCACGGCGTCGCCCCCAGGTCGCGCGCCGCTTCCTCCAGCCGGCCGTCGAAGCGGTTGAACACCGCGAACATGATCAGCAGGCCGAACGGCAGCGTCCAGGTGAGGTGCGCGCCGAGCCCGGAGGTGTAGAGCCCCATCGCCGTGGTCCAGTCCTCCACGCCCCAGGCATTCACCAAATCGTCGATCAGCCGGAACTGCAGCGCGATGCCCAGCGACGTGACGATGGAGGGCACGATCAGGCTGGCGATCGCGGTATAGAGCAGCACCGCGCCGCCCGGCAGGCGCCGCCGGAACGCCATGCCGGCGGCGACCGACATCACCACCGTGATCGCCATCACCAGCAGGCCAAGGCGCAGCGAGCGGCCGAAGGCGGCGCCGATATCCACGATGCCGCCGCCGGCGAACAGCTTCCTGAACCAGTGCAGCGAAACGCCGTTCATCGGGAAGGTCAGCCCGCCCTCCGGCCCCTGGAAGGACAGCACCAGGATGGTCAGCGTGGGGCCGTACAGGAACAGCACATAGGCCCAGAACAGCGCTCCCAGCGCCCAGAAGCCGATCCCCCGGCGCCTCACAGCTCCTTCCTCACATCTACCAGCCGGCTCAATGCCGCGATGATCAGCCCGGTGGCCGCCAGCAGGATCACCGCATTGGCCGCCGCGGCGGGGAATTGCAGCGCGTCCAGCCGCGTCTGGATCACCTTGCCGGCCGAGGCGATCTGCTGGCCGCCCATCACGCCGATGGTCACGTAGTCACCCATCACGATGGTGATCACGAAGATGGAGCCGATGACGATCCCGGGCTTGGAGAGCGGGATCACCACGTTCCACAGAGTCTGCCACGAACTCGCCCCGGCATCGTGGGCGGCCTCCAGCAGGCGGCGGTCGATGCGCAGCATGGCGTTGAACACCGGCACCACCATGAAGAAGGTGAACAGGTGCACCAGCGCCAGCACCACCGCGAACTCGCTGAACAGCAGCCATTCCAGTGGCTTTTCCACCACCCCGGCTTCCACCAGCCCGCGATTCACCACCCCGTTGCGCCCCAGCAGCGGGATCCAGGAGATCATGCGGATCACGTTGGAGGTCCAGAACGGGATCGTGCACAGCAGCGAAAGTGCGATCTGCCAGGTGCGATCCCGCACATGGAAGGCCAGGAAATAGGCAATGGCGAAGCCGAGCACGAGCGTGATCGCCCACACCATCCCCACCAGCCGCAACGTCTGCCAATAGGTCTTCAGCATGGTGCAGAGCGACGGGAGCTGCGCCATGCAGCCCTCGAAGCTCTCCACATAGCCGCGCACGGTGAAGGCCGGGATGATCTCGTATTCGTTGTAGTCCCAGAAGCTGACCATCACGACGAGCGCGAGCGGCAGCAGGAAGAACAGCGCGAACACCAGCATCATCGGCCCGGCCTGCAGCCAGGCGACCAGGGCGCGGCGGGTTTCAACCCGCCGCGCCTGAATTTGCCTGACCTGGGCCGCGCGATCAGGCAGCGATGAACTCATTCCACTTCCTAACCATGTAGTCGTTCTCGTCCATCACCGCGTTCCAGCAGGCCACAGCGCCCATGCGGTCGTTGTAGGAGCCGCCATCACGGACGGAGCCCGCCTTCTCCAGCAGGCCGCCATCCGGCCCCTTGATGTCCTGCGCCGCCGGCTTGCCTTCCATCCAGTAATCCCACTCATACGGCGCCATGCTCGCCTTGGCGGTGGAGAGCACGGCCGAGTAGTAGCCCTGCCGGTTCAGGTAGGCGCCGGCCCAGCCGGAGAGGAACCAGTTCACGAACTCATAGGCCATGTCGAGCTTGCGGCCCGACGCGCCCTTGGAGACGCAGAAGCCGGAGGCCCAGGAGCGGTAGCCCTCCTTCAGCGGCTGGAAGGTGCAGGGAATGCCCATGGAGCGCACCTTGGTCACGGCCGGCGACCACATGGACTGGATGACCGTCTCGCCGGAGGCCATCAGGTTCACGCTCTCGTTGAAGTCCTTCCAGAAGGCGCGGAACTGGCCGGCCTTCTTCGCCTCGGTCAGCACCTTCATCGTCAGGTCGATCTCGGCGCGGGTCATGTTGCCCTTGTCGGCGTATTTGTACTGGCCGGTGGCTTCCACCACCATCGCCGCGTCCATGATGCCGATGGAGGGGATGTTCAGGATCGAGGCCTTGCCCTTGAACTCCGGGTTCAGCAGCTCCGCCCAGGAGGTGATCGGCCGCTTGATCAGGTCCGGCCGGATGCCCAGCGTATCGGCGTTGTAGACGGTCGGGATCAGCGTCACGAACTCGGTCGGCGTGGGCGAGAACGTCTTGGCGTTGGCGCCGGTGAGGTACAGCACCTTCCACGGCGCGGTGCCCTGGCCGCCGATCTTCTTGCCATTGGGCAGCTCGCCCTTGGTGAAGACCGGGGTGATGTTGTTGAATTCCTTGATCTTGCGCGCGCTTAGCGGCTGGATATTGCCCGACGGGATGAGCTTCTTGAGCGAGAAGTATTCGGTATCCAGCACGTCGAACGAATTCGGCTGCGTCACCACGCGCTTGGTCACGTCATCGGTGGTGACCGTGATGTATTCGATCTTGATGCCGGTATCGGCCAGGCACTGCTTGGAGATGTCGTCCCCGGCATTCACCGCGGTGCCGAGGTAGCGCAGCACCTTCGGTTCCTGGCTGTGCACGGCGGGGGCGAACAGCGTGCCGGCGGCAAGCCCGCCTAGCGCGCCGCGGCGCGTGAGTTTGCTGCGAAGCATGGGCCCAGTACTCCTGTTGTTGGGGGGTGTTGGCCGGTCACTGCAGCGCATGCGCTGCCTCCGGCTCCCAGCCGACGGTCACGGCATCGCCCGGCACCAGTGGCGCCGCATCGAAGCTGTCATCCGGAATCTGGGCGGTCAGCTCGGTGCCGTCCGCCAGCGCGGCGGTCACCAGCATGAAGCTGCCCTGGTATTCCAGCGCAGTAACGGTCGCGGCCAGGCCTTCGCCGCCCTTGGCCAGGCGCAACCGATCACCGCGCACCGCGATGCTGCCGCCCTGCCACGGAATCACGTTGTGCCCGCCGATGAAGCCGGCGACGAAGGCGGTGCGCGGCCGGTTGAACACCTCGCGCGGCGGCCCGGCCTGCTCGATCCGGCCCTGGTTCATCACCACCACCAGGTCGGCCAGCGCCATCGCCTCCTCCTGGCTGTGCGTCACGTGGATGAAGGTGATGCCGATCCGCCGCTGCAGCCGGCGCAGTTCCGCCCGCATCCGCACGCGCAGGAACGGGTCCAGCGCCGAAAGCGGCTCGTCCAGCAGCAGCACCTGGGGCTCGGTGATCAGCGCGCGGGCCAGCGCCACGCGTTGCTGCTGGCCGCCGGAAAGCTGCGCCGGCATGCGCGCCTCGTACTCCTGCATCGCCACCACGCCGAGCAGCTCGCGCGCCCGCGCCCAGCGTTCCTGCCTGCCCACGCCGCGCATCTTCAGCGCGAAGGCCACGTTGTCGAGCACCGAGAGATGCGGGAACAGCGCGTAGGACTGGAACATCAGCGCCGTGCCCCGCGCCCGCGGCGGCAGGTCGGTCACGTTGCGCGCCCCGAACAGCACGTCGCCAGAGGTCACGCTCTCATGCCCGGCCACGATGCGCAGCGTGGTGGTCTTGCCGCAGCCGGACGGGCCCAGCAGGCAGCAATAGCTACCGGCCGGCACCATCAGGTCGACATCGTCCAGCGCAATCGCCGGGCCGAAGCTGCGCCCGACCTTGACCAGTTCCACCGAAACGCCGCGTGGCGCTTGTTCATTCATCTCACGGCACGCCAAAGTCTCACGGCATGCCGTAGCAATCCCTGTGCCAGCGATTTGAGCCGGTCAGGAACCGGGTTTGCCCCCGAACGATCCGATTCCGTTCAGCCGGCGTCGCTTTCCTGGGCAGATGCCGGAAAATGCAGCCTGTTCAAGCCAGGGCGGGCTGCAGCTTCGGCCGCGGCTTGCTGTCCGCCCCGAACACGATCTGCACCGTGCTGGCGATCAGCCCGATGGTCACGCCCAGCTGCCACGCCCGGTCGTAGCTGCCCAAGGACTGCAGGATCAGCCCGCCGCCATAGGCGCCCAGGAAGCTGCCCACCTGGTGGCTCAGGAAGGCCAGGCTCGTCACGGTGGCCATGTAGCGCAGCCCGAACATCTGGGAGACGAGCCCCGCCGTCAGCGGCGAGACGCCCATCCACAGCATCCCCATCGTCGCCGCGAAGGCCAGCGTCGTCACCGGGCTGGGCGGGAAGACGAAGAACACCGCGATCGCGATGCTGCGCAGGATATAGAGCAGCCCCAGCATGATGTGCTTCGGATAGATGCCGCCCAGCCAGCCCCACATATAGGCCCCGGCGATGTTGAACCCGCCGATCACCGCCAGGGACTGCGCCGACAGCATCGGGTCCATCCCGCACATCGCGAGGTAGGAGGGCAGATGCGTGGTCAGGAACACCAGCTGCAGCCCGCACACCAGATAGGCACCCGCCATCACCAGGAAGGCCCGCCGCCGCAGCGCCTCGCGCAGCACCTCGCCGAAGCTGGTCGCCTCGCCCCGGCGCGTCGGCACCGGCACCTGGTCCGCGCGCCCCATCACGAAGGCTGCCGGCAGCATCAGCAATGTCAGGCCGAACATCGCCCACATCGCCACCTGCCAGCCCTGCGGATGCGTCATCAGCGCCTGCGCCATCGGTGCGGCGATCAGCGTGCCCAGGGAGCCACCGGCCGAAACGATCCCCAGCGCCCGGCTGCGCTGCGCCTCCGGCACCGACCGCGCCGCGGCCGACAGGTTCAGGCTCGCCGCCGTGCACGAAAGCGCGATGCCCAGCAACGGCCCGGTGCCCAGGTTCAGCCACAACGGCCCGGTGGCGAAGACCGCGCATAATATGCCCGCCGCATACAGCGCCGCGCCGATCATGGAGACCTTGCGGAACCCGTAGCGGTCCGCCAACGCCCCCACGAAGGGCTGCGACACCCCCCACACCACATTCTGCACCGCCACGGAGAAGGTGAAATCCGCCACAGTGATCCCGCTGGCCGTCATCGGCTGCATGAACAGCCCCAGGCTCTGCCGGATACCCATGGCGAGCGAGAGCAGGATTGCCGCCCCGACCATGATCGGCCAGGCACGAACAGTGGTATGCGAGGCCATTGCGGCCCTCCCTTCCCCAAGCCCGGCCACGCTAGGCGGCGCAGCAACGCGCCGGCAAGCCAACACCGCGCCCCCGGCATGCGCGGCCCGCCGATGTGGCATGCTTGTGCCGCGCCCAAGCGCATGCCACCTGCCCGCGCATGACCGCCCCCGTTCCCGTCGGCACGCTCCTGGCCCAGGCCGCCGCCACCCTGGCCGAAGCCGGCATCGAGGCCCCCACCCGCGAGGCCCGCCTGCTGCTGCTGCACGCCATCGGCCGCCCGGCCACTGCCCTGCTGGACCGCGCGGAGCCCGTGCACGCCCCCGCCCTCGCCCCGCTGCTCGCCCGCCGTGCCGCCCGCGAGCCCATGGCCCTCATCCTCGGCCGCCAGGGCTTCTGGACGCTGGATCTGGAGGTCTCGCCCGACACCCTCATCCCGCGCGCGGATTCGGAAGCCATCGTGGAAGCCGCCCTGGCCGCCGCCCCCGCCCCGCGCCGCGTGCTGGATCTCGGCACGGGCACCGGCTGCCTGCTGCTCGCCGTGCTCAGCGAACGCCCACAGGCCTGGGGCCTGGGCATCGACCTCTCGCCCGCCGCCGCCGCACTCGCCGCCCGCAACGCCCGCGCCACGGGCCTCGCCGCCCGCGCCACCTTCCTCGCCGCCGACTGGTCCGCCCCCCTCTCCGGCACAGCCCGATTCGACCTCGTCCTCTCCAACCCGCCCTACATTCCCACCCAAGACCTCGCCGGCCTCATGCCGGAAGTCCTCGCCCACGAACCCCCGCGCGCGCTGGATGGCGGGCCGGACGGGTTGGCCGCCTATCGCCATATCATTGCCACCCTGCCCGCGCGTCTCGCCCCCGGCGGCGTGGCCGTGCTGGAGGTGGGAATAGGCCAAGCCGCAGACGTCGCCGCCCTGGCCACCACCCTGGGCCTCGCCCACATCGCCACCCGGCCAGACCTCGCCGGCATCCCGCGCGCCGTCGTGCTGGCCGCCCGGGACCCGCTGGCCTGAAAAAACGTTTGGCAGGCGCGGATGCCTTCGGTAGCTTGCGACTCGCGTGGCGGGGGTAAGCCCTGCAGGCCCCATTATGCGACAGCGCATTCTGCGCCATCGCGGGACCGTAGAGCCCACGCGGAAGCCCATGGAACACGATTGCCTGCATGCCCCGCGCGGCACGCAGGACATGGCATCGGATGGCCGGAGCCGGACCGCGGGGACTGCCCCCACGGGCGCCGGCCGAACACAGGAAAGCGCTTCACACGCCTATGAACATGAAACGCGCACGGGGACGTAACTTTCGCAGCGGTGGCGGCGGGGGCGGTGGCGGCGGAGGCGGCGGTGGCGGTGGGGGCGGCCCGGTTCGCCACCACAGCGGCGGCGGCAACATTCCGCTCAACCGCAACCACACCTTCGACAGCAGCGGGCCGGATCTGCGCGTGCGCGGCACCGCCCAGCAGCTGTTCGAGAAATACCTCCAGCTCGGCCGCGACGCTTCCGGTTCCGGCGACCGCGTGATGGCGGAAGCCTATTTCCAGCATGCGGAGCACTACTTCCGCATCGTCAACGCCATGAACCAGGCCGCCCAGCAGCAGCACGGTGGCCCGCCGCAGCCGCAGCGCCATCACCGCGACAACGATGGCCGCGACGGCGAAGGCTCCGGCGACGAAGCCGAAGTCCAGCAGCCTGCCGGCTACGGCGACCAGCCCGGCGCCCAGGTCGAGGTCCGCGCGATCCCCATCGCTGCCGCCCCCACCGAGGACTAGGCCGGCCCTTCCTTGCCCCCCGCCGCCCCCCCTGGCATCGTCTCGGCAATACCAGGGGAGGAAGCGATGGATTTCACGGGCAAGGTGGCAATCGTCACGGGCGGCGCCAACGGCATCGGCCAGGCCGTGGCACAGAGTTTCGCCGCGCGCGGCGCCAAGGGCGTGCTGGTGGTGGACCGCGATGCGGCGGCCGGGGAGGCCACGGCGGCCGCCATCCGCACCACCGGCGCCCACGCCCTGTTCACCGCCGCCGACGTCACCCAATCCGCCGATGTGCGCGCCTATGTTCAGCTGGCGCTGGATACCTGGGGCACGATCGACTGCTTCCACAACAATGCCGGCATCGAGGGCAAGATCGCCGTCACCGCCGAATACGATGAAGCCGTGTTCGACAGCGTGATGGCGGTGAACGTGAAGGGCGTGTTCCTCGGCCTGCGCCACGTTCTGCCGGTGATGCTCAAGCAGGGTCACGGCGCGGTGGTGAACACCGCCTCGGTCGCCGGCCTGTTTGGCACGCCCGGCATGCCCGCCTATGTCGCCAGCAAGCACGCCGTCATGGGCCTCACCAAGGTCGCCGCCGGCGAGGTCGGGCCGCAGGGCATCCGCGTCAACGCCGTCTGCCCCGGCCCGATCGACACGCGGATGGTGCGCGACATCGCCAAGCAGGTCTCGCCCAACAACCCCGAACAGGTGGAGGCGCGCTACGCCGGCTCCATCCCGCTGCGCCGCTACGGCACCGCGCAGGAAGTGGCCAACCTCGTGCTGTTCCTCTGCTCCGACCTCGCCGGCAACATCACCGGCGCGCAGTACGTCGTCGATGGCGGCCGCACCGCCGCCCCGGCCGGCGTCGCCAGCTCGATCGTGGAATAGGGCGATGGAAGGCCTGCTGCGGGGCCGCCGCGCCCTGGTCACCGGCGCGGGATCAGGCATCGGCGAGGGCATCGCGCTCGCCATGTCCCGCGCCGGCGCCTTCGTCATCGCCACCGACGTGAACGGCGAGGCCGCGATGCGCACCGCCGCAAAAATCGGCGCGGACGCGGCGGCCTTTCAGCTCGACGTCACCAACCGCCCCGATGTCGATGCCCTCGCCCAACGCATCCAGGTCGAACTCGGCCCGATCGACACGCTGGTGAACAACGCCGGCATCATCCGCCGCGGCACCGTGGAAGACCCCACCACGCGGGCGGACTGGGATGCCACGCTGGCGGTGAACCTGGACGGCGTCTTCAACATGGTCACCGGCTTCCTCGCCCAGCTGAAGGCGACGAAGGGTTGCATCATCAACATCGGCAGCATCCAGAGCTTCGTCGCCCTGCCCAACTCCGCCGCCTACACCGCCAGCAAGGCCGCCGTGCGCGGCCTCACCCAGCATTTGGCCACCGAACTCTCCCCCCAGGGCGTGCGCGTCAACGCCATCGGCCCCGGCCTGATCGCCACCCCGCTGAACGAACGCGCGCGCGAGAACCCGGACTACATGGCCAACTTCGCCACCCGCATCCCGATGGGCCGCATCGGCACGCCCGACGACATCGCCGGCCCCGCCGTCTTCCTGGCCAGCGACCTCGCCCGCTACGTCACCGGCATCACCATGCCGGTGGATGGGGGCTTCCTCTCTTACTGATCGCCTTGGCGCGGACCCACAATGTAATTACATTGTGCTCACGCCCAGGAGGTCATGATGCCCACCACCCAAGGCAAGGCAGAGACGTTCAACTTCCGCGTCGAGGCTGATCTGAAGGCGGATTTCGTCGCCGCCACCGCCGCAGAGGACCGCCCGGCCGGTCAGGTCTTGCGCGACCTCATGCGCCGCTACATCGCGGCCAGGCGCCGCGGCGACTTTGAGGCCGAGGCAAGGCGCCAATCGCGCCTGATTGCCACGGACACCCAGGAACACGACGAGATCATGCACTGGATCGACGATGTCTCTGACCGCGACGGCTGGCGCTGAACGGCGTGAAGCCGATGCGGGGCGACCTCGTGACCATTGTCACCAGCGGCGACTACGGCAAGCCGCGCCCGGCCCTGGTGATCCAGGATGACATTTTCGACGACCTGCCCTCGGTCACTGTCCTGCCACTGACCAGCGCCCTCCGCGTCGCACCGCTGCTCCGCGTCGACTTACCACCCGGCAGCGACACCGGCCTGCGCGCGGCGTCACAGGTCATGATCGACAAGGTCACGACGATCCGGCGTGACAGGGTCGGCCAACGGATAGGCCATGTGGACGACGCCACGCTTGGACAGGCCGCGCGCGCCCTGGCACGCTTCCTCGGCCTCGCCTGACCGCGCCCAAGAAGGAGCCCACCGCCATGTCCGACCTCCTCTCCCTCCCTGCCACCGAACTGCGCCAGCGCATCGGCACCAAGGAGATCTCGCCCGTCGAGCTGCTGGAGGCCTGCATCGAGCGCATCATCGCCCTCAACCCCGCCACCAACGCCATCACTGGCGCGGATGTCACCGAGGCCCGCCGTGTGGCCAAGACCGCGGAACAGGCCGTCCGCCGCGGCGAGCCGCTCGGCCTGCTGCACGGCCTGCCGACAGGGATCAAGGACCTGCACGAAACCGGCGGCCTGCTCACCACCTACGGCTCCCCGCTGCACGCCAACGACGTGCCGGAATTCGATTGCGCCATGGTCGCCAACGTGCGCGCCGAGGGTGCCGTGATCCTCTGCAAAACCAACGTCCCCGAATTCGGCGCCGGCGCCAACAGCCGCAACCCGGTCTGGGGCGCCACCGGCAACCCGTTCAACCCCGCGCTCAACCCCGGCGGCTCCTCCGGCGGCTCCGCCGTGGCGCTGGCCACCGACATGCTGCCGGTCTGCACGGGGTCGGACACCGGCGGCAGCTTGCGCATCCCCGCCGCCATCTGCGGCGTCGTCGGCTTCCGCCCCTCCCCCGGCGTGGTGCCGATGGACAAGCGCCCGCATGGCTGGTCCGCCATCTCCGTCCTCGGCCCGATGGGCAAGACGGTGGCCGATACCCGCCTGCTGCTGGCCGCCCAGGCCGCCATGGACGACCGCGAACCACTCGGCTTCCCCGTCCCCCGCGCGGAGATCCTCGCCCCCCGCCCCGCCGATCTCGGCAGCCTGCGCGTGGCCTGGACCGAGGATTTCGGCCAGGCCCCGGTCGGCAGCGAAATCCGCCAGGCCATGCGCGAGAAGATGGCGGCGATGTCCCACCTCTTCGCCGCCTGCGATCCCATCGCCATCGACATGGGCGAGGCCGATCGCTGCTTCGACGTGGTGCGCGCCCAGGGCTTCGTGGCCCGCTACCAGTCCCAGTACGAGACCGATCGCAGCCTGCTCGGCCCCAACATCCGCGCCAACTACGAGATCGGCGCCAAGATGACCCTGGCCGACGCCGCCTGGGCCGCCGGCGAGCAGACCCGCCTCTTCCGTCGCTTCCAAACCCTCTACCGCGACTACGACCTGGTGCTCTCCCCCACCGTCCCGGTCACGCCCTTCCCCTGGACCCAGCTCTACCTGGAGGAGCTGGAGGGCGTGAAGCTGCGCAACTACTACCACTGGCTGGCACTCACCTACGACGTCACGCTGGTCACCAACCCCGCCATCTCGCTGCCCTGCGGCACGGATCCGATGGGCATGCCCTTCGGCCTGCAGGTCACCGGCCGCTTCCGCGGCGACCTCGCCCTGCTCGATGCCGCGCAATCCCTGGAAAGCGCCTTCAACCGCATCCCCGGCCTCGCCCGCCCGCGGCCGGACCTCGCCAGGCTCGCCACGCCCCACCCGGCGCTCGCCGCCTTCGCCACTCACCGCAGCACCCACCCCCACGCGCGCGCGATCGCCGAACAGGCCGCATGACCTGAATCAAGGCAGGTCCCCGCGCGCAGCCCAAACTGCGGCGCGGAGGGCCACCCATGACCGATCGCCTCGCCGCCTACGCGCGCCGCGCCGTGCCGCGCTACACCAGCTACCCGACGGCACCGCATTTCCGCGAGGATTTCGCCCCCGCCACCTATGC
>JAIXTK010000080.1 GCA_027483995.1 Acetobacteraceae bacterium
GCGCGCTGAAAGCCCGCTCAGTCGGTCGAACCATCCACCACCGGGGCGGTTCCGACCGCGCCCGTGGTCTTTTTACTGATACGGATCGTCTTCACCCGCGCCTCCGGCTGCGGCCGCGCCAGGTCGATATGCAGCAGCCCGTTATCAAGCCACGCGCCACCCACCTCGATCCCCTCGGCCATCACGAAAGCGCGCTGGAACTGCCGTGCGGCGATCCCGCGATGCAGGAACACCCGCCCCTGCCCGTCATCGGCCTGCCGGCCACGGATCACCAGCTGGTTGTCCTCCTGTGTGATCTGCAGGTCATCCATAGTGAACCCGGCCACCGCGAGCGTGATGCGCAGCCCGGTCGGGCCGATCTGCTCGATATTGTAAGGGGGGTAGCCATCCGAATTCTTCGCGGCCCGCTCGAGCATCTGCTCAAGATGGTCGAAGCCCAGAAACAGCGGCGACGTGAAAACGCGGGTGTTCAAGTAGGCCTCCTCCTGCGAGCGAAGCGGATGCCAGGCCCCCGTAGGCAGCCCGACAGCCGCATATTTGGGCACCCCCGCACGCCGTTGCAAGGCCGCGCGCCGTTGATCGCGGCGGGCCGCACCGCTACATCCCTGCCATGAACGCTGAGAACCCCGCGGCCGACGAGGCCGCCCCCCTCACCGAAGCCGAGCTGGCCGCCCTCCTGCCCATCCTGGTCGCGCCGCACCCCACGCTGAAGCTGCGCTGCCGTCCGGTCGGCCCGGCCGACGCCGACGCCGTGCGCGACCTCGTGCCCCGCATGTTCGCCGCCATGTACTACGCCCCGGGCATCGGCCTCGCCGCCCCCCAGGTCGGCACCGCGCTGCGCCTCGCCATCATCGACCTCGCCCCGAACGACAAGCGCACGCCGCATGTCCTGGTGAACCCGGAGATCGTGGCCGCCAGCACCGAACTGGCCACGCGGGAGGAAGGCTGCCTCTCCCTGCCCCAGATGTTCGCGGAGGTCACCCGCCCCGCCCGCGTGAAGGTCCGCTATCACGACCTCACCGGCGCCAAGAAGGAGATCGAGGGCGACGGCCTTCTCGCCGCCTGCCTGCAGCACGAGCTGGACCACCTCAACGGCGTGCTCTTCGTCGACCACCTCTCGGCCCTCAAGCGCAACATGATCATGCGCAAGCTGGCCAAGGAACAGAAGAACAAGGACCGCTGATGCCCCGGCTTCGGCTCGCCTTCATGGGCAGCCCCGATTTCGCCGTCCCCGCCCTGCACGCCCTGCACCAGGCCGGCCACGACATCGCCGCCGTCTACTGCCAGCCCCCCCGCCCCGCCGGCCGCGGCCAGGCCGTGCGCCCCTGCCCCGTCCACGCCGCCGCAGAGGCGCTCGGCCTGCCAGTCCGCACCCCCGCCCGCCTCCGCAAGGACGAAGCCGAGCACGAAGCCTTCCGCGCGCTCGATCTCGATGCCGCCATCGTCGCCGCCTACGGCCTCATCCTGCCCCAGGCCATGCTGGATGCCCCTCGCCGCGGCTGCCTCAACATCCACGCCAGCCTGCTGCCGCGCTGGCGCGGCGCCGCCCCCATCCAGGCCGCCATCCTCGCCGGCGACCCGGAAACCGGCATCACCCTGATGCAGATGGATGCCGGCCTCGATACCGGCGCCATGCTGCTGCGCGAAGCCATAACCCTCACCCCCACGACCACCGCCAGCACCCTGCACGACGCGCTGGCCGAAATCGGCGCCCGCCTCGCCCTGCGCGCCCTGGAAGAAGCCCCGCCCGCCCTCCCCCAGCCGGAGGAAGGCGCCACCTACGCTCCCAAGCTCACCCGCGACGACGGCAAGCTCGACTGGTCCCACACCGCCGCCGCCCTCGACCGCCAGGTGCGCGCCCTCAACCCCTGGCCCGGTACCTTCACCACGCTGGAAGGCGAAACCCTCAAGATCCTCGCCGCCACCCCCGAGCCCGGGTCGGGCACCCCCGGCACCGTGCTGGACGAGACCCTCCTCGTCGCCACCGGGGAAGCCGCGCTCCGCCTCACCCGCATCCAGGCACCCGGCCGCGCCGCCATGCCCGCCGAAGCCTTCCTGCGCGGCCGCCCCATCCCCCCCGGCACCCGCCTCGGCTGATGCCGCGCTACGCCCTGGCGCTCGAGTATCACGGCGGCGCCTTCGTCGGCTGGCAACGCCAGGCCGTCGGCCTCTCCGTGCAGCAGATCCTGGAGGAAGCCGCCAGCCATCTCGTCGGCGGGGCCCACGTCCCCAGCATCACCGCCGGCCGCACCGATGCCGGCGTCCACGCCTCCGGCCAGGTCGCCAGCATCGACCTCGATCGGATCATCACGCCGGACAAGCTGCGCGACGCGCTGAATTTCCACATGCGCCCCCACCGGATCGCCGTGCTGCGCACCGCCCTCGCCCCGGAAGGCTGGAACCCCCGCTTCTCCGCCATCGGCCGCGCCTACCGCTACGTCATCCTCAACCGCCGCGTCCGCCCCGCACTGGACGAAGGCCGCGTCTGGCACGTCCAGAACCCGCTCGACGCCGAAGCCATGCAGCAAGGCGCGCACTTCCTCCTCGGCCGGCATGATTTCACCTCCTTCCGCGCCACCGCCTGCCAGGCCAAATCCCCCCTGCGCACGCTCGATCGGCTGGAGGTCCGCCGCGACGGCGACCTCATCGTGATCGAAACCGCCGCCCGCAGCTTCCTGCACCACATGGTCCGCAACATCGCCGGCACCCTCAAGCTGGTCGGCGACGGCACTTGGCCCCCCACCCGCGTCGCCGACGCCCTCGCCGCACGCCACCGCACCACCGCAGGGCCCACCGCGCCGCCGGAAGGGCTTACGCTGGTGGGCGTGCGGTATCCGGAAGATCCGTTTAGGAAGGAAGCGGTTCTTTTTTGAAAAAAAGAACCAAAAAACTTTTATACATAAGGCGCAGGGGAATATGCACCCCCTCCGCATCAAGCTCACAAAAGTCTTTTTGCTTCTTTTTCTTCAGAAAAAGAAGAACCCTTCAAGCCCCCACCACCCGCAGCACCATCAAGCCCAGCCCCATATCCACCGCCACCATCAGCGCCGCCGGGCCGCCGGAGAGCCCCAGCCCCAGCCGCGTCGCCGACCATTGCAGCCACAGCGCCCAGCCCATCGCCACCACCCACAATGTCTGCACCACCACCATCGGCGCCCCCAGCAGTGGCGGCACCAGGGCAGCGGCCAGCAGCAGGTACTGCACCAAGTTGCACCAGTTCCACAGCGCGATGAATCGCGGCCACAGCACACCCCGCCCCATCTGGGCCGCCAGGCGGTGGGAGAGCACGGCATAGCCCAGCCAGCTCAGCAGCAGCCCCGCCAACTCGCGCAGCAGCGAAGTCCCCTCCGCCCCCCGGCCCAGTTCCTGCACCACCAGGAAAATCGGCAGGCACAGCAGCAGCGCCACGAAACTCTGCCGCGCCCGCTGCAACTGGTCTTCGGGCCCACCCTCGGCGACAAGGTCCAGCCCGTCCACGCGCCCGCGCGCCAGCAGCAATGCGGCCCGCAACCCCAGCGTTAAGGACATGCCGCGCGCAGCGGCAGCATCATGACAATACCTGCACCAGCAGGTCCGGCACCACCAGCAGCAGCCCGCCGCCCAGGTGCATCGCCACCACGAAGGCCAGCGCCGGCCCCCAGCCCAGCCCCAGCCCATGCCGGGCCAGGAACACGTACAGCACCAGCACGTATCCCAGGATCGCCACGCGCAGCACCTGCCGCACGAAGCCCTCCGGCGCCCCGCCCACCGCCATCATCCCGGCACCGAGCACCGCCAGCAGCCCCACCACCGGGATCGCCCACTGGCACCAGTTGAACGCCGTCACATAGCGCAGCCAGTACTCGCCGCGCCCCATCCGCGTCGCCACCGCCTCGCCCACCACCAGCGGGCCCAGCAGCGCCACCACGAACATCAGCATCATCTGCAGCCCGCCCAGCAGGCCGTACTGCACCGTCAGCAACGCGCAGGCCACCAGCATCAGCCCCAAGGGCGGCGCGAGCGAATTGAGAAACCCCTGCCGTGTCCCCTCGAACTCGGCAAACCCCTCCGGCCGCAACCGCGCCAGCCGATAGATTCCGCGGATCACGCTGCGGCGCGGCGGCGCCTCGCTCATGCCAGCAGCCGGTCGAGCACTGCGCGGTAGATCCGCGCCAGCTCGCGCAGATCATCCACCGGCACGCGCTCATCCACCTGGTGCATCGTCTGCCCCACCAGCCCGAACTCCGCCACCGGGCAATACTGCGCGATGAACCGCGCATCCGATGTCCCGCCCCCCGTATCCAGCTTCGGCGTCCGCCCGGTCGCCGCGGCCACCGCACCCGCCAACGCCTCGATCTCCGGCCCCACCGGCGTCAGGAAGCTCTCGCCGCTGATGGAAACATCCAGCTCGAACCGCTCGGCATACCGCTCCGCCGTCGCCCGAACCCAGGCCGCGAGCGAGGCACCGCTATGCCGCTCATTGAACCGGATGTTCAGCATCAGCTTCGCACTCGCCGGCACCACGTTGGTCGCCGCGTTGCCCACATCGATGCTGGTCACCTGGATCGAGGTCGGCTCGAAGAATTCGCTCCCGGCATCGATGGGTGCGGCCGTCAGCGCCGCCGCGATCCGCACCAGCCGATGCACCGGGTTGTCCACCCGATGCGGATAGGCCACATGCCCCTGAATGCCATGGACGGTCAGCGTCATGTTCACGCTGCCGCGCCGGCGCACCTTGATCATGTCGCCCAGCTGGGTCGGATTGGTCGGCTCGCCCACGATGCAGAAATCCGGCACCTGCCCGTTCGCCTGCATCCACTCCAGCACCTTCACGGTGCCATCCACGGCCGGGCCTTCCTCATCCCCCGTAATGAGCAGGGAGATGGAGCCCTTCGGCGCCCCCCCTTTCAGATGATCCGCCGCCGCCGCCACGAAGGAAGCAATCGCCCCCTTCATGTCGCAGGCCCCGCGCCCGAACAGCACCCCGTCGCGCACCTCGCCACCAAACGGCCCGGCACTCCAGCTGCCATTGCCCTCCGGCACCACATCGGTATGCCCGGCAAAGCAGATATGCGGCCCACCCGTCCCGATCCGCGCGAACAGGTTCTCGATCTCGCCGTAGCGCAGCTTCGTCACCGTGAAGCCCAGCGCCTCCAGCGCCTCCGCCAGCACCCCCTGCGCCCCGGCATCGGCCGGCGTCACGGAAGCGCAGCGGATCAGCGCCTGCGCCAGCCCCAGCGGATCGGTCGCCTGGTTGCCGCTCATCGGTGGCTCAGTAGCGCAGCAGCTCGTTGATCGCCGTCTTGGCCCGCGTCCGCGCGTCCACCTGCTTCACGATCACCGCGCAATAGAGGGAAGGCGTCCCCACCGGCCCCGGCATCGCGCCCGGCACCACCACGGAATAGGGCGGCACCCGCCCCACATGCACTTCGCCGGTCTCGCGGTTGATGATCTTGGTCGTGGCAGACAGGAACACCCCCATCGCCAGCACCGCGCCCTGCTCCACGATCACGCCTTCCACCACCTCGGAACGCGCCCCGATGAAGCAGTCATCCTCGATGATCACCGGCGTCGCCTGCAGCGGCTCCAGCACGCCGCCAATCCCCACGCCGCCCGAAAGATGGCAGTTGGCGCCGATCTGCGCGCAGCTCCCCACCGTCGCCCAGGTATCCACCATGGTGCGCGAGCCCACATGCGCGCCCACGTTCACGAAGCTCGGCATCAGCACCACATCCGGCGCGATATAGGCGCTGCGCCGCACGATCGCCCCCGGCACCGCGCGGAACCCGCCGGCCTTGAAGCGCGCAGCATCCCAGCCGGCGAACTTCATCGCCACCTTGTCCCACACCGGCGCGCCGCCATTGCCTTCCATGATCTGCGAATCGAACAGCCGGAACGAAAGCAGAACCGCCTTCTTCAGCCACTCATTCACCACCCACTCGCCGCCGATCTTCTCGGCGGTCCGGTAGGTCCCGGCCTCCAGCCCGTCCAGCGCCGCCATCACGGCGTCCCGGTCCGCGCCCTTCGTCTGCGCGTTCAGGCCATCGCGGCGCTCCCAGAGCGCCTCGACCGTTGATTGCAGGGAAAGATCGCTCATCGGGGCAGGCCTCCTCGCCAATCGCGCGGACCATGCGCAGGCGGTGCCTGCCCTGTCAATTGACCGCTGCCTGCCCTCTCAATTCACCCCCGCCGGCTCTGTGCATAGCGCCGCAACCACCACCTCATTCGCCTTTGCTAACCCCATCTTTACCTCTCTCCTTCTTCTTGGGTGCACACCAGGAACCGCGCCCATGTCCCTCGCCGATCACCCCGCATCGGAGTCCTCCGGCAACCTCCCCAACCTGCCGCCGCCGGGGGCAGAGGCCGCCCTGCACGCCGCCCTCGTCGAAAGCCGGCAGCGCTGGCGCGAGCTTGTCTCCCTCAGCGCCGACCTCGCCTTCGAAACCGACGCCCAGGGCCGCTTCGCCTTCGTCTCGCCGGAAACCGCCCTCGGCTGGTCCGCCAGCCTCCTCATCGGCCAGCCCTCCACCCTCCTGCTCGCCGATTCCGCGGGGCTCACCGGCTTCGACCCCTTCCACCCCACCACCCGCACCCGCGGCCGCCGCGCCTGGCTCAAGCGCCCGGATGGCAGCGCCGCCTGCCTCATCTTCAGCACCGCCCCCATCCTCGATGCCCAGGGCCAGATCATCGGCGCCCGCGGCGTCGCCCAGGACATCACCGAGCAAGACGTGCATGAGGCCCGGCTCGCCGCCTCCCTGCGCCGCTCCCAGCTCGTGGAACACATCCTCGCCTGCATGCGCCAGGAGGTGCAGGCCACCCGCATGATGCGCGCCGCCCTCGGCGCCCTGGTCACCGCCATCGGCGCCGAAGGCTGCGTCGTCATCGACCTGCTGGGCGATGGCGTCAGCGCCGCCCACCTCCACCAGATCAACACCCCGCCCGCCGCCGTGCTGCACACCGCCATGACCCTGCTCGAATCCAACCCCGAACAGGTTGGAGACGCCATGGCCAACGATGGCCGCTGGACCCTCGTCTGCCCCGCCCAGGCCAGCGGCACCCAGGCCGCCGCCCTCGCCCTCTGGCGCCCCCTCGGCAGCCGCCCGTGGGACGTGGACGACCGCACGCTGGCCGCCTCGGTCAACAGCATCATCCGCGTCATCCTCCAGCACGAGGCGATGCAGCGCGACATCACCGAACAGGCCCGCACCGACAGCCTCACCGGCCTGCTCAACCGCCGCGCCTTCCTCGACGAAATGACCCGCCGCATCGACCGCCTCACCCGCGAAGGCCAGCCCGGCACCGTCCTCTACGTCGACCTCGATGGCTTCAAGCAGCTCAACGACCAGCGCGGCCACGACGTGGGGGACGAAGCCCTCTGCCTCGTCGCCGATCTCCTGCGCGACACCGTCCGCCCGTCGGATCTCGTCGCCCGCCTCGGCGGCGACGAATTCGCCATCTGGATGGACGGGGCCGACGACCTCACCGCCGCCGAACGCGCCGAGCACCTCACCATCGCCACCCCCCGCCTGCTGCGCGAACTCGCCACCGGCCTGCCCATCACGCTGGGCATGTCCATCGGCATCGCCACGCGCTGGCCCTCCGCGCGCGAGGGCATGGAGGAAATCCTCCAGCGCGCAGACCAGGCGATGTATCAGGCCAAGCGCGCCGGCCGCGGCCAGTGGCGCGCCTGGCGGGCCGAGGCAGCATGAACGCTCCCCAAAAGCCGGAGGCAGCATGAACGCACCCGTCGCCGACCTCCTCGCCCCCGCCGGCACCTCCGAGGCCGTCCGCGTCCGCCTCGGCGCCGCCCCCGATACCGCGCCCGATGTCCTGCGCACCCTGGCGCGCGACCCTTCCGTCACCGTGCGCGCCGCCGTCGCCATGAACCCCGCCGCCGGGGATGCCGACCACCTCCTCGCCCAGGACCAGGACGAGCGCATCCGCACCCTCCTGGCCCGCAAGCTCGCCACCCTCGTCCCCAACATCGCCGCCGCCGAGCGCGACACGCTGCGCAGCCAGGTCATGGACACGCTTCACCGCCTGGTCAGCGACGAAGCCGTGCGCGTCCGCGAAACCATCGCCGATGTCCTGAAAGACATGCCAGACGCCCCGCGCAGCCTCGTCCTCCAGCTCGCCCAGGATGCCGCCGCCGAGGTCCACGACCCCGTCATCCGCCTCTCCCCCCTCCTCACGTCAGACGACCTGCTCGCCCTCCTCGCCGCCGCCCCCACCGGAACCATCGCCACCTCGGTCGCCTCCCGCGCCGGCCTGGCCGAACAGGTCGCCGATGCGGTGGCCGCCACCAGCAACACCCGTGCCATCGCCGCCCTGCTCGCCAACAGCACCGCCGCCATCCGCGAAGCCACGCTGGACCGCCTCGCCGCCGCCGGCGCCCCGCACGAAGCCTGGCACGAGCCCCTCGTCGCCCGCCCGCGCCTCTCCGCCCGCGCCGCCCGCGCCATGTCGGACTACGTCGCCACCCATCTGCTGCAAACCCTCTCGGGCCGCGCCGACCTCCCCCCCACCGTCGCCCGCGACCTGCGCCACCGCCTGGAAGCCCGCCTCAACCCCGCCCCCAACCCCACCCGCCGCGACCCGGACATCGACGAGGCGATGCAGGAAGCCCGCCGCCTCCACGCCGCAGGCAAGCTGGACGAAGCCGCCCTGCTCGGCGCCATCCAGCGCGGCGAAGCCCGCATGGCCACCGCCATCCTGGCCCTGGCCGCCGATTTCCCCGCCTCCGTCGTCGATCGCGCCGCCACCCTGCGCAGCGCCAAGGGCCTCATCAGCCTGGTCTGGAAGGCCGGCTTCTCCATGCAGGTCGCCGTCCCGCTGCAAACCCTGCTCGCCCGCCTCAACCCCGGCGCCATCCTCCGCCCCGCCCCCGGCGGCGGCTTCCCGCTGGCCGTCGACGAAATGCGCTGGCAGATCGATTTCCTGAGGGACATGGGGCGCTAACCAAGCCACCCCTTGCCATCCCCCGCGCGCCCCGGCCTGATGCCGCCCCCAACCCGGGAGCGCCACGATGAACCTCCGCCCCTTCCGCATCGCCATCCCGCAAGGCGACATCGCCGACCTGCACCACAGGCTCGACCGCACCCGCTGGCCCGATGAAATCAACGACGGGTCCTGGGGCTGGGGCACCCCGCTCCCCTGGCTCCAGACGCTCGTCCATCACTGGCGCCACAGCTATGACTGGCGGGTCCACGAGGCCCGGCTGAACGCCCTGCCCCAGTTCATGGCCACGATCGACGGCCAGGACATCCACTTCATCCACATCAAGGGCGAAGGCGAGAACCCCTTCCCCCTCCTGCTGATCCATGGCTGGCCCGGCAGCGTGGTGGAGTTCGAGAAACTCATCCCCCAGCTCACCCACGGCCCGAATGCCTTCAGCCTCGTCATCCCCTCCCTGCCCGGCTTCGGCTTCTCCGCCCGCCCCACCCAGCGCGGCATGACCCCGGTCGCCATCGGAAAGCTCTTCGCCAAGCTCATGGCCGGCCTCGGCTACGAGCGTTACGGCGCCCAGGGCGGCGACTGGGGCTCCGCCATCGCCACCGCGGTCGCCCAGGCCGCCCCGGCCAACGTCGCCGGCATCCACCTCAACCTCATCATCCGCCTCCTCGCCGCCCCCCCGAAGGACGGCCTCAGCGCCGCCGAGCAGCAATACCTCCGCGACCTGGAGGCCTGGACCGCCGCCGAAGGCGGCTACAGCCACATCCAGGGCACCCGCCCGCAAACCCTCGGCTACGCCCTCACGGATTCCCCCACCGGCCTCGCCGCCTGGATCACCGAGAAATTCCGCGTCTGGACCGACTGCCACGGCGAGCCGCTGAACGTCGTCACCATGGACGAGCTGCTCACCAACATCAGCCTCTACTGGTTCACCGGCGCCATCACCTCATCCCTGCGCATCTACAAGGAACGCGCCCTCTCCACCCCCCCATTCGCCCCCGGCGAACGCCTCGCCACCCCCATGGGCCACGCCCGCTTCCCCAAGGAGATCTTCCTCCCCCCGCGCGAATGGGCCGAACGCCTCTACAACGTCACCCACTGGACCGAAATGCCCAAAGGCGGCCACTTCGCCGCCATGGAGCAACCCACCCTCCTGGCCCAGGACATCCAAACCTTCTTCAGCACGGTCAGGTAGAAAGCACCTTCTTTTTCTGAAGAAAAAGAAGCAAAAAGACTTCCATCAAACGCACTCCACCACCAGTAGGGCGGGTCGCGAAGCGGACCCGCCATCTTCCTTGCTTCCTCCTCCCTTGCCTTGCTCCTCTGTGCCTCTGTGTCTCTGTGGCCACTTTCTTTCTTACTGACTTACTTCTCCCCCTCGGCGAAGCCGGGGGATTGAGCCGCGAAGCGGATCAATGAGGGGGGCTCTTGGGAACTCCCCCCACCCCATCAGCCAGAAAAAATCCCCACACACCCCTTGCACCGCCACCGACAGTTAGTTATACATCTAACCATGATCCAGTTCTCCCTCCTCCTCACCGGCCTGATCCAGGGCCTGCGCCGCGTCATCGCGCGCGCAGCCCC
>JAIXTK010000256.1 GCA_027483995.1 Acetobacteraceae bacterium
CATGCTGCTGAAGGGCAACTGAAGCCCGGGCGCCGGGGTACCAAACCCCGGCGCCCACTCGCGCAGAAAGCAAGCAAGCGGTTCTTTTTTGAAAAAAAGAACCAAAAAACTTTTATGACTAAGGGACGTCGCGTTCATCGTCATTGCGAGCGAAGCGAAGCAATCCATCTATCCGCACCGTGCGTGCCGCGATGACTTGTACGGGCGCAAACGAGTGAAGTCTTTTTTGCTTCTTTTTTCTTCAGAAAAAAGAAGATTCTTCCTTCAATGCCACGCCAACTCATGCGGGCCTTCACAGGAAGGGCAGGGGCCCCGCCCCGTCCGAGCCCTACGCAACGCCCATCGGTCGTGATCTTAAGTCTAACCAAAATCGTGTACGTACGTATATTTTTTCCTGTTACACCGGTCTTGCCTGTGCTCCAATCCCAGGTGATGACCCATCAACCCGCCGCACCGAGCCAAGCAGATGCACCGCGCCCCTGGGCGCGGGCGATTCTGCACGCCCGGATTCCGGCGCCGTTGAAGCTCCTGCTGCTGGCCCTGCTCGCCGCCTTCGCGCGGGCAGAGGCCCCGTGCCTCACACGGCACCTCCTGCGCCAGGACTGGCTCTTCTCCACCAACACCGACCTCCACGAAGACCTGGACTCCGCCCGGACTCCCTACGCCCTGCGCCGCCTGCTGCAACTCCGTGCGGAGATCGGCTGGCTGATGCGCGGCACGCCCAATCGCGGCATGACCTTGTCCGGCCAGCGCGCGCCCGTACCCTGCCCGGCGCCGGCCGCCCGCGCCCCGCCCTGGCACCCGCACGCCCCCCTTCAGCCTGAATCCGTCGCGAAAACCCCGCCTCCGGCGGCGACGACTCATGCCCGCATCGGGCCTTACCGATCCAGCGCCACCGCCCGCCCCAGCCGCACCGATTCCTCCGCCGCCAGGCACAGCCGCACGCTGAGTGCTGCTTCCTCCGCCGACAGCGGGGTCGTCCCTGCCAGGAACGCCGCGTGGCTGCGCCGCAGATGCTCCACCAGCTCGAACACCTCGCCGGATTGCCCGAACCGGATCGTCTCCGGCGCCTCGGCGCCCGCACGGCGGATCGAAAGCCCGGCATTGCTTTCCGTCACCCGTGCATCCCCGGCAGACCACCAGCTGCGCAGCGCGCCCTCGGTGCCGGCGATATCCAGCGCGCAATGGTGCTCGAACCCGTCCAGCAACTGGGACACGGTGAAATAGGCGCCGGAGCCATAGCGGACGGTCATCGCCACGTTGCCGCCCAGCACGCCCGGCGTGGCGGTGGCCTGCACGCTGGCCGGCGTTCCATGCGCGCCGAAATACCACACCAGCAGGTCCAGGAAATGCACCGGCTCCTCCAAAATCCAGGAGCCGACACGGGCGGGATCATGCCGCCAGCCCGCACTGCCGCCGCGGAACGGCCGGCGGAACAGCGAATACAACCCGGCCATCGGGGTGCCGATGGCGCCACGCGCGATCTCCTGCCGGATCAGCCCCCATTGCTCGGAAACCCGCAGCTCATGCACCACGCTCACGCGTTTCCCGCTGGCCCGCTCCGCGGCCACGATCCGATCAAGATCGGCGGTGCTGGTCGCCAGCGGTTTCTCCACCACCACGTGGCACCCGGCTTCCAGTGCCGCGAGCACCATGGCCGCGTGCAGGTGGTTCGGCGCCACGATGTCCACCACCTCCACCCCGGCTTCCAACAGGGCGGCGAGGCTGCGGTGGATCGGCACGTCCGGGAATTCGGCCGCGGCCTCGGCGGCAGAGCTGTCGCCATGGGCGGCGATGCCGGCAAGCTCCGCGCCCGCCACCTTCCGCCAGGCGCGCGCGTGAAACTTGCCCCAGGCGCCGAAGCCCACCACACCCACGCGCATTGCCTCGCCTCCCATGCCGATCGCGGCATGGTGGCTGGGTTCACGCGGAAGGCAAGCAGGCGGCGCGGCGCCGCAGCCCGGCCAGCCCGAGCAGCCCGGCGCCGACCAGGGCCATGCTGGCGGGCTCCAGCGTGGCGACCTGGATGGCGGCGGCGATATGGGCGTCGATCTGCGCCTCGCTGAGCGCGCTGCGATAGATCGCCACCTCGTCGATCCAACCGTCGAAGAAGCGCCCGCCGCTGTAGCCCGCGCCAACGCGGATCGGGGTCGCGGCGATCACGTCGCCCAGCGGCGAGGCGGCGGAGCCGATCAGGTTGCCGTCGAGATACAGCCGCTGCTCGCCCGCCTTGGCGGTCAGCGCCACGTGGTGCCAGCCCGTCGTCTGCGCCGGGGTCAGGATCGGCAGGATGGCATCGCCTCCGGTACCGAACACCACGTTGCCGCCGACCCCGAAGACCTGCAGGTGCACGAAATTCAGCCCAAGGCTGCTCACGATCGCCTGGAAGTCGCTGCTGCTGCTTGCCAGGTTCACCCAGGCTTCCACGGTCACCTGGTTCCAGCCGGCCCCGCCGAAAGTGGCGGCGACATTCATGTATTCGCTGCTGCTGCGGGTGAAGCGCACCGCCGTGTTGCCGGGCTCGGCCAGCGGGCCAGCCTGACCCAGGGTGGGGGTGTTGACGTAGGTGCCGCCGATGCCGTTGCCGGAGGAATCCGCCGCCACGGTCCCGCTGGTCTCGTTGAACCGCCAATACGCATAGGGCGAGTCGGCCATCACCGCGGCGGCGTAGGGGCCCGCGAGGGCCGGTGCCGCCGTGGCCAGCAACAGCGTGCCAGCCAGGGCAAAGCGGAAGGAACGGCGGAAAGCGCAATCCTGCTGCATGGCCAAAAACCTTAACGAAAGGTGACTCGGATGCACCGAGATACCATTTCATCCGGCGAAGGCAATGAGGCGATATGCGATTTTTGGTACAATTCGTCGGGTGAAGGTGTCAGCCGCGCTCCTTGCGCTTCGCGGCCACCCACAGCGCCTCCATCTCCGCCAGCGTCGCCTCCCCGGGCGTGCGGCCTTCCTCGGCCAGCGCCGCCTCGATATGCCCGAAGCGGCGGGCAAACTTGGCGTTGGCCTCGCGCAGGCAGCGCTCCGGGTCCAGATCGAGCTTGCGGGCAAGGTTGGCCAGCACGAACAGCAGGTCGCCCACCTCATCCGCCAGCCGGGCGGGATCGGCTTCGGGAAGTTCGGCGCGCAGCTCGGCCACTTCCTCGTCCAGCTTCTCCAGCACCGCGGCGGCATCCGGCCAGTCGAAACCAACGCGGGCGGCTCGCGCCGTCAGCTTCTGGGCGCGGGTGAGGGCAGGGAGCGCGATGGGAATTCCGGCCAGGGTGCCGATTTCCGCGCGGGCGGTGCGCTCGGCCTTCTTCTGCTCCTCCCACGCGGCGCGCTGCATGCCGGCATCACGGGCGGCGGCCTCGCCGAACACATGCGGGTGGCGGCGAACCATCTTGTCGGCGATCGCCTTGGCCACGTCGGCAAATCCGAAGCGGCCTTCCTCTTCCGCCATGCGGGCGTGGTACACCACCTGGAACAGCAGGTCGCCGAGCTCATCGGGCAGGGCGGCGAAGTCCCGCCGGGCGATGGCATCCGCCACCTCATAGGCTTCCTCGATCGTGTAGGGGGCGATGCTGTCGAAATCCTGCTGCACGTCCCACGGGCAGCCGCCCACCGGGGCCCGCAGCGCCGCCATGATGTCCAGCAGCCGCCGCAGTTCCGTCTCCGCCTCGCCCATCCCTGCCTCCTTCGCGCCGTCCCCGGTTTACGGGGCGCCGGGAAGGGCGGCAAATGCCGCCATGACCGATCCCCGCCAGCACGCCCCCGCCGCCGCCCGCAACCGCGACCCGATCCTGGAGGTGCTGCGCCGCCTTCTGCCGGAGCGCGGCACGGTGCTGGAGGTGGCCAGCGGCAGCGGCGAACACGCGGCCCATTTCGCCACGGCGCTGCCCGGCGTGGTGTTCCAGCCCAGCGACCCCGACGCGGCACGCCGCGCCAGCATCGATGCCTGGTGCGAAGGGATCGCCAATGTGCGCCCGGCCCTGGCACTGGATGCCACCGCAGGCGCCTGGCCGGCGGGACCGTTCGACCTGCTGCTGTGCTGCAACATGATCCACATCGCCCCCTGGGCGGCGGCCGAGGGCCTGGTGGCCGGGGCAGGGCGGGTGCTTTCGCCCAACGTCGAAGACAGGGGCGGCCTCCTGCTGCTCTACGGCCCGTTCCGCCGCCAGGGCGTACCGACGGCCCCGGGCAACGAGGCCTTCGATGCCGATCTGCGCGCGCGCAACCCCGAATGGGGCCTGCGCGACCTGGAGGCGGTGGACGCGCTGGCCCGCGCCGCCGGCTTCGGCGCACCGGAGATCACGGAGATGCCGGCGAACAACCTGTGCGTGGCCTTTGCGCTCAGGCGCGGATGAGGTTGGCCATGACGATCTCGCGAAAGAGCTTCACCGGGGTCACCCACTGGTCCGGGGTGTCGTAGGCGCCCGACACACTGACCAGCGCGAGGTCGGCCGCCGGCACCAGCCACATCCGCTGGCCGCCATTGCCGAAGCCGGCCACCCAGTTCTGGCGGCCGGGCAGGGCGGGGGTGCCGATCGGGCCGGCATACCAAAGCCAGCCATAGCGAACCCCGTCAAACGCCTCCACGCGCGGTTGCAGCAAGGCCTGGACCCAGCCGGCGGGCACCACCTGCGTGTCGCCGGAGCGGCCACCAGCCAGAACCATCAGGCCGATGCGCAGCAGGTCCGCCGGGCGCAGCCGCGCGCCCGAAGCCGCCGAGGCCCGGCCATCGCGCCCGCGTGCCCATTCGCTGGCGGTGATGCCGAGCGGGCCGAACAGGACCTCCTGCGCGAAGGCGTGCAGATCCTTGCCGGTGCCGCGCTCGATCAGCACGCCCAGCAACGCCACCGCGCCGCCGGAATAGACCCAGCGCTGCCCTGGCCCTTCCACCACCGGGCGCTCCAGCACGTAGCGGACCCGATCCGGCGCCATCTCCATGGCGATTTCGTCGTTGGTCGGGTCGGTATAGGGCACGCCGCTTTCGCGCCATTGGGTGCCCATGGTCATGCCCAGCACATGCGCCATCGTGATCGCCGCACGGGCCGGGGTGGCGGCCACCAGGTCTGCGTGCTCGGGGAACTGCGCGAATAGCGGGGCCTCTGGCGCCGGCACGCGCCCCTGCGCCAGGGCGATGCCGTACAGCAGGCCCACCAGGCTTTTCGTCACCGAGCGCAAATCGTGCAGCACCTCGGGCCCGAACTGGACCACGCCGAGCTTGCGCCCCCAGGCATCGTCCGGCCCGCTGAGGTAGCGCTCCAGCACGATCTGCCCCTTGCGGGCCAGCACCACGCCGTGCAGGTCGCGCAGCGCGCCGGAGCGAAGGCCCGCCTCCAGCTGCTCGGCGAGGTCGGGGCGGAAGCCCGCGGCCTCCCGCGTGGTGGTCGGCAGGGGGCCGGGCGCGGATGAAGCGGCGGAGCTCATCGCCCCGCCCCCTGCCAATGCACCGGTGGTGGCCAGCAACAGTCCCCTGCGGCCGATACGCCCACCACCGGTGCCCTGGCTCATTTGAAGAACTTCGGGAATTGTTCCATCACCGCCGCCCAGCGCTCGAAGTTGTTCGCCAGCGCTTCCGTGGTGGCGCCACGCTCCACGTCCATGTCCATCTCCACATACAGCGTGCCGCCATCGGCATAGGCGCGGCCAAAGCGCTTGGTGCGGTTCCAGTCGTGGATCTTGAGCATCGGCACGCTCGCCGCACCCTCGTATCCTGCCGAGTACTGTATCGAAGCGCAACGTTCGCTCTGGCACTGGTAGAAATAGACGCCGAACTTGCGGCCGCCCGAGGTGCTGAGGATCAGCGGGTCGCCCTGGCGATCCGTGGTCCGTTCCACCGGCAGCTTCAGGGCGCGCATCACGCTCGCCACCTCATCGGCCGTCACGCCGCCATCGGGCAGCGGACCGGCCATGGCCGGGGCAGAGGCCAGCACCAGCGCGAGGCCGGCCATCATTGTACGCATCATCGTTCCGCTCCTGCTGCTTGCCCGCGCGCCGCACCCGGCGGCGCTACGGGAACGCCTTGCCGAGATCGGCAAGGGCCCCGGACCAGCGATAGACCAGCCGGGTGATGTGTTCGGTGGAGATGCCCTGCGACAGCTCCGCATCCATCTCGATGTAAACGCGGTTGTCCTGCGTCTGGTAGGCGCGGGTGAAGCGCTTGGCCTGGTTCCACTGGGCCACCGCCTGCGGGTTCGTGGCCGAGCCGCGCATGGTGAGGAACTGGATGGAGGGGCAGCGCACCGGCGCGGCCCCGGCTTCCTTGGGGCATTCGTAGAAATAGATGCCGAACTCGATGTTGCCATCGCTGGAGCGCAGCATCGGGTCGCCGTCGCCGTCCTTGCCCTGCGTGACCTTGTAGCCGAGCGCCTGGAGCACCTCCGCCACCTCCGGCGCGGTCACGCCGCCATTGGGCAGTGGCCGCGACAGGGCCGGGGCTGCGACCAGCAGCGACAGCGCGATTGCCAGGCCCGTGGCGGCAAGGCGGCCCATGCGAGACTCCCAAGATCCTGGTTGCAAGGTTGTCACCTAGCGGGAAGAACTTGGCAATGCGGGACATGTCGCCATGTGCGCCCGCGCCGCCGGATGCGTGCCCCCATTTCTGACGATGTGGACAAGCCTTGCCCGCATGGGCCAAAAAGCGCGCATCTGGAGGACCGTCATGCCCGCATATCGCTCCCGCACCACCACCCATGGCCGCAACATGGCCGGCGCCCGCGGCCTGTGGCGCGCGACAGGCGTGAAGGACAGCGACTTCGGCAAGCCGATCATCGCCATCGCCAACTCCTTCACCCAGTTCGTTCCCGGCCACGTCCATCTGAAGGACCTCGGCCAGCTCGTGGCGCGCGAGATCGAGGCGGCGGGTGGCATCGCCAAGGAATTCAACACCATCGCGGTGGATGACGGCATCGCCATGGGGCATGACGGCATGCTCTACAGCCTGCCCTCGCGCGAGCTGATCGCGGACGCCGTGGAATACATGGTGAACGCCCATTGTGCCGACGCGCTGGTGTGCATCAGCAACTGCGACAAGATCACGCCCGGCATGTTGATGGCCGCGATGCGCCTCAACATCCCCGTGGTGTTCGTCTCCGGCGGGCCGATGGAGGCCGGCAAGATCGAGCTGAAGGGCCACCAGCGCAAGATCGACCTGATCGACGCGATGATCTACGCCGCCGACGACAAGTACAGCGACGCCGAGGTGGAGGTGATCGAGCGCTCCGCCTGCCCGACCTGCGGGTCCTGCTCCGGCATGTTCACCGCCAATTCGATGAACTGCCTTACGGAGGCCCTGGGCCTGGCGCTGCCTGGCAACGGCACCGTGCTGGCCACCCATTCCGACCGCAAGGCGCTGTTCGAGGAAGCTGGGCGGCTCGTGGTGGAGCTGACCAAGCGCTACTACGAAGGCAACGATGACAGCGCGCTGCCGCGCAACATCGCCACCTTCCGCAGCTTCGAGAATGCGATGACCCTGGATATCGCCATGGGCGGGTCCACCAACACCGTGCTGCACCTGTTGGCCGCGGCGCAGGAGGGCGGGATCCCGTTCACCATGGCCGATATCGACCGGCTGTCGCGCCGCGTGCCCTGCGTGTGCAAGGTGGCCCCGGCGATCGCCGACGTGCATGTGGAGGACGTCCATCGCGCCGGCGGTATCCCCGCCATCCTGGGCGAACTGGACCGCGCCGGGCTGATCCACCGCGACGTGCCCACCGTGCACAGCAAGACCCTGGGCGAAGCGCTGGACGGTTGGGACATCGCCGTGAAGCCCTCGCCGGCGGTGCAGGAGTTCTTCCGTGCCGCCCCCGGCGGCGTGCCGACGCAGACCGCCTTCAGCCAGTCCTCGCGCTGGGATGAGCTGGATGCCGACCGCGAAAAGGGCGTGATCCGCAACCTGGCCAACGCCTTCAGCAAGGATGGCGGCCTGGCCGTGCTGTTCGGCAACATCGCGCTCGAAGGCTGCATCGTGAAGACCGCGGGCGTGGATGAAAGCATCCTGAAGTTCAGTGGCCCCGCCCGCCGCTTCGAAAGCCAGGACGACGCCGTGAAGGCGATCCTGAGCAAGAAGGTGAAGGCCGGGGACATCGTGCTGATCGTCTACGAAGGCCCCAAGGGCGGCCCGGGCATGCAGGAGATGCTGTACCCGACCAGCTACATCAAGTCGGTCGGGCTCGGGAAAGCCTGCGCGCTGGTGACGGACGGGCGCTTCTCCGGCGGCACCTCCGGCCTTTCGATCGGCCATTGCTCGCCGGAAGCGGCCGAGGGCGGCGCGATCGGGCTGGTGGAGGAGGGCGACATCATCGAAATCGACATCCCCGCCCGCACCATCAACGTGGCCGTCAGCGACGAAGTGCTGGCCACGCGCCGCGCGGCGATGGAAGCCAAGGGCGGCGACGCCTGGCAGCCCCAGCCTCGCCCGCGCATGGTGACCCAGGCGCTGCAGGCCTACGCGGCGCTGACCACCAGCGCCAGCCGTGGTGCGGTGCGCGATGTGAGCCAGCTGCGCCGGAAGTAAGCGCGTTCTTTTTTGAAAAAAAGAACCAAAAAACTTTTATGAATTTGCGCCCGGGAGTCCCGGGCGCAAATTCATGAAGTCTTTTTTGCTTCTTTTTTCTTCAGAAAAAAGAAGATTCTTACTTGCTTCCTTCGAGCATCGCCGCCGCCACCTTCTCCGCCGCCATCATCACGGGAAAGTTGGTGTTCGCCCTCGGCACCACCGGGAAGATCGAGGCGTCGCACACCCGCAGCCCTTCCACGCCGCGCACCCGGCCCTGGGTGTCCGTCACGGCCATCGGGTCGTCCTCCGCGCCCATGCGGCAGGTGCAGCTGGCGTGCCACACGCCGACGGCGGCCTTGCGCACAAAGGCTTCCAGCGCGTCGTCGTCCTGCATCAGGGTGGGCAGGCTGTCGCCTTCCACGATCAGGCTGTCGATCAGCTTGCGGCGCAGCGCGGCCGGGCCGTCGAGCAGTTTGGCCAGGATGGCGGTGGTGAGGCGGTTCTTCACCGTCATGTCCGCCACGGCGCGCACCTTGTCGGAATAGCTGGCGGCGAAGGCGTCGGAGGCGACGGCCTGCAGCTCCGGCAGCGCGTGCAGGGCGGCGAAGCGGCGGAAGGAGACCATCAGCCGCTCCAGATCGCGGCGGTCTGACAGCAGGTTGAAGTCCACGTCCGGGTGGGCGCGCCAGTCGCTGGTGGAGAGCGTGACGGTGCCGGCCTCGCTGAAGGTCTTGTTGACCCACATGTTCATCGTGCCGATCTGGTCGCCCACGGCGTGCCAGGCGGATTTGCTGGAGAGGGTGGCCCCCATGTCCCCGCCCGGTGCGCCGGGCACGCCGGAGGAGAAGCGCAGCACCAGGAAGATGTGCCGGGCGCTGCGCCCGTTGATGCGGGCATGCGGCGGGATGAAGGAGGCCACGGCGATGGAGGGATGGTCCATCAGCCGCTGGCCGACGCCGGGGGCATCGAGCAGCACGGGAATGCCGAGATTGCGGAGTTGCGCCGCCGGGCCGATGCCGGCGCGCAGCAGGTGGGCCGGGGAATGGATGGCGCCCGATGAGAGAATGACCTCGCGTGCTGCGAAATCGCCCGCAGTGGTGGTGACGCCGGTGCAGCGGCGGCCCGTGAAGGCCAGGCTGGTCACCTGCGTGCCGGTCAGCAGGCGCAGATTGGGCCGGGCGCGCACCTCGGCGGTGAGGTAGCCCATCGCGGCCGTGACGCGCTGATCGTTCACGTTGGAGATGGGTACGGGGAAATGCCCATCCTCGAAGCAGCCGTTCTGGTCGGGCAGGTAGGGCAGGCCGGTGCGGCTCAGCACCTCGGAATAGACGCGGGCGTGCTCCGCCCACTGGTCCTGGAACACGCGGCGCACGCCGATCGGGCCATCGGTGCCGTGCAGCTCGCCGCCGAAATCCTGGTCTGCCTCCACGCGGCGGAAAAAGGGCAGCACGTCCGCCCAGCCCCAGCCCTGGGCGCCGCGTTCTTCCCACTCGGCGTAGTCTTCCGGCAGGCCGCGATTGGCGAGCTGGCCGTTGATGGCGGAGCCGCCGCCCAGCACGCGCGCCTGCTCGTAGCGCCGCAGCCGTGGGCGTTCGCCGGGGCGGTTGTGGGACATGGCTTCGGTGGTGACGCGCAGCTCGCTCCAGAGGAAGCGCGGGTTGAGGTAGGCCTTGCCCGGAAAGCTATCCAGCACCTCCGGCGGCACTTTTCCGGGCGGTGTGTCCTCGCCGGCCTCGATCAGCAGCACGCGCCGGCTGGGATCGGCCGAGAGCCGGTTGGCGAGCACCGAGCCGGCGGAGCCGCCGCCGACGATGATGTGGTCCCATTGTTCCATGGCGAATCCCCCGGCGTCGTTGCCGGGATGATGCGCCATCACTCGCCCTGGCGCACCCCGTCTGTCACGCCCCAGGTATCGGCCACGCGGTAGCCGGCGGGGTAGGGGTCCCGGGGATCGACGACGTAGTTGTGGAAGCCGGTGATCCAGGCGCGGCCGCGGATGGCGGGGATGATGGCGGGCAGGTCGCCGGCCTGCGTCGGGGCCACGATGCGGCCTTCGAAGCGCGAGCCGATCAGGCTGGTATGGTCGTAGCGGTCGCCGGGCTTCAGCAGGCCACGCGCCGCCAGCGCCGCCAGCCGCGCCGAAAGGCCGGTGCCGGTCGGCGAGCGGTCGGAGCGGCCCGGGGCGATGATGCAGGTGTTGCGGCTTTCGCCGCCCGGCGCGGTGAAGGGGGCGTGCAGCTGCACGATGGAAACGCCTGAGATGGCGGGATTTTCAGGGTGCGCCACGGGATAGCGCGCGCGGGCGGCGAGGCGAATGCGCTCGCCCAGCACGGCCAGCTCGCGCGCCTCGCCGGGCTCCAGCGCGAAGCCCAGCTTCGTGGCATCCGTCATCGCGTAGAACATGCCGCCATAGGCGATGTCGATGGCGATGGTGCCGTAGCCCTCCACCTCCAGCGGCACATCGAGGTGCGTGGCGAAGCATGGCACGTTGGTGAGTTCCACCCACAGCACGCGGCCATCCTCGCATCCTGCCAGCACGTCCACGGGGCCCGCTGGCATGTCCAGGCGCAGGCGGGTTTCGGGTTCCTGCATCGGCACCATGCCGGTTCCCAGCAACACGGTGGCGATGCACATGGTGTTGGAGCCGGACATGGGCGGGTATTCCGTCGGCTCCATGATGATGGCGCCGGCGACGCAATCCGGGCGCTTGGCGGGCACGATCAGGTTCACGTGCCGGGCCACGCTGCCGCGCGGCTCGCAGATCAGCATCTGGCGGATGTGGTCGAAATCACGCTCCATCGCCACGCGCTGCTCGAACACGGTGGCGCCGGGCGGAGGCAGCACGCCGCCCACGATCACGTCGCCCACCTCGCCCTCGGCGTGGCAGCCGACCACCTGGATCATCCGGCTGGCGCGCATCGCATCGCTCCCGCGCGCCCGGGAAAGGGGGTGTTCAGTCCGCCGCGGCCGGGTTCACCTGGCGCGCGGCATCCGCGAACGCATCCGAGATGAAGGGCGGGCGCTTGTAGAGGCCCTTCATCCAGCTCGCGAGCATGCACAATTCCTCCAGCCGAAGCACCTCGTCCAGCGTTCCCGGCGGAAAGCGCACCGCGAAGCTGGTGGCGATCACCTCCAGCGTTTCCTCCACCTGTTCGATGGAGAGGCCAAGATCGGTTTCCAGCATCGCACTGCGGGTGAGGCGTGTTTCCTCAATGCCATAGTCGTCGCGGATCGTCTTCACGATCCAGCGGAACATGGTCATCCAGTTGGTCACGCCGTCGGTGGGTCGGGCCAGCATGGTTGTGCACCCTAGGTAGCAGGGCGAAACAACCCGTTAACAGCGGTTCCCGAAACCGCGCCGCCGCGCCAGAGTTCGGCGATGACCGATCGAATCCGACTCGCCTTGCTGGCCGATGTGCCGCGGGCCGCGCCCGTGGCCGCGCTGTGGCTGTATCGCGAATGGGGGTATCGCTATCCCGGCCGCACGGCGGCGATGGCGATCGACCTGTTCCGCGAGCGTGCCCAGGCGGACCGGATGCCGATGGCCTGGATCGCGCTGGATGGCGAGATCCCGGTGGCCACCGCCAGCCTTATGGAGGTGGAGCGGCCGGGCGACGAGGTGGGCCCGTGGGTGGGCGGCGTGTTCGTCATCCCGTCGTACCGGGGGCAGGGGCTGGCGGTGCGCCTGATGCACGCGCTGGAGGCAGCCGCGCCGCGCCTGGGTGCGACACGGCTGCTGCTGAGCGCTGCCGCGCCGAAGCTGTACCTGGCGCTGGGCTACGCGCCGACCGGTGCGACGAAGAATGGCGAGCCGGTGATGGAAAAGCGATTTTCCTGAACGCGGGTGCGACGGGGGGCTGCCACATCGCCACGCATGAAAGTCGCAGAAGGTATATTATGGAAAGAAGCGAGCGTGGCGATCAGCCCAGGTCCACGTCGCGGTTCACGTCCTTGTAGAGCAGGTACGCCGCGTCGCCCCAGCCGGTGGGATAGAATTGCTGCGGGCAGTACGGGCCCATCCAGATGAAATCGTCCTTCCACACCTCGTGCCAGGTGCGCCCGAGCAGATACATGCCCTGGCCGGCGAGCATCAGCAGCCCGTGCTCCATGATGTGGGTTTCCACCATGGCGAAATGCGTGCCGGGCCTGAAATGCAGGATGTTCACCGCGAAGTCGTAGCGCAGGTCTTCCTCCGGCAGCAGGTGCTGCCAGCTGCGCCCGATCGTGTGGCGCAGCGTGTGCTTCACGTCGCTGGTGTGGCGCACGATCGCCGGCGGCGCGCCGAGCCCGGCATCGTCGAACTTCTTGCGGATCCAGGAAATCCGCGCCCCTTCCGCCGTGGCCAGGCTGTGCGGCGTGCCCGGCGGCACATAGGCATAGCCGCCGGCCGTGAGCGCATGGCGCTCGCTGCCAATCGTTATGTCACATATTCCTTCTGTGACATAGTAAAAATGTGAGATACCGTCAACCCGCCCGGGCACGCCGGTGCCGCCGGCCGGCATCACCAGCAGCGCCTGCACGAATTTGGCGCCCATCTGCGGCGAGGTCTGGAAGAACACCGAGGTGCCAGGCCAGCCCGGCAGCCGGCTTTCCAGGATCCCCTGCGGCGGCATGATCGCGAAATTCGGGTCCACCATGGACCGGTTATGCCCGGCCACGCCCGGCGGAATGATGCCTTGTTCCATTGTCTTAGGCTCTTTCGCTTATTCGCAGCATGAAGAAGGCGCAGGGGCGCAGCAGGAGGTGGCGGCCTTGCCCTCGGTATCCCGCGGCAGGTCCATTGCCGGGTTGGCCGACAGGAAGCCGCTGGGCTTCAGCATGAACCCCGCATATTCCACCGGCATGATCGGCATATCCTCCGGCTTGCACACATGGGTGTGGCCGAAATTGTGCCACACCACGATATCGGCGTTCTCGATCGGCCGGTTCGCCTCGATCCAGGCCGGCAGCCCCTCGCCACCGGGATGCTGGTTCGGGAACTCACCGGCCGGGAAGCGCTCGGCGGGGTCATAGGCGGTCACCCAGAGATGCTTGGTGGCGAACCCTGCCCTGCCCCGGATCGCGCTGCCTTCCTGCGCCAGCAGCAGCGGTGAATCCGTCACCGCCAGCTTGTACGCCGGTGGATTACCAACGACATTCACCTTGTTCGGATTGGATATTTTCCAGTAGCGGCCGCTCCGCCCATCCGCCTCCCGCGCCGCATCGCGCTCGCGCGCCAGCACGCGGCTGGTGGTGTCGAACACGTTGCCGTACGGGTTGTCCTTCCCCCAGGGGCGCGGGACGAAGCCGTGCTCGCTCACGGAATTGCCTTCGCCATCCAGGCTCATGTGCAGCCGGGCGCAGAAGAAATGCTGGTGCGTCGGCCCGCCCAGGCCCTCGCCGATCATACCGCCCCAGGGATAGGGCTCGCCGGGCATCACGGCGGCAGTCTGGATGATGCCGGTGAGCTTGGCCTCCAGCTGGATCGTGCCATCCTGGTAGAGGTACCAGTAGAAGCCGTAATCGTAGTTGCCCACAGTGGCGAAGAAGCTGATCACCAGCCGGCGCGAGCGCCGGACCTCGCGCACGTCGTTGCGGAATTCGTAGTGCTTCCAGAGGGTTCCGTAATCCTCCTCATGCATGCAGATGGCGTTTTCCATCACGAACGGCGCGCCGTGGTCATCGGCCGCCGGCACGTTGAAATAATGGATCGTGCCCAGGCAGTCGCAGCCGAGTTCCAGGCTGTTGGCAAGTTTGCCCAGGCCATACTCGCCGGCATCGAAGGCGTTCTTCCAGAAATGGTTGGTGGTCGGGTCCGCATAGGGCACCACCATCTCGGCAATGGAGGCGCGATGGATGATCGGCCGTGCAACCCCCTGGTCCACAAAGGAAAGCCGGTGCAGCACCAGGCCTTCGCGCGGCGTGAAGCCCACCCGGAAGCGCCAGTTCTGCCAGGAGACGTCCCAGCCATCGACCGTGAACGAAGGCCCCTCCGGCTGCACGATCGACAGCGGCTTCACGTCGGTGCGCATCGGCGGCAGCGACTCAGGATTGTAGTTCCGCTTCGTGCGCGGCACCGGAATCGCCACGGGGTCATCGACCAGTGTCAAAATGCGCTCGCCGATCAGGTCCACCACCGCCACCACGCCCTCGATCGGGTGCGCGTAGCCATTGTCCTTGATGCTTTCCCGCCAATACGCCACCGCCCGCACCAGGCGCTTGCCGTCTTCCTCCGGGAAGCCGAAATGCCCGGCCGAGAACGGATCCACCTGCACCAGCGGCAGGTCGGCATCAGTGATGCCGCGCCGCTTCACGGCGGCCACCCAGCGCGGATCGGATTTCACGATCCGGTCCAGCTTCATGAACTCGTCCAGGATGATCGGCGGCTGGCCCTGGGTTTCTACACGGCGAAAATGCGTCACCGCCCCGGCGGTGAGATCGGCCATCACCTCGAAGATCCCGCCCGAGGCGGTATCCAGCAGCACCACCCGCGCGGCCCGCGTCATCCCCTGCCCCGGCGCGAACGCGAGCACCGCCGCCTTGGTCGGCTCGACAAGCTCCAGCAGGGTGAAGCGCATGCTGGCCTGGAAGGACGCATGGGCCGTGACCAGGCGCTGCACCGCGGCGATCTCGCCCTCGGTCAGAGGGTCGAGCGGGTGGCGAACCGTGGTGGCGGCGAGCGTGTCCATGGGGGCTCCGGATGCAAGGGCGGTGCGGCGCAGCATGCCGTGCCGCCAGCCGGCCTCCAAGGACAAACCTAGCCCGCGACCTCCAGCACCATCCCGTCCATCCCCGCCTCCACCCCCGGCGGCAGGTTGGCGGCCAGCCAGGCCCAGTCCATGTCCGTGCCCATATGGGTGAGGATGGTGCGGCGGGGCCGCAGGCGGTCTACCCAGCGCAGCACCTCGTCCAGCTTGGCGTGGGTGTTGTGCGGCTGGCGCTGGAAGCAGCCTACCACCCAGGTATCGACGCCTTCCAAGACCTCGAAGGCGCGCTCGTCGAGCCGCACCACATCGGTGGAATAGCCGAAGCCGCCGATGCGCAGGCCCAGCGTGGTGACCATGCCATGGTCCTGGGCGAACAGCCGCACGGGGAAGCCGGCCGGGGCGATCTGTGCATCGGCGGCCACCTCCACCGGCTCCAGCACCGGGCGGTAGAACCCGGGCGGCCGCCAGGGCCGGAAGGCGTAGGAAAAGCGCGTGGTGATGTCGGCCAGCGTCGGCGCGGTGCCGAAGGCCTGGAGCGGCCGGCCGATGAGGCGGTTGAGGATGCGCACATCGTCCAGCCCGGTGATGTGGTCGGCATGGGCATGGGTGTAGAGGATGGCCTCCACCCGCCCGATCCCGGCCGCAATCAGCTGGCTGCGCATGTCCGGGCCCGTATCGACCAGCAGCGTGGAGCCCTCGGCCTGCACGGCGATGCTGGTGCGGGTGCGGCGGTTGCGGGGTTCGGCGGGGTCGCACACGCCCCAGTCCCCTGCCCCGTTCTCGCCGCCGATCATCGGCACGCCGGCGGAGCCGCCAGTGCCCAGCAGCGTGACCCGGATCACGCGGCCTTCCGGAACAGCCGGCGGAAATTGGCGGTGGTCAGCGCCGCGATCTCTTCCGGCCCCATGCCATGCACCTCGCCCAGCACGCGCGCGGTGTGCGCCACGTGGCCGGGTTCATTGCGCTTGCCGCGGAACGGCACCGGGGCGAGGTAGGGCGCATCCGTCTCCACCAGCAGCCGCTCCTTCGGCACGTCGCGGGCGATGTCGCGGATCTCCTGGGATTTCGGGAAGGTGAGGATGCCGGAGAAGCTGATGTAGCCGCCCAGATCCAAGGCCGCCTCGGCCAGGCCACGGCCGGAGCTGAAGCAGTGCAGCAGGAAACTGAACGCACCATCCGCCGCTTCCTCGCGCAGGATGTTCGCGATGTCCTCATCCGCGTCGCGGGCATGGATGCACAGCGGCAGGCCGGAGAGGCGGGCGGCGCGGATATGGGCGCGGAAGCCGGCCTGCTGCCGGTCGCGCGGCGCCTTGTCGTAGAAATAGTCGAGCCCGCTCTCGCCGATGCCGATCACCTTGGGGTGGTTCGCCTCGGCCACGATCGCCTCGGGCGTCGGCACCTCGCCCTCCCCGGCATTGTGGGGATGGATGCCCACCGTGCACCACACGTTGGGATGCGCCTCGGCCAAGGCGCGCATCTCGGCGGAGCGGGAGAGGCGGGTGCCGATGGTCACCATTTCCCCCACGCCGGCCGCGGCGGCGCGGGCGAGTACGCCGTCGAGGTCCTCGCCCTGGAAGTAATCCAGGTGGCAATGCGAATCGATCAGCATCAGCGCGTTACTCGGCCTCTTCGACGAAGCGCGGGAACACGCCCTGCGGCGGCGGCAGCACGGTGCCCGCCGGCAGCGCCGTGGCGATCGCGTCGAAGCCGCGCCCTTCGGCCGGCACGCCGAGCTGGTCCAGCATCGCCGCGGTCTTTTCCGGCATGAAGGGCTGCAGCAGCGTGGCCACGGTGCGGATCACATCGGCCAGCACGCGCAGCACATGGGCCATGCGCACCGCATCGGTCTTGCGCAGCGCCCAGGGGGCCTGGCGGTCGATATAGGCGTTGGCGGCGCGGATCACGCGCCAGATCTCCTCCAGCGCCTCGCCGAAGGCCTGGCGGTCCATCTGCGCCCGCACCGCCGGCAACAGCGCCGCGGCGGCGGCCAGGATCTCCTCGTCCTCCGGCGTGCGGGGGCCGGTTTCCGGCAGCTTGCCTTCGCAGTTGCGCGCGATCAGCGACAGCGAGCGCTGGGCGAGGTTGCCGAGGTCGTTGGCCAGTTCCACGTTCAGCCTTGAGACCAGCGCCTTGCGGCTGAATGTGCCGTCGTTGCCGAACGGCACCTCGCGCAGCAGGAAGTAGCGCAGCGAATCCAGCCCGTAGCTGTCGGCCAGTTCCTGCGGATCCAGCACGTTGCCGAGCGACTTGCTCATCTTCTCGCCGGCGACCGTCCACCAGCCATGCGCGAAGACGCGCTTCGGCGGGGCGATCCCGGCGGCTTCCAGGAAGGCCGGCCAGTACACGGCGTGGAAGCGCAGGATGTCCTTGCCGACCATGTGCACGTCGGCGGGCCAGTAATCCCACTTGGGCGATGTCTCGTCCGGGAAGCCGGCGGCGGTGATGTAGTTGGTCAGCGCATCCATCCACACATACATCACGTGGGCTTCGTCGCCGGGCACCGGGATGCCCCATTTGAAGCTGGTGCGGCTGACGCTGAGGTCGCGCAGGCCGGATTTGACGAAGCTGGTCACCTCGTTGCGGCGGCTGGCCGGTGCGATGAAATCGGGGTGGGCGTCGTAGAATTCCAGCAGGCGGTCCTGCCAGGCGGCGAGCTTGAAGAAGTAGCTGGGCTCCACCACCCATTCCACCGGTGCGCCGGAGGGCGCAACCTTGGTGCCGTCTGGCCGGGTGGTGAGCTCATCCTCGTCGTAGAACGCCTCGTCGCGCACCGCGTACCAGCCCTCGTAGCCGCCGAGATAGATCTCGCCGCGATCCACCAGGCGCTTCCACAGCTCGGCGCAGGCACGCTTGTGGCGCTCCTCCGTGGTGCGGATGAAATCGTCGTTGGAGATGCCGATGCGCTGCGTCATCGCGCGGAACATGTCCGAAGTGCCGTCGGTGAATTGCTGCGGGGTCTGGCCCGCGGCGGCGGCGGCCTGCTCCACCTTCTGGCCGTGCTCATCCGTGCCGGTCAGGAAGAACACGTCGAACCCGTCCAGGCGCTTGAAGCGCGCCATCACGTCGCAGGCGATGGTGGTGTAGGCGTGGCCGATATGGGGCGCGCCATTCACGTAGTAGATCGGGGTGGTGATGTAGAATTTTGGTTTCATCGGTCTTTCGCCGTACCTGTGGCCAGCATCCGCAGCCCGCTGACCACCGCCTGGCGCTTGTCCAGGTAGGCACCCTCGGTCTCGTCCTGCAACCGCCGCAGCGCGTGCCACAAATCCACCCAGGCGGAAAGGGGCCGATCGCCGATCAGCCTTGCCTGGTCCGGGTCTGCCCGCCCCCGCGCGGCTTCCCGCACCGCCGCGGCGATGCCGGCGGCGAGCAGTTCCATGAAGGTGGCGAAGGCGTCTTCGTCCTTGCCCAGGGCATCGGCCACCGCATGGGCGCGGGCGACATCGAGCGCGCCGACATTGGCCAGCACCTCGTCCACCAGCGCGGCGTAGCCGATCGCCCCGCGCCCGGCGAGGTCGAGTGCCCGGCCGATCGAGCCATCGGCCAGCATGGCGATCCGCTCGGCATCGGCCTCCGGCAGTTCCGGGGCATAGCGGCGCAGCAGCGTGGCGACGGTGTTCTCCGGCAGCGGCGAGAGATCGAGGCGCCGGCAGCGGCTGCGGATGGTCGGCAGCATGGCGCCGACGGCGGAGCACACCAGCAGCAGCACGGCGCGCGGCGGCGGCTCCTCCAGGATCTTCAGCAGCGCGTTGGCGGAGCTGTTGTTGAGCTGCTCCGCCCCGTCGATCACCACCACGCGCCAGCCGCCTTCGGCCGGGGTGAGCTGCATGAAGGGCGGGATGCGCCGTGCGGTTTCCACCACGATGCCCGCCCGCATGCGCTTGCGCTTCTCGTCCCACTCGCGTTCCACCGTCAGCAGATCGGCATGGCTGGCGGCGGCGACGCGGCGGAAAGTGGGGTGGTTCTCCGGCAGGGCGAGGTCGTTGCCTGGCGTACCCCCGGCCAGCAGGCGGCGGGCGAAGCGGTAGGCGAGCGTGGCCTTGCCGATCCCCTCCGGCCCCGCGATCAGCCAGGCGTGGTGCATCCGGCCGGAGCGCATCGCCTCTGCCAGCATGGCCTCGGCGGCTTCGTGGCCCAGCAGCAGCGGGTTGGCGCGGGGGGAAGG
>JAIXTK010000372.1 GCA_027483995.1 Acetobacteraceae bacterium
GCCACCCCCCACCGCCACTGGCGCCAACTCGCGGTGATCGACTCCCAGGGCCGCACCGCCCATTTCGACGGTGCCAATGTCCGCCCCGCCATCTCGGTCACCCACGGCCGCGATTGCGTCGGCGCCGGCAACATCCTGCGCAACGAGGCCGTGGCGCCGGCCATGGTCGCCAGCTTCGAAGCCACCATCGACCTCCCGCTCGCCACCCGCCTCGTCCGCGCGATCCAGGCCGGCGAGGATGCCGGGGGGGAGACCGCCGCCGTGGTCTCCGCCTCCCTGCTGGTGGTCCACACCGAACCCTTCCCCTTCGTGGACCTGCGCGTGGACGCCCACGAAACGCCGCTTACCGAACTCGCCCGCCTCTGGGCGCTCTACGAACCCACCGCCGAAGACTATGTGCGCCGCGCCGTGGACCCGGATTTCGCCGCCACCTACATCGCCCCGCCCCCCAAGACGAATTGACACCGGCTCCCGGATGCGGCGCAGTCCCGCCCTCAAAACCGCGGAGGGCAGGATGTCGCAGCCACTGAGCCGGGACGAATTCGCAACACTGGTCAAGCGCGCGGGGCTCGACCTCACGCAAGCGAATATCGACGATCTCTACAGCGCCTGGCCGCATATCGAGCGGTTCACCGCCCTGCTGCGCAACCCCGCCCGCGGCCGGGAAGCGGAGCCCTCCCACACCTTCCGCCCGCTGAACACGGAGGGCGTGTGACCATGTCCGCCTTCCCCACCATCGCCTCCGCCGCCGCCGATCTCGCGGCCAAGAAAATCTCCCCGGTCGAGCTGACCAAGCACATGCTCGCCCGCATCGCCAGGCTCGATGGCCAGCTGCACAGCTTCCTGATGGTCACGGAGGATCGCGCCTTGGCCGATGCCGCCGCCGCCGAGAAGCGCTTCATGGCCGGCACCCCGCGCGGGGTGCTGGATGGCATCCCGATCGCCCACAAGGACATCTACGGCACCGCCGGCATCCGCACCACGGCGCATTCCCGCCTGCTGGAACACAACGTGCCCGCCACGGATTCCACCGTGGTGCGCAAATGGGCCGAAGCCGGCACGGTGATGCTGGGCAAGCTCGCCACCCACGAATTCGCCATGGGCGGCCCCAGCTTCGACATCCCCTGGCCGCCCGCCCGCAACCCGTGGAACACGGAGCATTTCACCTCCGGCTCCTCCTCCGGCACCGGTGCGGCCGTGGCCGCCGGCCTGATCCTGGGCGGCACCGGCAGCGATACCGGCGGCTCCATCCGCGGCCCCGCCGCCTTCTGCGGCATCGCCGGCATCAAGCCCACCTACGGCCTGTGCTCGCGCGCGGGCGTGCTGCCGCTCACCTACTCGATGGACCACACGGGACCCATGGCCTGGACGGTGGAGGATTGCGCCATCCTGCTGCAGGCCATGGCCGGCCATGATCCCTCCGACCCCGCCAGTGCCACCCGCGCCGCCCCCGACCTCCTCTCCGGCCTCAATGGCGGCGTGGCCGGGGTGCGGATCGGCGTGGTGCGCCACTTCCACGAGACCGACTGCAAGGTGAACGCCACGGTCCAGAAGGGCATCGACGATGCGGTGGAGACCCTGCGCAACCAGGGTGCGCTGATCCGCGAAGTCACCCTGCCCTCCCTGGTGGAGTTCCAGGCCGCCGGCTTCCTGATCCTGGTGACGGAGGCCTACGCGCTGCACGAGAAGTGGCTCAAGACCCGCCGCGACGAATACGGCGAACTGTTCCGCGACCGCGTCACCTTCGGTGGCCTGATCAGCGGGGCCGACTACGTGGAAGCGGTCCGCCGCCGCCGCGAACTGCAGCAGGCGGTGCATGCGGCCATGGCCGACGTGGACATCCTGCTCACCGCGGGCGCCCCCACCGAAGCGCCGAAGATCGAGGGCATGCCGAAGTGGAGCAGCCTGGAAAAGCCCGGCTTCACCATCCCGTTCAACCTCACCGGCCAGCCGGCCATGACCATCTGCTCCGGCTACGGCGAGGGCGGGCTCCCGGTCGGCATCCAGCTCGCCGCCCGCCCCTTCGAGGACGCACTGCTGCTGCGGGTGTGCCAAGCCTACGAGAAGGCGACGCCCTGGCGCGGCATGCGTCCGGCGATGGCCGCCTGACATGACGAAACTGGGCGCGGCCGTCCGCCAGGACTTCCTGCTGGAGGACGGCTTCGCCACCGCCAATCACGGGGCATACGGGGCAACCCCGCGCCCCGTGCTGGCGGCACAGGATGAATGGCGGGCGCGAATGGAGCGGCAACCCAGCCGCTTCTTCAACGGCACCATCCTGCCGGCCCTGCGAGCGGCCGCCGACCGGCTTGGCGCACTACTGGGCGCGCGCGGCCAGGACATCGGCTTCGTCGGCAATGCCACGGAGGGCGCGAACGGCGTACTGCGCTCGCTGCGCTTCGAAGCGGGCGACGAGATCCCGGTGCTGGCCCATGTCTACGGCGCGGTGCGCAACACGGTGCGGCATGTGTGTTCCATCAGCGGGGCACGGATGGTGGAAGTGCC
>JAIXTK010000491.1 GCA_027483995.1 Acetobacteraceae bacterium
ACAGCCCGTTGCGGAGGGCATTGGAGCGGGTGACCCGCACCGACCAGGGATCAATGTCCGTGGCCAGAACACGGCGATGCAGCAGCTTCGCCGCCGCCATGGCGAGAATGCCGGAGCCGGTGCCGAGATCGAGGATGTTCCGCGGCGCCCGGTGGGCCACCAGTTCCAGCGCCCGCAGGCAGCCGCGGGTGGAGCCGTGTTCGCCGGAGCCAAAGGCGATGCCGGCATCGAGCACGATCGGAATGCGGCCGGGCGACGGGCTGTCGGTAAGGTGCGTTCCGCGCACGGCAAAGCGGCGCCCGACGAGCTGCTCCGGAAAACTCTCCAGCGTGCGGGCCAGCCAGCCTTCCGCCTCCGTCCGCGCCCGCTCCGGCGTGGCGGTGAAGCCGGTCAGCATGGCGGCCAGGGCGAGTGCGGCGGTGAGGTCGCCCTCGTTGGCGCCGCGATCCTTCACGCCCTCCAGCGTCCAGAGCCCGGTCTCCTCATCCAGGAAGAAGCCGACCGTGCCGCAGGCCACGCCGAGGGCGGCCTCGTAGGCCTCCAGCGCATCCTCGGGCACGGTGATCGAAACGGTCTCAAGCTGGGTGGCGTGGCGGGGGGGCATTGTGGGTTCCGACCAAAAGAAAGAACCTTCTTTTTTCTGAAGAAAAAAGAAGCAAAAAAGACTTCATTCGTTGGCGCCTCGGCCTCATTGGGGAGGCGCTATGCCTTCTCTACGAAGCGATCCAACACCCGCTTGTCGCCGGCATTGTCGAAGGCGATGTCCAGCTTGTCGTCCTCGGTGCGCGTGACCGTGCCCATGCCGAATTTCTGGTGGAACACGCGCGTGCCCACCGGGATCTTCTCCGCGCGCTGCGGCCGGGCCGGCTGTTCCCAGGCCTCGGAGATGCGCGGCCGGCGGGCGGTGATGGGGAAGGCGCCCGAAAACGCGGGGGGTGCGGTCAGGCGGCGTTCGCGTTCCATGGCGGCAGAGCCGGTGCGCTTCACGTGTTCCTCCGGCAGTTCGTCGAGGAAGCGGCTGGGCACGCTGCTTTGCCAGTTGGCATAGAGGCGTCGGTTGGCCGCGTGGCTGATGATGGCCCGGCGGCGGGCGCGGGTGATGCCCACGTAGGCCAGCCGGCGTTCCTCCTCCAGGCCCTTGGCGCCGCTTTCGTCCATGGTGCGCTGGCTGGGAAACAGGCCTTCCTCCCAGCCCGGCAGGAACACGGTGTCGAATTCGAGGCCCTTGGCGGCGTGCAGCGTCATCAGGCTGGCACGGTCGCCCTCGGACGATTGCTCGTTCTCCATCACCAAGGAGACATGGTCGAGGAACCCGGCCAGCGCCTCGAAATCGGCCAGGGCGCGGACGAACTCCTTGAGGTTATCGAGCCGCCCCGGCGCTTCGATCGATTTGTCCTGCCGCCACATCTCGGTGTAGCCGCTCTCGTCCAGCATCACCTGCAGCGTGACGACGTGGCCTTCGGTCTGCAGCCCCTGGCGCCAGCGCACGAAGCCGGCGAGCAACTCGCGCAGGCTGTCGCGCAGCTTGCCCTTCACGCCGCCGGTTTCCACCAGAAGCGCGGCGGCGTCGTGCAGGGAGAGTGTGTGCTCGCGCGCAGTGGCGTGGATCTGGCGCAGGGCCGTGTCGCCCACGCCGCGGCGCGGGACGTTGACGATGCGCTCGAAGGCCAGGTCGTCGGCCGGCTGGTGCAGCAGGCGGGCATAGGCGATGGCGTCGCGGATTTCCTGGCGTTCGTAGAAACGCAAGCCGCCGATGACGCGGTAGGGGATGCCCAGGGTGATCAGGCGCTCCTCCACCGCGCGGGTCTGGGCGCCGGTGCGGACCAGCACGGCCATCTCGGCCAGCGAATCGCCGCTGCGGCGCAGGCTCTCGATGCGGTCGCCGACCATGCGGGCCTCCTCGTCGGAGTCCCACAGGCCCACCACCTCGATCTTCTCGGCATTGGGCTCGTCCCGCCCCGCCCGCAGGGTCTTGCCGAGGCGGGCCTGGTTGTGGGCGATCAGCACGGAGGCGGCGGCGAGGATCGGCGCGGTGGAGCGGTAGTTGCGCTCCAGCCGGACCACCTTGGCGCCGGGGAAATCACGTTCGAAGCGCAGGATGTTCTCGATCTCCGCCCCGCGCCAGGAATAGATCGACTGGTCCTCGTCGCCGACGCAGCAGATGTTGTGGTTTCCCTGCGCGAGCAGCCGCAGCCAGAGATACTGCACCACGTTGGTGTCCTGGTACTCGTCCACCAGGATGTAGCGGAAGCGGCGGTGGTAATCGGCCAGCACGTCCGGATGGTCGCGCAGGATCTCCGTCATGTGCAGCAGCAGGTCACCGAAATCGGCGGTGTTCAGGGCCTTCAGGCGATCCTGGTAGTCCTGGTAGAGGCGCCGGGCGGCGCCGCCGGCGAAGTCGGTGTCGTCGGCCGCGGTGACTCGGGCCGGGGTGAGGCCCTTGTCCTTCCAGCGCTGGATGATCGCCATCAGCGCCGGCGGCGCCCAGCGCTTGGTGTCCACCCGGGCGGCTTCCATCACCTGCTTCAGCAGGCGCAGCTGGTCGTCGGTATCCAGGATGTTGAAGCTGCTGGTGAGGCCGACGAGATCGGCGTGGCGGCGCAGCATGCGGGCACAGAGCGCATGGAAGGTGCCGAGCCACAGCCCTTCGGCGGGGCCGCCGAGCATGGCGCCGACGCGCTCGCGCATCTCCTTCGCCGCCCGGTTGGTGAACGTCACGGCCAGCACCTGGCTGGGGAAGGCGCGGCGGGTGAGCAGGATGTGGGCAAAGCGGGTGGTGAGCACCCGCGTCTTGCCGGTGCCGGCGCCGGCCAGCACCAGCACGGGGCCATCCAGCGCCTCCACGGCTTCGCGCTGCTCTTCGTTCAGTCGGGCAAGGTAGTCGGTCATCCCCGCGGTATAGAACGATTGGCGAACGCGGCGGAACTCCCCTTCCGCGATCCGGCCCGGTATGCGATCCCGCCGCGGTGTTCGCGATCGATGCCTTCCTGCGCTTTCTCGCCGCTTCCGCCCGCCATGGCGGGGCGCTGCTGGCCGTGGGCGTGTTCGGCGGGCTGCTGATCCCGCCGCTGGCCGATGCGCTGCACTGGTTCATCGCGCCGAACGTGGTGATGCTGATGACGCTGGTGCTGCTGCGGGTGGACGTGGCCGGAGCGCTGTTCCACCTGCGCCGGCCGGCGCGGCTGCTGGCGATCGTCGTCTTCCATGCCCTGCTGGCGCCGGTGCTGGTGTGGGCGGCGATCCAGCCCCTGGCGCTCGACCCCGGCATCGCCGGGGCCATGGTGATCTTCGCCACCGGCTGTGCGGCCACCTCCGGCGCGGCCTTCGCGCGGCTGGTGGGGCTGGATGCGGAACTGACGCTGCTGGCGACGCTGGCCACCACGCTGCTGGTGCCGCTGACCGCGCCGCCGATGGTGCACGCGCTGATCGGGATCGACCTGGCGCTGTCGTTGCCGCAATTCGTCGGCCGCCTCGCGCTGGTGGTGGCCGCACCGCTGCTGATCTCGGTGGCGATACGGCGCTGGGCAGGGCCGGCGCGCCTGGCGCCGCTGGGGCCGGCGCTGGACGGGGTGGTGGTGTGGATCCTGGTGCTCTACGGCCTGGGCGTGATGAAGGGCCTCACCGCCCGCCTGCTGGACGACCCCTGGTGGGTGGCCCAGGCCGCCACCGCGGCCTTTGCGGTGAGCTTCGGCGTGAATGCGCTGACCACGCTTGCCCTGGCGCCGCTGGGCTGGGGCCACGCCGCGGCGGCCGGGCTGATGGGCGGCAACCGCAACATGGCGCTGTATCTCGCCGTGCTGCCGGCCGCCGCCGACCCGCGGATCGGGCTGTTCTTCGCGCTGTGCCAGTTCCCGCTCTACCTCAGCCCCTTCCTGCTGCGGCCCGTCTACGCGGCCGCGCGAGGGTGGAAGGGAAGGCAAGGCCAGGGCTCTGCCCTGGACCCGCCAGGGACCTGAGGTCCCTGGACCCGCTTCACTTTTGCCCCCCTCTGCCATGGGGCAGCAAACGGATGGGGGTCTGGGGCCTCAGGCCCCAGCGGGGTCCAGGGGCAGAGCCCCTGGCCTTGCCTTACCCTGCCGCCTTCGGGCGGACACCGAGGATATGGGCGATGGCGTAGGTGAGGTCGGGGCGGTTGAGGGTGTAGAAGTGGAATTCGTCGATGCCGTTGGCTTGCAGGGTTCGCACCTGTTCGGCGGCGATGTGGGCGGCGATCATGCGGCGGGTTTCCATGTCGTCTTCCACGCCTTCGAAGTAGCGGCCGAGCCAGGCGGGGACCTTCACGCCGCTGGTGCCGGAGAACTTCACGATCTGGGCGTAGTTGGAAACCGGCATGATGCCCGGCACGATCGGCGCGGTGATGCCGGCGGCCAGGGCGAGATCCAGGAAGCGCAGGAAGGTGGGGTTGTCGAAGAAGTAGTTGGTGATGGCGCGGGTGGCGCCGGCATCGAGCTTGCGCTTGAGGTTATCGAGGTCCGCCAGCGGGCTGGTGGCGGTGGGGTGGATTTCCGGGTAGGCGGCCACGGAGATCTCGAAATCGGCGATGCGCTTGAGGCCGGCGACGAGGTCGGCGGCGTAGGCGTAGCCATCGGGGTGGGGTTCGTAGGCGGCGCCGCCGGGCACGTCGCCGCGCAGGGCGACGATGTGGCGGATGCCGGCATCCCAGTATTGCCGGGCGACGTCATCCACCTCGCCGCGGCTGGCGCCGACGCAGGTGAGATGGGCGGCGGGGGTGAGGGTGGTGTCGGTGACGATGCGGGCCACGGTGGCATGGGTGCGCGCCTGGGTGCTGCCGCCGGCGCCGTAGGTGACGGAGACGAAGCGGGGGGCCAGCGGTTCCAACCGGCGGATGCAGGCCCAGAGTTGCTGTTCCAGCGCCTCGGTGCGGGGCGGGAAGAACTCGAAGGACAGCAGCGGCGCGGGCAAATCGTCGCTGAGCACGGGCATGCCGGCGAAGCGCGGGCCGGTGAGCCAGCGGGCGAGGGGCGAAGAGGCGGGGGGAGCGGCGTTCATCCGGGGCTCCTGGAGGGAAGACATAAAGACATTTATATGTCTTTTTGCGGATCGCGCAAGATTGCACTGTTCCGTGCTTGGCGCGCGGCGGGCGGCGGGCGTATGAACATCCTTGTGTTCCCTGCGAGGGCGATAATGCGCGTGGCTGTGCGGACCTGGCTTTCTGCCGTGCTGATGATGGGCGCACTCGCGGCCTGCGCGACGCCGCCCGATCCTTCGGATCCCGAGGCGGTGGCAGACTACAAGGCGGCGAACGACCCGCTGGAGCCCACCAACCGCGTGATCTACGAGGTGAATGACGGGTTGGACGCGGTGATCCTGAAGCCGCTGGCGTTGGCCTATCGCAATATCGTGCCGGCTCCGGCGCAGACGGGCGTGCGCAACGTGCTGGACAATCTGGCGAGCCCGGTGGTGCTGGCCAACGACATGATGCAGGGCAAGCCGAAGCGCGCTGGCGACACCTTCATGCGGATGATCGTGAATACCACGCTGGGGATCGGCGGGTTGCTGGACCCGGCGACCGGAATGGGCTGGCCGAAGCATGATTCGGATTTCGGCATGACGCTGGCAGTGTGGGGCGCCGGCGAGGGGCCGTACCTGTTCCTGCCGGTGTTCGGCCCCTCCGGCCCGCGCGATGCGGTGGGGCGCGGGACGGACATGGCGCTGGACCCCTTCGCCTGGATCGGCCAGGGCCGCACGGTGAACGCGCTGGGCTATGGGCGCACCGGGGCGAACGCGGTGGATACGCGGTCTCGCTTCATCGACGACCTGGACAAGATGCGGGCGCAGGCGCTTGACCCCTATGCCACGCTGCGCAGCCTGTACCGGCAGAACCGCCAATCCACGATCGACGCGGTGATCGCGGATGATCGCGGCACGGCCAAGGCGGGGCGGCCGGCGGCCACGCGCTGAGGCGCCGCGCCTTGTTTCGGCCCTTGCGTTGCCGCGGACGTGCCGCGCGGCGGGGCCAGGGTTGCGCTTGCCGCGCGGCAATGCCACTTCCGCCGCAAGCGTGAGGACCATCGGGACCATGAGCATGATCACCCGCCGCCTGCTTGTCGCCGCCCCTGCCCTGCTGGGCATCGCAGCACTCGCCCCGCCGGCGCGCGCTGCCGACCCGGATGCCGCGGCGACCTTCGTCGACACGATGCTGCGCGAGCTGCTGGCCATCGCCAACGGCAGCGGCACGCTGGAGGCCAAGCGCGCGGCGCTGGCCCGCGTGGTGGATGCGCGCGTGAACGTGGACGCCGTGGCGCGGTTCTGCCTGGGCCGGTTCTGGCGCACCGCCACCGCCCCGCAGCAGGCGGAATTCACGCAGCTGTTCCGCCGCTGGCTGATCCGCAGCGTGACGGAGAAGGTGGGTGAATACCAAGGCGTAACCTACACGATGGGCAAGGCCGCCCGGCGCGAGGCGGATGTCGCGGTTTCCACCATCGTGAACCGGCCGGGCAATGCGCCGAACAAGGTGGACTGGGTGGTGGATGCCGAAGGCCCGCCAATGGTGATCGACGTGATCGCCGAAGGCACCAGCCTGCGGCTGACGCAGCGCAGCGACTACGCCGCGTTCATGAGCCGCAACGGCAACAACGTGCAGGCGCTGATCGATGCGCTGAAGCAGCAGGCGGCGGCGGGGTAAGCAGGCAAGGATGTTCTTTTTTGAAAAAAAGAACCAAAAAACGTTTGGTTATTTAGACTCGATCCAAATGAATGAAGTCTTTTTTGCTTCTTTTTTCTTCAGAAAAAAGAAGAGTCTTCCTTGCTGAGGACAGTTCGCACCGCCACGCTGGAGATCGCCTACCTGGAGCACGGTCCGGCAGACGCGCCGCCCGTGGTTCTGCTGCACGGCTTCCCGGACGATGTGCACGCCTATGCCGAAGTGGCGCCCGCCCTGGCCGCGCAGGGGCTGCGGGTGCTGGTGCCCTGGCTGCGCGGCTACGGGCCCACGCGGTTTCTCGATGCCGCCACGCCGCGGTCGGGCGAGCAGGCGGCGCTGGGGGCGGATCTCAGGGATTTTCTGGTGGCGCTCGACCTGACGCCGGCGGTGCTGGCGGGGTATGACTGGGGCGGGCGGGCGGCCTGCGTGGTTTCGGCATTGTGGCCGGAGCGGGTGCGCGGGCTGGTGACGATCGGCGGCTACAACATCCAGAACATCGCCGCCGCCGGGCGGCCGGGCACGGCGCAGCAGGAGCTGGCCTACTGGTACCAGTGGTATTTCCACACCCCGCGCGGCGAGGCCGGGCTGGAGGCGAACCGGCGCGAGCTGTGCCGGAAGCTGTGGCGGCTGTGGTCGCCGAACTGGCGGTTCTCGGAGGCGCTGTTCGCCCGCGTGGCGGAGGCCTGGGACAATCCGGATTTCGTGGCGGTGGTGATCCAGTCCTACCGCCACCGGCACAACGCCGCGCCCGGGGACCCCGCGCTGGCGGCGGTGGAGGCGGCGCTGGCGCGGCAGCCACGCATCACGGTGCCGGCGATCAACCTGGAGGGCGCGGCGGACGGGGTGGGTGTGCCGCGCTTCCCGGACCCGCATGCGGCGTTGTTCACGGCGGGGTACGAGCGGCGGGTGCTGGACCGCGTTGGCCATTTCCTGCCGCATGAGGCGCCGGGGGCGGTCGTGCGGGCGGTGCTGGACCTCGCGGGACGCTGAGGCTGTTCACCAATGCGTGATCGCCCCGGCAGGGGGCATGCCGCTTCACGGCCATGATGCCGGGGCATAGGCTTCCGGGATCGTTCACCTGGAGTCCTGGCCATGAGGCTGCTGCCCGCCCTCGCCCTCGCGCTGCCCCTGGCGGTGGCCGCGGGCATGGCGCGCGCGCAGGAGGTGGTGCGGATCGAGGAGCGGCAGTTCAAGGCCGGCGCGGGGCGGATCACCTTCAGCGAGGTGCCGCTGGGGGCGGTGAACCCGACCTATCCGCCCTCGCTGTATCGGGGCGGGGCGGACAGCCCGACGGTGCGCTTCGGCGGGCATTTCCGCGGCCGGCGGCTGGGCACCCCGGCGGAATGCCCGCGCGATGCACCGCTGACCGGGTGCCTCGCGGGCACGCCCTCGGCGCCGCTCATCCTCGATCCCGCCTCGCCGCAGGTGGCGACGATGGACAATTCCGGCGTGCAGGGCTCGCAATCGCCGGAGTTGGGCGGCACGCCGCGCTGGAACGGGCCGATCGCGATCTGGTTCGATCGCGACGTGGCGGCGGTGGGGCTGCAGGGCGGCTGGTTCGATGGCTCCGGCGGCGTGGCAGTGACGGTGTACGACCGGCAGGGCAAGGTGCTCGGCCGCACGGTGAACCGGGGCACCGGGTTCGAGTTCATGGGGCTGGCGACGAAGGACCTCTCGCCCCGGATCGCGGGGCTGGAATTCCACCTGGTGGGCAACGAGCCGCAGGGCTTCGGGGTGGACAATATCCGCTTCGGCGCGCCGCAGCAGGTGGATCTGCCGGGCGTGGTGCCGCCGGCGCCGCAGCCGCCGCCACCTCCCCCACCTCCGCCGGCACCGCGTCGCCCGCCGATCATCCCGTGAGCAGCGCTGGGGCCGTGTCCTTTCCGGCGGTTAAGAAGTGGCCTAGGGTCACGGAAGCGAAACCAGTTCGGGCCCGTACCCATGCGCCTGCCCCAGACCATCGCCGGCATGCTGGCTCTCGCCCTGGGGATGGCCTGCGCCATGCCGGCCGCGGCGCAGGATGGCGTGGTGCGGATCGAACAGAACCAGTTCAAGGCCGGGGCCGGGCGGATCACCTTCGCGGAGGTGCCGCTGGGGGCGGAGAACCCAACCTATCCACCCTCGCTCTACCAGGGCGGAGCGGGCAGCCCGACGGTGCGGTTCGGCGGATTTTTTCGTGGGCAGCGGCTCGGCACTCCGGCGGAATGCCCGCAGGGCGCGGTACTCACGGGCTGCGTGGTGGGCAATGCGGCAGCGCCCTTGATGATCGACCCGGCCTCGCCCGGCACCTCCGTGCAGATGAACGGCACCCCGCAAGGCGCGATGAGCGCGGGGCTGGCCGGTTCGCCGCGCTGGAACGGGCCGATCGCGATCTGGTTCGACCGCGACGTGGCCGCGGTGGGGCTGGATGGCGGGTTTTTCGATGCGCCGCAGAGCACCGCGATCACCGTGTTCGACCGGCAGGGGCGGGTGCTGGGGCGCACGGCCAATCGCGGCACCGGGTTCGAGTTCCTGGGCCTGGCCACGCGCGACCTTGCGCCGCGCATCGCCGGACTGGAATTTCACCTGGTGGGAGCGGAACCAGCCGGTTTCGGGGTGGACAATATCCGCTTCGGGGCGCCAGAGCAGGTGGATCTGCCGGGGGTGCGCCCCCCTGCCCCGCCGCCCCCTGCCCCACCCACGCCGCCACCGGCGCCACCGCCCCCGCGACGGCCGCCGATCCTGCCTTGATACCAGTTGCATGCGCCTAGAAGTCGCCGCCAGGGAGCCTTGAGATGTCCGGTTCACGCCTTCTGCTCGGATCGAGCCTGACCGACCGGACCCTGCTGCCTGTCGATGGCCAGCCGGCGATCCTGCAGTTTGAGCGCCTGAAGGCGCTTCTGGCCGAACGCGCGCCACGGGCGGCGGAGATGTTCGCCGAGCCCTGGGCCGATGCGAAGGATGGCCAGCCGATCGCGCGGGTGTCCTGGTACGCGAAGGCCGGCGAGGACCCGGTGGCGTTCGAGACGCTGCCGACGAGCCAGCGCCTGGCGGCCGAGAACGCGCTGCGCGGGCGCATGGCTGATCTGGTGCCGCTGTTCGGCGATGCCGCGGCAGGACCGCTGCTGCGCGCCGCCCTCTCCCTGCCCGGGCGCGGCGACATATTGTGGACCGGCGAGACGCCGGTGCTGGTGAACTGGGGCGTGGTGCCCGCCCAGGTGGGCGAGGACCCGGCGGCGCTGGCGCGGCACTTCGCCGAGGTGTTCCGTGATCTGGTGCCGGGCGGGGCGAACCCGTGGGGTGCGGGCGCGCCGGCCACCCCGGCCACGGCCGCCGTGGCGGGTGCCGCCGCCGTGGGCGCGGGCGTGGCCATGGCGGCCGCGGGCGCCGGGGGTG
>JAIXTK010000296.1 GCA_027483995.1 Acetobacteraceae bacterium
CCTGCTGCGGCGGCCGGTATGAGCGCGCTGCTGCAGGTGCGCGGCGTGACCATGCGCTTCGGTGGCCTGGTGGCCGTGGACGACGCTGCGCTGGATGTGGCGCCGGGCACCATCACCGGCCTGATCGGCCCGAACGGCGCCGGCAAGACCACGCTCTTCACCGTGATCGCCGGATTCCAGACCGCCAATGCCGGCAGCGTTGCGTTCGCCGGCGAGGATGTCACCGCCCTGCCCGCCCACACGCGCGCCCTGCGCGGCATCGCGCGCACCTTCCAGATCGTGCAACCCTTCGCCGGCCTGTCCGTGCGCGAGAACATCGCCGTCGGCGCCTTCCTGCGCCACCCCAGCCGCGGCGACGCCATGGCCCGCGCCACCGCAGTGGGGGAGGCGGTCGGCCTCGGCCCGTTGCTCGATCGCCCGGCCGGCGCGCTGACCGTGGCGGGCCGCAAGCGGCTGGAAATGGCCCGCGCCCTGGCCACGGAACCGCGCCTGCTGTTGCTGGATGAAGTGCTCGCCGGCCTGAACCCCTCGGAGATCCGCGACATGCTGCCGGTGGTGCGCAGGATTCGCGACGACGGCGTCACCATCCTGATGGTGGAGCACGTGATGCAGGCGGTGATGAGCCTGTGCGACACCGTGCACGTCATCGCCCAGGGCCGCATGATCGCCCACGGCACGCCTGCCGAGATCGCGCGCGATCCGAAGGTGGTGGAAGCCTATCTCGGCCACGGCGCCGCACGCCGCCTTGCCGGAGGTGCCGATGCTTGAGGTACGCGACCTCGTGGCCGGCTATGGCGGCGTTCCCGTTCTGCGCGGCGTGTCGCTGGATGTCGCCGCCGGAGAAGTGGTGGCCGTGCTTGGCGCCAACGGCGTCGGCAAGACCACGCTCAACCGTTGCCTCTCCGGCCTGATCCGCCCCGGCGCCGGCTCCATCCGCTTCGAGGGCGTGGAGCTTGTCGGGCGCGATGCCGCCGATATCGTCGCTGCCGGCCTGATCCATGTGCCGGAAGGCCGGCGCATCTTCCCCAACATGAGCGTGCAGGAGAACCTGGAGCTGGGCAGCTATCGCCGCGCCCGGGCTCGCCGCGCCGACAATCTGGCCCGTGTGTTCGCCATCTTTCCGCGCCTGGCCGAACGCAAGCGCCAGTTCGCCGGCACGCTCTCCGGCGGAGAGCAGCAGATGCTGGCAATCGGCCGCGGCCTGATGGCCGAGCCCCGGCTGCTGATCATGGATGAGCCGTCGCTCGGCCTCTCGCCACTGCTGGTGGAAGAGATGTTCACCCTGATCGCCCGCATCGCCGCCGACGGGCTGGCGGTGATGCTGGTGGAGCAGAACGTGGTGCAGTCGCTGGATCTCGCCGGCCGCGCCTATGTGCTGGAGAACGGCGCGGTGGCAATGAGCGGCCCCGCCGAGGCGCTGCGGCGCGACCCGACCTTGATGACGACCTACCTGGGATTGTGAGTGGCGTGGCCATGCAAGAGAACGAGACGCTGAAGGCACGGCTGCACCGCCGGCCGATCCTTCTGGCCCCCGGCGTGTACGACCCGCTCACCGCGCGCCTGGCCGAGGGTGCCGGGGCGGAGGCGCTGTATGTCTCCGGCGCCGCGGTGGCCTATACCCGCCTGGGCCGGCCCGATATCGGCCTCGTCACCATGACCGAGATGGCCGAGACCATCGCCCTGATCCATGATCGCGTAAGCCTGCCGCTGGTGGTCGATGCCGATAACGGCCACGGCAACGCGCTCAACATGCAGCGCACCGTGCGCCTGTTCGAACGCGCCGGCGCCGGCGCGCTGCAAGTGGAAGACCAGTCCTACCCCAAGCGCTGCGGCCACTTGTCGGAAAAGCGCCTGATTCCGGCTGGGGAAATGGCCGGCAAGATCCGCGCCGCCACCGATGCGCGCGCCAGCCAGGACACCCTTATCATCGCCCGCACCGACGCCATCGCGGTGGAAGGCCTCGCCGCCGCGCTCGATCGCGCCAACCTCTACGCCGAGGCCGGTGCCGATGTGCTGTTCGTGGAGGCACCGGGCTCGCGCGATCAGCTTTCCGCTGTTGCCACCGCCCTCGGCGGCAAGCTGCCGCTGATGGCCAACATGGTCGAAGGCGGCAAGACACCCGTTTTCTCCGCGCCGGAGTTGGAGGCAATCGGCTACGCCCTGGTGATCTTCCCCGGCGGCATCGCCCGTGCCATCGCCCATGCCGCGCGGGATTTCTACGCCACCCTGGTGCAGGATGGCTCCACCGCCGCCTTCCGCAACCGCATGTTCGATTTCGATGCGCTGAACGAGGTGATCGGCACACCCGAAATGCTCGCCCTCGGCAAATCCTACGAGGGCAGCGAATGAGCGCGCTCGATCCCGTCACCTTCGCCATCCTCACCGGCCGTCTGGAGCAGATCGCCGATGAGATGGACGCCACACTCTACCGTTCCGCCTTCAACCCGATCATCGCGGAGGCGCGGGACGCCTGCCACGGGCTGTACCACGCCACCACCGGGGCCACGCTGGTGCAGGGCTCCAAGGGCCTGCCGATCTTCGTCGGCGCCATGGCCTTCGCCGTGAAGGCGGTGATCGACAAAGTAGGCAGCAATGGCATCGATGAAGGCGACACCTTCATTTTCAACGATCCCTATGCCGGCGGCACGCATCTGAACGATTTCCGCCTGGTGCGCCCTCTCATGCGCGGCGGCACCGTCTATGCCTGGCTCGCCTCCGTCGGCCACTGGCTGGATATCGGCGGCAACGTGCCGGGCGGCTACAACCCGCGCGCCACCGAGAGCTTCCAGGAAGGCGTGCTGATCCCGCCGGTGAAGCTGCTGCGCGCCGGCGTGCTGCAGCAGGATGTGGTGGATATCCTCGCCGCCAACTCGCGCCTGCCGCGCAGCAACTGGGGCGACCTCAACGGCCAGCTCAACGCGCTCGATCTCGGCGAGCGCCGCTTCCATGCCTTGATCGACGAGTACGGCGACGATGTGGTGGCCGCCGCCCTGCAAGCCGCCTCCGCCCGCGCCGAGGCGCTGATGCGCGCCAACATCGCCAAGTTGCCCGATGGCACCTATTCCTTCGAGGACTACCTGGACAATGACGGCATCGTGGATGAGCGCCTGACCATCGCGCTCGACATGATCATCGCTGGCGACCGCATGGTGCTGGATTTCTCCCGCACCTCCCCGCCCTGCCTCGGCCCCGTGAACATCTCCCACGCCACCGCGGTGGCCTGCTGCTACGTGGCGCTGAAGCACGTGTTCACCGAGGTGCCGGCCAATGCCGGGTGCCTGGCGCCGATCGAATTCGTCATCCCCGGCACCACCTTCCTCGGCGTCAGCGCCCCACGCCCGGTGGCGGGCTATACCGAGACGATCCTGCGCATGATCGGCGTGGTCTTCGGCGCCATCGCCCAGGCCGACCCGGCCCGCGCCACCGCCGCGCCCTTCGGCACCATCAACGCGCTTTCGGTGGCCGGCCACCGTGCCAGCGGCGACCGCTTCGTGATGTTCTGCTTCTTCGGCGGCGGCCTGGGCGCCAGCCCGGAGTCAGACGGGCTGAACCACGCCAACAACCCCATCTCCACCGCCACCATTCCGCCGGCGGAAATCCTGGAAGCCTCCTACCCCGTGATGTTCACGCAATGGGCGCTCCGACCCGACAGCGCCGGCCCCGGGCGCCACCGTGGCGGTGTCGGCGCGGTGTATGAGCTGGAGGTGCTCGCCCCCGGCGGCGCCGACGTGTCCCTGCTGGGCGAACGCGGCCGATACGCCCCGTTCGGCGTGGATGGCGGCGGCCCTGCGGCGCTGAACCGTTTCACCTACGACACGCCGGAAGGACCGGCCTCCCCGCCCATGGCCAGCAAGATCACCGGCGTTCGCCTGCGCCGGGGTGAGCGCCTGCGCCTGGAATCCCCCGGCGGCGGCGGCCACGGCAACCCGCGCACCCGCCCGCCCGCCCAGGTGGCGCGCGACGTGCTGCGCGGCTTCGTCTCGCCGGACTCCGCCACCCGCGACTACGCCGTGGCGGTCTCCGCCGATGGCACCATCGACGCAGCCGCCACCGCCGCCCTGCGCGCGGGAGAAGCGGCATGAATGCCGCCCGCATCCTGGTGGGCGTCGATGTCGGCGGCACCTTCACCGATCTCGCCTGCTTCAACGAAGCCACGCGCGAGTTCCGCATCGCCAAGGCCCCCTCCAACCGCGGCGACGAGGCGCTGGGCTTCATCGAAGGCCTCTCCCGCCTCGGCCCCATCGCCGCCCTCGGCGCCATCGTCCATGGCACCACCGTCGGCACCAATGCGCTGCTGGAACGCAAGGGCGCGCGGGTCGGCCTCATCACTACCCCCGGCTTCCGCGACGCGCTGGAGATGCGCCGCCGCGACCGGCCACACACCTGGGGCCTGTGGGGTGATTTCGAACCCGTCATCCCGCGCGAGCTGCGCCTGGAAGTGCCGGAACGCACCCTGGCCGACGGCACCATCCGCACCGCGGTGGACCTCGCCGCGGTGCGCGAAGCCGCCACTCGCCTGCTGGAAATGGGCTGCGAGGCGCTGGCCATCGTGTTCATCAACGCCTACGCCAACCCCACCA
>JAIXTK010000121.1 GCA_027483995.1 Acetobacteraceae bacterium
AAGCGCACCCTATTCATGGCGGCACTGGTCGCCAGCCAGGGACAAGGCGCGATGGCCGAGGTCTATCGGGCACTAGTCGCGCGCGGGAAAAAGCCGATCGTCGCACTCACAGCACTCATACGAAAGCTCGTCGTCGTCGCCAACGCAAAGCTACGCGATGCGCGCGCCGGCGAGGCACTTCAAGTGAGTTGATGACGAGGTGGTATTACTTCAGCCATCCGAGCAGGACTGTGAGTGTGATCAGTGACAGTGCCGTGCTGGCGACGACGGTGCTGGCGGAGGCTTCCATCATGGTGTGGAAGCGGCGGGCGAGCAGGAAGGCGTTGGCGCCGGTGGGCATGGCGGCGGCGAGCACCACCACGGCGAAGGCGATGCCTTGCACGCCGGCCAGCCACGCGAGGAGTGCGACGAGGGCGGGCATGACCAGCAGCTTGAGGGCGCTGGCCGCGACGACGCCGCCCATGCCTTTCAGGCCTTCGGGCTTGGGCAGGGTGGCGCCCAGGCAGAACAGGGCCAGCGGCGGGCCGGCGGCGCCGAGCAGCATCAGCAGGCGGTCGATGGGGGCGGCGAGGCCGAGGCCGGTGGTGCGCCAGATCAGCGCGGAGACGATGCAGACCACGACGGGGTTGCGGATGAGGCCGGGGAGTGTGGCGCGGATAACGGCCAGCGGGCCGTTTCCGGCGCCGGCATCGGCTTCGATCAGGATGGTGGCGAGCGGCAGCAGCAGGGCGGAGTGGAAGGCGACGACGGCCAGGAGGTAGGCGACGCCTTCCGGGCCGTAGGCGCTGTCGATGATGGGCACGCCGAGCATGACGGTGTTGCCGAAGACGGCGTTCAGCGCGAAGACGGAGGCATCGGCGAGGCGGGCGCGCCAGGCGAGGCGGGCGAGGATGGCGGCCACGGCGAAGAGCAGGAAGGCGCCGAGGATGAAGGATCCGGCGACATCGAGCAGGCGCAGCGGGGGCGCGGTGACCATGCTGCGGAACAGCAGGCTGGGCATGGCGAGGTAGAAGACGAAGTCGCTCATGCCCTTCACCGCGCCGGCATCGAGCAGGCGCAGGCGGGGGGCCGCGGCGCCCATGGCGATCAGGGCGAAGACCGGGGCCACGATGCCGAACAAGGTGCCCATGTTACGTTTCCGCGCCTCGCGCGCTGCGCGCTGCCGGCGAGGGTTCTGCGCCTCGCGCGCTGCGCGCTGCCGGCGAGGGTTCCGCGCCTCGCGCGCTGCGCGCTGCCGGCGTCATGGGGGCTCAGCCCTCTTGCATCGTGGCGAGGAAGGCTTCGAGACCGGGCAGGCGCGGGCGGGCGAGGCGCTGGGCGAGCAGGATGGCGCGCACGGCGGCGACGGTGGTGGCGAAATCATCGTTGACCACGATGTGGTCGAACTCGCCGGCGTGGGACATTTCGGCATCGGCCTGGGCCATGCGCTTGGCGATGGTTTCCGGCGGGTCGCCGCGGCCGGCGAGGCGGGCGGAGAGGGCGGCGCGGGAGGGCGGCAGGATGAAGATGCCGACGACGCGGCCGGGCAGGGCTTCGCGGACCAGGCGGTGGCCCTGCCAATCGATGTCGAACACCACGTCGTGGCCCCCGGCGAGCCAGGCATCCACGGGGGCGCGGGGGCTGCCGTAGCTGCGGCCGAAGACGCCGGCGTGTTCGAGAAAGCCGCCTTCGGCAACCGTCGCGTCGAAGCTGGCCTGGTCGCGGAAATGGTAGTGCACGCCATCCTGCTCGCCCGGGCGGATGGCGCGGGTGGTGATGCTGATGGACAGGCGCAGTTCCGGCTCCTGCTCCAGCAGGGCACGGGTGACGGAGGTTTTGCCGGCGCCGGAGGGGGCGGCGATGACAAGGCAGAGGGGGTCGCGGGCGATCATTTGGGGCTACTCGACGTTCTGGACCTGCTCGCGCAGCTGCTCGATCGTGGCCTTGAGCGCGAGCCCGGTGGCGGTGAGCGCCACGGAGGCGCTTTTGCTGCAGAGGGTGTTGGCCTCGCGGTTGAATTCCTGGACCAGGAAATCGAAGCGGCGGCCGATGGCATCGCTTTCGGCCAGCAGGGCACGGGCGGCGTGGAGATGGGCATCGAGCCGGTCCAGCTCCTCCCGCACGTCGGACTTGCCGGCGAGGATTGCGACTTCCTGGGCGATGCGTTCCTCCGGCAGGGCAGGGAGTTCGGCCAGCAGGGCGCGGACGACCTCCATCATGCGGGCTTTCTGGGCGGCGGGCTGGTCCGCGGCCTCGGCGGCGGCGCGGGTGCAGAGGGTGGTGATTTCGGCCAGCTGGGTGCCGAGGATGGCGGCAAGGCGGGTGCCTTCGGCGCGGCGGGCGGCGACCATGCCCTGAAGTGCCGTGGCGAAGCCGTCGCGGACGGCGGCGAGCTGATCCGGCCCGATCTCCTCGCGCGCCTCGGCGGCGGGGCGCATGACGCCGGGCAGGGCCAGCAGGGCCTCGGCGCGCGGCGGCGGGGCGCCGGGGATGCGGGCGGCGAGCGCGGTGGCCAGCGCCAGGGCCTGCTCGATGGCCGCCGGGTCGGGCGCCAGGCGGGCGGTTTCCTCGCGGCGGATGGTGAGGTTGGCGGTGACGTTGCCGCGCTTGAGGTGCTTGCCGGCCAGGTCCCGCAGGGCCGGTTCCAGCGCATCGAACCCGCCGGGGAGGCGGAAGCGCAGTTCCAGGCCGCGGCCGTTCACGCTGCGCAGCTCCCACGCCCAGGACCAGGGTGTTGGGGTGCTGACGGCGCCTTCGCTGCGCGCGAAGCCGGTCATGGAGGCGAGGGTCATCAATACGTATCCCGAGGCAGCGCGACGTTGTAGCAGTGGCCGGAGTTGCCCCCAACCATGGCCCCACCGCAATGACGCAATTCGCTTCCGTGCTGATCACCGGTGCTTCCTCCGGCATCGGGGCCGCGTTGGCGGTGGCATGCGCGCGGCCGGGGGCGGTGCTGCATCTTTCCGGGCGCAATGCGGAGCGGTTGGCGGAGGTGGCGGCTTCCTGCCAGGCGCGCGGGGCCGAGGTGCACGCAGCGGTGCTGGACGTGGCGGACCGGGATGCGATGGCGGCGTGGATCGCGGGGGCGGGGTATCTGGAGCTGGTGGTGGCCAATGCCGGGATTTCCGGCGGCACGGGAAACGGGCGGCCGGAATCGGAGGCGCAGGCGCGGGCGATCTTCGATGTGAACCTGGGCGGGGTGCTGAACACGGTGCTGCCGGCGCTGGCAGCGATGCAGGCGCAGCCGGAGGCGGTGGATGGCTGGCGCGGGCGGATCGCGGTGGTGTCTTCGGTGGCCGCCTTCGTGCCCGCGCCGGGCGCGCCGGCCTATTGCGCATCGAAGGCCGCGGTGGATGCCTGGACGGTGGGCACGGCGGCGATGGCGCGGCGGCAGGGGGTGCTGATGACCAGCGTGTGCCCGGGCTACGTGCGCACGGCGATGACGGCGCGCAACCGCTTCCCGATGCCGGGGCTGATGGGGGCGGAGCGGGCGGCCGGGATCATCCTGCGCGGGCTGGTGCGCGGCACGCGGCGGATCGTGTTCCCGTGGTGGATGGGGGTGGCGGCGCGGATCGTGGGGCTGCTGCCCTTGGGGCTTTCGACGCGGCTGCTGAACACGGTGCCGGGGAAGGATGGGCTTTAGCGCAACAGCCTATCGGATGGAATCATCCGATAGGCTTAAGTTGCTCGCCAAAACAAAGAGCCAGAGTGGTGGCCGACCCTCTATCAGGTCGGCGACCGCTCTAGCGGATCTGCGGGGTGACCGGAGGCGGTTCGAGCGGGGTTTTCTTGTGCTCCGGCTGCGTGACGGGCGGGCCGCCAGTGGGCTGGAGGTTGATCACGAATTCCGGCGGGTAGGGGTAGTTGGCACCGGAGGCGGCATCCACCGCCACGCCGATCAGGCCGCCGACGATCACGTTGCCGAAGGTGCCGCCACCGAATTCCGAGATGTGGTTGTAGGTGGTGGGGTCGTACCCGGCCAGGGTGCAGGTGGCGATGATGTCCGACCGGCCCTTGTTGATGCGGACGGTGGCCGGGGTGGGGCTGGCCACCGCGAGGGCCACGCCATCCCGCTCCAGCCGGCAGGAGGCGCCGGGCGGGTTGGTGGTGACGGTGAGGTTCTGGGTGGTGCCGTGCACGATGGTGGCGCAGCCCGGCAGGGCCAGGAGAAGGAGCAGCCTGGGCAGTGGGGTCGGCATCGGCGTGGTCCTGCACGGTGGGTGCATACGACAGCATGCAGGATGCGTTATTGCAACGTGATCCCGGCGCATGGTTGCTTCCCGGGCCGTTCCGTGTATAAGCCGCCGCTTCCCTGCCGGGGGAGACGGCCTTTCCCGGCTATGCCCAAGCGCCATCCTGGCGTTGACCCAGACCCGGGTCGGGGCAGAGACAATCCAGAGGGAGATCACATGCCGCTATATGAATGCGTGTTCATCGCACGCAATGACGTGACGCAGCAGCAGGTCGAGGCGATTGCCGAGACCGTCTCCAACCAGCTGGACACCGATAACGGCGTGCCGAACGGCACTTCGGTGAAGAAGCAGGAATACTGGGGCCTGCGCAGCCTTGCGTATCGCATCAAGAAGAACCGCAAGGGCCACTACATGCTGCTGTCCTTCGACAGCAAGCCTGTTGCGGTGACCGAGATGGAGCGCCAGCTGGGCCTGAACGAGGACGTGCTGCGTTTCATGACGATCCGCCTTGAGGCGATCGACGAGGCGCCGAGCGCCATCCTGTCCCGCAAGTCCGACGACCGTGAGCGCGGCTTCCGCGGGCCGAAGCCGGCCGGGCGCTTCGATAGCGGCCGCAAGCGTGGCTACGACGACCGCGAGGAGTTCCGCGCCCGCGAGGACGCGCCGTTCGGCGGTGGGTTCGGCGACCGCGATGGCGGTGGCTTCCGTGGCGCGGTGGAGGAGTAAGCAAGCATGTCCGACGATGTGAACCCCGCCGCCCGCCGCGCCGCCGTTGGCGCCCGCCGGCCCTTCTACCGCCGCCGCAAGTCCTGCCCGTTCTCCGGCCCGAACGCGCCGAAGATCGACTACAAGGACGTGCGCCTGCTGAGCCGCTTCCTCTCGGAGCGCGGCAAGATCGTGCCGAGCCGCATCACCGCGGTTTCGGCCAAGAAGCAGCGTGAGCTGGCGCAGGCGATCAAGCGCGCCCGCTTCCTCGCCCTGCTTCCGTACATCGTGGCCTGAGGAGGAGCACACCATGGCCACCGTGGAACTGATCCTGCTGCAGCGCGTGGAAAAGCTTGGCCAGATGGGCGAGCTGGTGCGCGTGAAGCCGGGCTATGCCCGTAACTTCCTGCTGCCGCAGAAGAAGGCGATCCGTGCCAACAAGGACAATTTGGCGAAGTTCGAGCTGCAGCGCGCGCAGCTGGTTGCGCTGAACATCAAGCGCCGTGAGGAAGCCGAGCGGCTTGCCGAGCGCGTGGGTGGGCTCTCCGTTGTGATCATCCGCCAGGCGGGCGAGAGCGGGAGCCTGTACGGCTCCGTCTCCTCGCGCGATATCGCGGATGGCAGCACCGCAGCCGGGCTGACCATCAACCGCAGCCAGGTGATCCTGGAGCAGCCGATCAAGTCGCTGGGCCTGACGACCGTGCGGGTGGTGTTGCACCCCGAGGTCTCGATCCCCGTGACCGTGAACGTGGCGCGCAGCCAGGAAGAAGCCGAGAAGCAGGCCCGCGGCGAGGCGATCAGCCGCGCCGGCGACGAGGACGAGGTGGAGGAAGAGGACGAGTACCTCGACCCCTCCGAGGCGCCGCAGCCGAACGTCTGATCCCGCTCGCACGGATCAGCGCCTGACAGACCGGGCTGCCGCACGCTGCGGCAGCCCGGTTTTTTTGTGCCGCCGATGGCGAGGCGGGCATTCGCGCCATCGTGCCCGCAGGACCGGGGCAGGATCGCAGCGCATGGATGCGCCGCACGCGAACGGGCGAGATGAAGGAGGTACGCGCGGTGCAGTTGCCGCTGGCGCGCGCTGGATCAGGTGCAGCCAGACGTGGTGTTCGCCTGGAACCTGTTCTTCCCGGATGGCTCGCTGCTGGATGCGCTGGCTGGGCGCCTTCATGCACAACCCGCACACCGGCATCTTCTATGCGCCGCAGGCAGAGCTGCACCGCCATGAATTGCAGATCTTCGCCGGCCACGACGAGGGCGCACGGGCGGCCGACAGGGAGGCGGATGTGCAGCGGATGCGGGCGCGCTGGGCCGATCCCTGCGCGGATGACCCGTTCTGCAACCCCAGCCTGTCCCTGCGGCCGGGCAGGGACAGGCGCCTGGCGGTGCCGCCGCGCAGCTGAAGCGCCAGATCGCCCCCGTTATCCCCGCAGTCCACAGGCCCACGGCGGGCCCGGGGTGCGCTATGCTGGGGCGATGAACACCATCGACTCCCCGCTGCTCGGCCTCTCCCAGCGCCTGCCACCCACCAACCTGCAGGCGGAGCAGGCCCTGCTGGGCGCGCTGCTGGCCAACAACAAGGCCTACGAACGCGTCAGCGACTTCCTGCTGGCGGAACACTTCGCCGACCCCGTGCACGGCCGCATCTTCCGCGCCATCGCCCGCCGCATCGACCAGGGCCAGCTGGCCGACGCCGTGACGCTGAAGGCGGAATTCGAGCATTCCGGCATCCTGGACGAGGTCGGCGGCACCGCGTACCTGGCGCAGCTGCTCACGGCGATGGTGGGCATCATCAATGCCGGCGAATACGGCCGCGCCATCCACGATGCCTGGCTGCGCCGCGAGCTGATCGAGGTGGGCGAAAACCTGGTCAACAACGCCTTCGGCGCCGACCCGGAGCTGAATGCCGAGGGCCAGCTGGAATCGGCGGAACAATCGCTGTTCGACCTCGGCGCCAAGGGCGTGAGCGATGGCGGCTTCGTCACCTTCGAACGCTCGCTCACCCAGGCACTGCATACCGCCGAGCGCGCCTTCCACCAGCCCGGCGGCGTCTCCGGCCTGACCACCGGGCTGCGCGACCTGGACAAGAAAACCGGCGGCATGCACCCGTCGGATCTCGTGATCCTCGGCGGCCGGCCCGGCATGGGCAAATCGGCCCTGGCCACCAAGATCGCCTTCAGCGCGGCGAAATTCTACCTCGACGAGGCCCGCGCCGTCGGCGCCGACGTGACGCCCAAATCCTCCGTTGCGCTGTTCTCCCTGGAAATGAGCGCCGAGCAGCTCGCCATGCGCCTGCTCTCGGAGGCCTCGCGCATCTCCGGCGACCGCATCCGCCGCGGCGACATCGCGCAGAAGGATTTCGACCGCTTCGTGGCCGTCAGCCGCGACATCGGCGCCCTGCCGCTGATGATCGACGACACGCCCGCCATCACCATGTCCGCCATGCGCACCCGCTGCCGGCGCCTGAAGCGCACCAAGGGGCTCGGCCTGATCGTGGTGGACTACCTGCAGCTGATGCGCCCTTCCGCCGGCAGCCGGCCGGAGAATCGGGTGCAGGAAATCAGCCAGATCTCCCAGGGCCTGAAGGCGCTGGCCAAGGAGCTGGAAGTGCCCGTGCTCGCCCTGGCCCAGCTCTCCCGCCAGGTGGAACAGCGCGAGGACAAGCGCCCGCAGCTGGCGGATTTGCGCGAATCCGGCTCCATCGAGCAGGACGCCGACATGGTGATGTTCGTCTACCGCGACGAATACTACCTACAGCAGCGCGCGCCGAAGCAGCTCGGCTTCGACAACGACGAGAAATTCCACGGCGCCGTGGAGAAATGGCAGCGCGACATGGAGGCGGTGCACAACCGCGCCGAGCTGATCATCGAGAAGCAGCGCCACGGCCCCACCGGCAAGATCGACCTGTTCTTCGAGGGCGAGTTCACCCGCTTCGCCGATCTCGACCTGCAGCACGATGATGGTCGCTGAAGGGTCGCTGGCACGGCTGGAGATCGACCTCGGCGCGATCCAGGCCAACTGGCGCGCGCTGGGCGCCCGCCATCCCTCCGGCCCCGTCGCCGGGGTGGTGAAGGCCGATGCCTATGGGCTCGGCGCCACGCATGTGGCACCCGCGCTGTTCGCCGCCGGCTGCCGGCATTTCTTCACCGCGCACCTGCAGGAAGCGCTGGCGATCCGCCCGAAGCTGCAAGGCGCGATGGTCGCGGTGCTGAACGGCCTGCCGCCGGGCAGCGAGGCGGCCTTCGCGGCGCATGATATCGCCCCGGTGCTGGGCACGCCGGGCGAGATCGCGCGCTGGGCCACCGAGGCGCGCCGCCTGGGCCGCGCCCTGCCGGCGCTGCTGCACCTGGATACCGGCATGAACCGGCTGGGGCTCGATGCCGCGCAACTGGCCGCCCTGGCCGCCGCCCCCTCGGCGCTCGAAGGCATCGCGCTGCGCTACGTGATGACGCATCTCTCGGCCAGCGAGGAACCGCAGGACCCGGCGAACGAGGCCCAGCGCCAGCGTTTCGCCACCGCCTGCGCCCTGCTCCCGCCCCTGCCGCGCAGCTTCGCCAACTCCTCCGGCATCTTTCTCGGGCCCGGCTGGGCCAGCGACCTCGCCCGGCCCGGTGCCGCGCTCTACGGCATCAACCCCACGCCAGGGCAGCCCAACCCGATGCGCCCGGTGGTGCGGCTCAGCGCCCGGGTGCTGGCCCTGCGCGCGGTGCGCAAAGGCGAGGCGGTGGGTTACAACGCCACCTGGACGGCGCCACAGGACGGGCGGATCGCCACGATCGGCGTCGGCTATGCCGATGGCTGGCTGCGCAGCCACACCAACCGCGGCCACGCGATCTTTGACGGCGCCCGGCTGCCACTGGTAGGCCGTGTGTCCATGGACCTCATCACCCTGGATGCCACAGGCTGCCCCGCGCTGCGCGAGGGCGACATGGTCGAGCTGATCGGCCCCGGCCGCGGCGTGGACGCGGTGGCGGAGGCAGCCGGCACCAACGGCTACGAGATCCTCACCAGCCTCGGCCGGCGCTATCACCGGGTCTGGGCCGCATGAACGCGCTGCTGAACTTCGTCGCCGGCATCGGCCGCTTCGCGCTGGGCGCCTGCGAGGCCACCGGGCGCGTCACGCTGTTCGCCGTGCTCGGCCTGTCCCACAGCCTGCGCCCGCCCTTCTACGGCCGCGCCTTCGGCCGGGCGATGCTGGAAATCGGCTATCTCAGCCTGCCCGTGGTGGCGCTCACCGCCGTGTTCACCGGCATGGTGCTGGCCCTGCAATCCTCCACCGGCCTGTCGCGCTTCGCGGTGGAAAGCGCCATCCCCTCGCTGGTGGTGCTCTCCATCACCCGCGAATTGGGCCCCGTGCTGGGCGGGCTGATGGTGGCAGGCCGCGTCGGCGCCTCCATGGCCGCCGAGATCGGCACCATGCGCGTCACCGACCAGATCGATGCGCTGACCACGCTTTCCACCAACCCGCTGAAATACCTCGTCGCCCCCCGCCTGCTGGCCGGCATCCTCGCCTTGCCGATGCTGGTGGTGGTGGCCGATATCCTGGGCGTGATGGGCGGCTTCCTGATCGGCGTCGGCAAGCTCGGCTTCAACCCCAACACCTATTTGGTGAACACCTTCAACGCGCTCTACATGGAAGACGTGATCTCTGGCCTGGTGAAGGCCAGCGTGTTCGGCTTCATCATCACGCTGATGGGCTGCTACCACGGCTACCACAGCCGCGGCGGCGCGCAGGGCGTGGGTGCCGCCACCACCGCCGCCGTCGTCACCTCCTCCGTGCTGATCCTGGCGCTGGATTACGTGCTGACCGAGCTGTTCTTCACCAAATGAGCGGCCCCCCGAAAACCAGTACCCCCAAGATCCGCCTGCGCGGCGTCACCAAGCGCTTCGGCGACAAGCTGGTGCTGGACGGCATCGACCTGGACGTGGCGCCGCAAACCTCCATGGTGGTGATCGGCGGCTCCGGCTCCGGCAAGTCCGTGCTGCTGAAATGCATCCTGGGCCTGATCACACCCGATGCCGGCAGCATCGAGATCGACGGGCAGGATGTGCTGCGGATGCGGCCGAAGGAGCGTGATGCCGCCCGCGCGCGCATCGGCATGCTGTTCCAGAACGGCGCGCTGTTCGACAGCATCACGGTGGCCGAAAACGTCGCCTTCGGCCTGCTCGCCCAGAAAAAAGCCACCCGCGCCGAAGCCCGCAAGCGCGCCGAGGAGATGCTGGCCCAGGTCGGCCTCGCCGCCAGCGTGGGCGATCTCTCGCCCGCCGAACTCTCCGGCGGCATGCAGAAGCGCGTGGCCCTGGCCCGCGCCATCGCCGCCACACCCGATATCCTGTTCTTCGACGAGCCCACCACCGGGCTGGACCCGATCATGGGGGCCGTGATCGACGGGCTGATCATGGAACAGGTGAAGCGCATGGGCAGCACCGCCATCGCCATCACCCACGACATGGCCAGCGCGCGGCGCATCGGCGACCGCGCCGCCATGATCCACAAGGGCCGCATCGTCTGGGAAGGCGAGGCCGCAAGCCTGATGGAGAGCGGCAACGCCATGGTGGACCAGTTCACCCATGGCCGCCGCGAAGGGCCGATCCAGATGGAACTGAGGCGGTAGAACCGAGGGGTACGCTCCGCCCAGACCCGCCAGGGGCCGCCCATAGGGCCCCGGCCATGACCCTTCGGCCTCGTGGAACCATGCGGCAACGCCCCGCCGTCAGAGCACCAGCCACTCCCCATTCACAGGCCCCGGCCGCGCCAGGAAGATTGTGAGCTCCGGCGCGGCTGTCCCCTCCAGATTGCCCAGGATGGCCCGCACCGCGCCCTGATCTTCCCAGCGCAGCTCGCCGGGTGCCCCAGAGAATGCCGCGGCGCCGATGAAGGTGAAGGCGTCGTTGGCCAGCGTGCCGGCAATGGCGTCGATGCGCGAGAGATCGAGCCGCTCGCCCGATGCGGGGGTGAAATCCAGCAACGTCGCGGCACTGCCGGCGGAAAGTGCCGCGGGCTGGAACAGGAACAGATCGGTGCCGGCGCCGCCGGTGATGCTGTCCTGCCCGCTGCCGATCAGGAACACATCCGGCCCCGCCGTGCCCACCAGCGTATCG
>JAIXTK010000436.1 GCA_027483995.1 Acetobacteraceae bacterium
GATGTGGAAGTATTCGATCTCCCCGCGCAGCTTCTCCTGCGTGATCGTGCTGCCGTTCACCAGCGCCCCGGCATGCGCCAGCACCTCGCCGCCCTGCCCGTCCTGCATCAGCATCGCGTGCCCCGGCGAAACGCGCAGCTCGCAGCTCGGCATCCCATTCCCCAGGCTACCGGCCGCGAACCGGATCGGCTGATGCCCGCGCCCTGCCAGCCGCCCCTCGAAACGCTGCGTGCCCATCCACCGCACCGGTCGCAGCCCACCGAACTTCGTCGCCACCAGCTCCCCGGCCTTCAAGCGCTCCACCGGAACCTCCCCGCGCGCCGTCAGGATCAGCGTGCCGCGCAGGAAACAGGTGGCCTGCACCTGCAGCTGGAGCAGCGGTGCAATCGCGTGGGTGGACCAGGACGACCCGCCATCGGTCGACATGAAGGCCGAATCGATGCTGAAGCCGCCGTAAGCCGTCGGCATTGTCGTCACGTCCCAGGCCGGGAGCCCCAACTTCACAAGGGGGTCGGTGGTTTGCGCGAACACCGCCAGCGCATACCCCGTGCCGGCGCTCATCGTGGCCGTGGCCACCGCACCCAGCGCCGAGGCATCGAATGAGTAATACGCCATCCCGAAAAGCGCCACCGACAGCGATACGCTGGCCACCGCACTGCCCGTCGGCAGGGAGCCGGAGCTCTCGTACAGCCCGATGGTGATGGACCAGGTGGTGGAGCCAGAAAGGGCCGTGAGTGCCAGCCGGATGCCGGTGATCTCCCAGGTCGAGCTGGCCGACGTGGTGAACGAATACCCCCGGCCGGTGGTCGAGGTGATCAACGCGCTGCTGCTGTGAAAGCCCGTGGTCCCGTTGTCGGTATTGTCCAGAACCGTCACGCTGCCGCTCATGATATCCTCCCGCCGCCATGCCATCGCATGCAGAAACGCGCGTAACCTCGTGCACGAAGGGTTAAGCCGGGATCAACGCAACGACCGGCCCGGTCGGCGCCGGCCCGCGGGCAGCAAATGCTAAGGCCCCGGCGGGCGCCGGATCGGCAAACGCCGCCAGCCCCGCTCAGGCCGCCCGGCGCATCGGCCGCGGCAGCCGCGCCCGCAGCGCATCGATCCACGGATACGCCGCCGTCACCACCGGCAGGCACGTTGCCTGCCGCACCGCCTCATGGCCGGGATGCAACGCATGGAATTCCGCCGCGTTATGGAACACATCGCGGTTGCGGTCCTCGAAATAGCTCTCCGCCCAGGCCCCGTTCGCCAGCACGCAATCATGCGGGCCGAGATCGATGTGGAAGTATTCGATCTCCCCGCGCACCCGCGCCTGCGTGATCGTCTCGCCGTTCACCAGCGCCCCGGCATGGGCCAGCAGCTCGCCGCCATCCCCGCCCGGGATCAGCATCGCGTGCCCCGGCGACACGAACAGGTCGCAGCTCGGAACCCCCTGCCCCAGGCTGCCGGCCACGAACCGGATCGGCTGATGCCCCTTGCCCGCCAGCCGCCCCTCGAAACGCTGCGTGCCCATCCACCGCACCGGCCGCAGCCCGCCGAACTTCGTCGCCACCAGGTCCCCGGCCCGCAGACGCTCCACCTTCACCTCGCCACGCGCGGTCAGGATCAGCGTGCCGCGCAGGAAGCAGGTGGCCTGGGTCTGCAACTGGAGCATCGGGGTGAAATCGAGGTTGCCCCAGATGCCGCCACTGTTGGAGGTGTTCGCCAGGCCGCTGCCGGAGAAGCCGTTGGTGGTGGTGTAGGCATTGTTGCTGTTGGTCGCGGCGAGAGCGAGCCGCGCGCCCGAGGTGGTGGCGGAGACGATGAGCGCATAGGCGCTGCCGCTGGTGAGCGAGGCGCTGGCGAGGGTGCCGAGGGTGCCACTGGTGAGATAGGTGTAGGAGAGGGTGCTGGTCAGAGCGACCGAGAACGAGGCGCTGGCCAGCGCGCTGCCGCTGGGGGTGGTGCCGCTGACGGCATAGAGCGAAAGGGTCAGGCTGTAGGTGTTGGCGCTGGGGGCATCGAGCCCCAGCCGCACGCCGGTGATCTCGTAGGTCGGCGAGGTATTGCCCGCGGTGAACACCGCGCCACGCCAATACGAGGTGTCGACGGGGGCGCCGGCGACGCTGGACGTGCTCGTTCCACCCGAGGTGCTGTCGAGAACCGTGGTGCCGCTCATCTGCCCGCCCTGCCCGCCTTGATGGGGCGGTTAAGTGGCGCGCGGCGATTAAGGTTCGGTGAAGCCTCCGCGGTTGCGGCCTATCGCCGCGTGGCCGACAGCGAATACGAAAGCGGCAGCCACGCCCGGTCCGCAAAGCGCCACAGCCGATCCGCCCCCTGCTCCAGGCAGGCGAACATGCGCCACGGCACGCCGTCGTGCTCGTGCAGCCAATCCAGCGAAAGACCGGCGCCGGCCAGCGCGTTCAGCACATCGGCCATGGTGTGCTGGAACTGGTGCGTGCGCTGATTCGCCAGCCGCGCCTCGGGGTCGGCGTAGTCGCGCGGGTCGTCCAGCACCAGCGGCCCGCGCTCGAAATAGGGCGCGAACCAGCCGGGGCGCGGGCCTTCGGCAGCATCGTCATCGAACACCCAGGCCGATGGATGCCCCTCCGCCAGGTAGAGCCGCCCTCCCGGTCGCAGCAGCGAAGCCACCACCCGCGCCCAGCCCGCCACGTCCGGCAGCCAGCACAGCGCGCCCCAGGTGACGAACACGCGGTCGAACCCATGCGGCCCGGGGATCGCCGCCGCCGCATCGTACACATCCGCGCACACGAACCGCGCCGCCAGCCCCAGCTCCCCGGCCAGCCCGCGCGCCGCATCGATGGCCGGCGCCGAGAAATCCAGCCCCACCACCTCGGCCCCCTTCTGCGCCAGGCGCAGCGTGTCCGCGCCGAAATGGCATTGCAGATGGGCGATGCGCTCCCCGGAGACATCGCCCAGCTCCGCCTCCTCGATCGCCTCCAGCCTCCCGCGGCCCTCGCGCAGGTCCGAAAGATCGTACATCGGCGCGCGCAGATGGATCGCCACCCGCTCGTCCCAGTTGGCCCGGTTCAGCGCCCGCCAGTCTTCCATGCGCGTACCGCTCCCGTGGCAGGAAGGCCCGGCTCAGCCCGCCAGCAGCGCGTCGAGCTTGCCGGCCCGCTCCAGCGCCACCAGGTCGTCGCAGCCGCCGATATGCGCGCCGGCGATGAAGATCTGCGGCACCGTGGTCCGCCCGCCGGAGCGCTGCATCGCCTCGGCGCGTTCCGGCGTGCCGTTCGGCGCATCGATCTCGCGATAGGCCGCGCCCTTCTTCTCCAGCAACTGCTTGGCGCGGGCGCAGAAACCGCACCAATCCTGGGTGTAGATCTCGATCTCGGGCATCAATTGTCTCCTTCGCTCCCTATGGTCGTGTCGCCCCCTCTGGGATGCAAGACCAGCCGGGATGCAAGCCTATCGGGGCGAGCGTACCCGGGCTGCCACCAGCACATCCACCCCGGCCGCCCCGGCCGCCAGCAGCGCCGCCGTGCAGGCCCGCGCGGTGGCCCCGCTGGTCAGCACGTCATCCACCAGCAGCACATGCCGCCCGGCGACCGTTGCCGGCCGCCGCACCGTGATCGCGCCATCGAGCATGCGCGCCCGCGCCGTGGCCGAAAGTTCGCCCAGCGGCGCGGTGGCCTTCACCCGCCGCAGCGCATCGGCGGCCACCGCCACGCCCGCCATCCGCCCCAAGGCGCGCGCCAGCAACGCCGACTGGTTGTAGCGCCGCGCCAGCAACCGCGTGCGATGCAGCGGCACCGGCACCAGCACCTCCGCCCGCCCCAGCAGCGCCGCCCCGGCGCGGGCCATCATCCGCGCCAGTGCGGTGGCCAGTTCCGTCCGGTCGGCATGCTTGAACCCCAGCACCAGCCGCCGGCTCTGCGCGTCATACGCCAGCGCCGCCCGCGCCTCGCCCCAGGGCGGCGGCTCCAGCGCGCAGTCATCGCACACCAACCCATCGTGCCGCGCATGCACGAACGGCACCCCGCAGGAAAGGCACAGCGGCGCGGTGATGAAGCTGGTCTGCGCGAAGCAGTCCGGGCAGAACTGGCCGGGCGCCTCAACCAGCGCCTCGCAGGTCAGGCAATGCGCCGGCAGCAGCGTGTCCAGCACCACACGCGCCGCGCCCAGCCCCCATCGCTGTGCGGCGCGCAGGTTCATCTCAGGCCCCGAACCGCACCGTCCCGTCGCGCTCGATCTCGTGCACCAGGTCGATCTCCCAGGAGAGATAGGCCTGCATCGCCTCCTCAACGCCCGAGTTGCGGTCATACGGCCGCAGGTAGAAATCGATGCACTCGCCATCCGCCGGCACGGTCCGGTCCCGTTCCAGCTTCTTGCCGGCCTTGCGCCACGCCTCCGTGCCGCCCTGCAGCGCCGCCACCCGGCCATGCGTCAGCCCGCGCAGCTCCGCCACGGCATGCGCCGCCAGAACCCCATCGGGCGAGGCCGCCACCACCAGCGCCGCCCCCGCCAGCCGGGCCTTCAACCCTTCCAGCCGCCCGCGCACGCCCCAGAGCGCGCCGGGGATATGCCCCTCGCGGAAATCGATGCTGCGGGCGAGGTCCACCACCACGGTCCCGGCCGCCTCAACCTCATCGGCCTCCACCCACTCCACCTTCGGCACCGCCGTCGCCGCGGGCACGGCCTTCCCAAGCGCCCCCTCGGCCACGAACACGTCCCGATGCCCCATCTGCCGCAGCCAGGCGGCAGACATGCGCGCCCGCACCCCGTCATCGTCGATCAGCACGATCCGCGCCCCGCGCACGCCCACCCAGGTATCCGTCGCCTGCACCAGCTGCCCGCCAGGCGCCGAAATCGCCCCCGCCCGCGTCCCGGCCCGGAACTCCACGGGATCGCGCACATCCAGCACATACAGCGTGCGCGAGGCATCCGCCTCCATCGCTGCCAGCGCCGCCGCATCGATCACCGAAACGCCCGACCGCGCGGCAAACCCCTCCGCCCGCTCCATCGCCAGCGCCGCCGTGCGCGGCCGCCCCGGCTGGAACTCCGCCGGCTTGCCGCGATCCGGCACCAGCCCCGCCAGCTCCCAGCCCATCGTGCCGTTGCGCAGCGCCACCACCTTGTTCGGCACGCCGGCCTGCCGCAGGCTCTCCGCCCCCAGGATCGAGCGCGTGCGCCCGGCGCAGTTCACCACGATCAGCGTCTCCGCACTCGGCACGATGTCCGCGATCCGGTACGCCAGCTCGCCCCCGGGCATGGAAGCACCGGTCGGGATCGACATGCGCCGGTATTCCTCGATCGTGC
>JAIXTK010000320.1 GCA_027483995.1 Acetobacteraceae bacterium
GAGAACATCATCGGCGGCAGCGGCAATGACAGCCTCACCGGCGACGCCCAGGCCAATCTCTTCTCCGGCCGCGCCGGCACCGACACGATCGATGGCGGCGCCGGGATCGACACGGCGGAGTACAGCGAGAAGACCCTGCCCGTCGTCGTCACCCTCGCCGGCGCCACCGCCGCCACGGTGAGCGTGGGCGGCATCGCCGAGGACACGCTGCGCAACATCGAGAACATCACCGGCGGCAGCGGCGACGACGTCGTCACCGGAGATGTGTTGGCCAACGTGATCTCCGGCGGCGCGGGCATCGATACCCTCACTGGCGGCGGCGGCGCCGATACGCTCACCGGCGGCGCCGGGATCGACCGTTTCGTGTTCACCGCCGCCTCGCTCGGCCCGGCCGCGGCGCAATCCACCACCATCACCGATTTCGACCGTGTCGCGGGCGAGGTGCTGAACCTCTCGGCGATCGATGCGAACACGGTCCTGGCCGGCACCAACCCCTTCGCCTTCATCGGCGCAGCGGCCTTCTCCGGCATCGCGGGGCAATTGCGCTTCACCAGCCAGCCCGGCCAGACCCTGATCCAGGGCGATGTGAACGGCGATAGCACCGCCGACCTCACCATCCTGCTCAGCGGTGTCACCAGCACCGTCGCGGCGGACTGGTTCAAGCTAAGCTAGGATTGCCTTTTGGTCGCGTGATTCACGTCTTCGGCGGTGCCGCCTCCGACGATCACGCGCCCGCTTCCAACAGCAGCAGCAACCCCTCCAGGATCTCCTCCGGTGCCGGCGGGCAGCCGCGCACCACGAAATCCACGTGCAGCGTGCTGTCCACCCCGCCGGCCACGGCGTAGCTGCCCTTGAACACGCCGCCATCGATCGCGCAGTCGCCGATCGCGATCACGAATTTGGGGTCTGGCGTCGCCTCCCACGCCGCCACCAGCGGTGCCTGCAGCGCGCGGGTCACCGGCCCGGTCACCAGCAACACCTCCGCCTGGCGCGGGCTGTCCACGAAGCGCAGGCCGAAGCGCTCCAGCTCGTACACCACGCCGCGCAGCGCGCGCAGTTCCAGCTCGCAGCCGCCGCAGCTGCCGGGGTCGATCGCATGCAAGGAAAGCCCGCGGCCGAGCCTTCGGATGCCCGCCGCCTGCAAGCGCGCCGCCAGATCCTGCACCGCCGCCGCATCCAGCGGCGCCAACGGCACCGCGCCCGGCCGCCCGTGCAGGTTCCGCCACAGACGCCGCAGCGGCGAGGGTGCCTCTTCGCTCACAGATCCATCCCCGCATGCGACAGGCCGAAGGAGGCCCGGATCACCGGCCATTCCGCCGGCTCCGCCCCCAGCGCCGCCGCTTCCAGCAACGGCAGGTGCAGCCAGCCGGGGTCGCGCTGGAACGCGCCGGCGATCTGCCCGCCCTCCAGCCGCAGCCAGGTCCAGACATCGCCGCGCGGCCCCTCGGCCCAGCCGAACCCCTCGCCAGACACCATCGGCAGCGGCACCATGATCTCGCCCGCCGGCAGGTCGGCCAGCACGGTGCGCAGCATGCGCGCGGAATCGCGCAGCTCCGCCAGCAGCACCAGCAGCCGCGACGCCGCGTCGCCATCCGGCTCCTGCACCGGGGCCACCACCAGGTCGTGATAGGGCCGGTAACCCGGGGCGCGCCGCAGATCGGCATCGCGCCCGCAGGCCCGCCCGGCCGGTCCGCCCGGCGCCAGCGCGGCGGCCAGCGCCGCCGGCACCACGGCCACCCCCTCGATCCCGCGCAGCAGCGGTTCGCACAGCCGCCCGAGCGCGGCCAGCTCCCGCCCAAGCGCCGCCGCCGCCATGCGCAGCGCCTCCTCCCCCTCCGGCGATGCATCCACCGCCAGCCCGCCGGGCACCACCACATCCATCATCAGCCGGTGCCCGAAGGCCCGCAGCGCCGCGCGCCGAAATGCCTCGGCGTGGCGCTGGCACAGCGCGGCCACCAGGGGCACGCCGGCCGCCAGCGCCAGCGCCTCGATATCGGCCAGATGGCTCGCCATCCGCTCCGCCTCCGCCATCGCCGCCCGCAACGACAGCGCGCGCGAAGGCGGCGCCACGTCGGAGACGATCTCGGCGGCGCGCGCGAAGGCGATGCCGTGCGCCACCGGCGCATCCCCCGCCAGCCTGGCGGCGAACCGGCTGGCCGCGCGCGGAGACTTGCCGCGCATCAGCGCCGGAATGCCCTTGTGCAGCCAGCCCAGCCGCGCCTCCGCCCGCGCCACCACGCCATCCTGCAGGAACAGCCGGAACTGCCCGGCCTCCGCGATGCCGCCCGCCAGTGGCCCGATTGCCAGCTGCTCCGGCGCCTCGCTGTCCTCCGGCCCCGACTTCGCCGCAGAGTCCCGTGCCGGCGGACGGGCCAGCATCGGCGCAGCCACATCCCAGGCGCCATGGTCCAGCCACCCACCGGCATCGCCGCCCTGCGCCGCATGGCCCCACAGCTCGCGCAGCGCCCGCTCGAACAGCACCGCCCCCGGCCGCCAGGGCGACAGCGCGGGGTAGCGCCCATCGGCCACCGGCACCGATACCGCGAGCATCCCCGCCGGATCGCGCCACAGCGCATGGGCCACCAGCGCATCGCCCCACAGCGCCACGAGAGCCAGGGACGGGTCCTGCCCCAGCGCCACCCATTGCTCCGGGGAGACGGCATGCCGCCCCCAGGGCCGGCAGGGCAGCCCGGGCTGCGCCCGCAACGTGGCTGCCAGGCTCATCGCAGCCCCTCCGCCACCAATTCGAACCAGCGTGCCGCCGCGGGCACCATGCCCGCCACCACCAACCCCGCCAGCACCAGCCCGGCCGGCAGCAGCTGGGCCATGCCCGGCATCGCCGGCGCCCGCCACGAAGCCAGCGCCGCGCGCGCCAGCCCGCCCGCACCGGCCACCATCAGCGCCGCCAGCGGCACCGCCAGGAACGGCATCGCATCCGCCGCCTCGCCCAGCAGCGCCAGCGCGGCGCCGAAGCTCGGGAAGGGCGGCAGCAGCGCCAGCGCCGCCAGGGCCGAAGCGCGCACCCGGCCGGGCCCGAACGCCACCAGCGGCGCCAGCACCACGCCCGCGCTCAACAACACCAGCCCGGCCGGCACGGCATCGCCACCCAGCCCGAACGCCACCGCCGACAGCCCGGCCACGAACAGCGCCGCATCGCGCGCCACCCTGTCCTCACGCCACAGCCCCAGCACCGCCCAGGCCAGGCTCGCCAGCCCCAGCGCCAGCAGCGGCGGGCCGGGCTCCACCGCGTCATCCTGCGCAACCACCACCCCGCGCGCGCGGAGCAGCAGCACCAATGCCGCAGCCCCCAGCGCCGGCAGCCACACCGCCGCGCCGCCGCGCCACGCCGCGCGCATCCAGCCGTGCAGTGGCGCCAGGCCCGCCACCGTTGCCAGCCCGGCCAGCAGCAGCATCCACGCCAGGCTGAGCAGCCCCGGCGCCAGGCCCGGCGACGCCGTCGCCGGCCCGACCCAGCTTTGCGCGCCACCGGCCGCCAGCCACAATGCCAGCGCGCCCAGCAAGGCCAGGCCGAGCGCCGGCACCAGCGCCACCGCCGCGCGCCACGCCGCCTCGCCACCGCGGGACGGGGCGAGCAGCAGCGCCAGCACCGCCCCCTCCAGCCCCACCCAGGCCAGCACCGGCCCCTCCGCCATCACCGCCAGCAGCAACCCGGCCTGCATCGCCAGGCCCTGCGCGGCCACCGCCGGCGCCGCGCGCCCGAGCCAGAGCGCCAGCACCCCGCACAGCCCGACCGCCAGCGCCATATGCGCCGCCAGCGCATCCACGCGCAGCAACGCCCCGGCACCGCCCTGCCAGGGCAGCGCCATCGCCACCACAAGAGAAATCGCCGCCGAGGCCAGCGCCACGAACGGGGCCGCCGGCCGCTGCCGCAGCAGCACAACCGCCGCGGCCCCCGCCAGCGGCACACCGGCCGCCACCCAGCCCAGCGCGCTCACGCCCGTTCCTCCGGCAGCACCCGGCGCAGCAGCGCCACGCCCACCGCCGCCGGCAACGCCAGCGTCGCCAGCGCCAGCAGCGCGGCACCCGGCACCACCGGCAGCCCGGCCAGGGCCAGCACCAGCCCGTTCTCCAGAGTCAGCACGCCGGCCACCTGCCCGGTCGCATCCCGCCGCAGCGCCGCCCAGAGCGCGCCCAGCAGCACCACGGCCAGCGCGGCGGCCATGCCCAGCCCGGCGGCCGGGGCGGCCAGCGCCACCACCGGCACGGCCAACGCCGCGCCCGCCACCACCAGCCAGGCCGGCGCGGCGCCTTCACCCAGGGCCGGGGCCAGGCTGCGCAACCCGCGCGGCAGCGCCACCAGCTTCACCGCCACCGTGGCCGCGGCCAGCGCCAGCCACTGCCAGCTGCCCTGCAGCCACGCCTGCGCCAGCAGCACCAGCACCAGGCACGCCGCCTGCCCCGCCACCAGCACGCCGGCCGACGCGGCCCGCCGCACCAGCGGCACCGCCAGCGCCAGCACCAGCAGCGCCGCAGCACCCAGCAGCGAGGCCGCGTTCGCCAGTGCTGCGATGTCGAGCACCCCGGTCATAACCCCCACCCCGCCCGCACGCCCTGCCCGGCCAGCAGCAGCGCCAGGCCCAGCAACGCCAGCAGGCAGGCGAGCCCCGCCAGCGCCGCCGCCTGCCGCGCGGTCCGTGCCGGCAGCAGCACCCGCAGCGCCGCCACCGCCACCGCCAGCCCCCCCAGCTTCGCCAGCCAGAGCGGCAGGAACACCAGCCAGTCCCCCACCGTCGCGGCGGGGTCGTTGCGCGCGGCGGGCAGGCCGGGCGGCAGCACCAGCACCGCCACCAGCCCCAGCCACACCACCATCCGCAAGGCTTCCGCCGCCTCGTGC
>JAIXTK010000131.1 GCA_027483995.1 Acetobacteraceae bacterium
CTGCGCAAGGTGCTCGAGTCCGGCGATACCCGGGATCCCATGGAACTTTACGTGGAGTTCCGCGGCCGCCCGCCCGAAACGGCGGCACTGCTTCGGGTGCGGGGGCTGGTGTAGGAAGGAAGCACGTTCTTTTTTGAAAAAAAGAACCAAAAAACTTTCATGACCTGGCACGCGCGCCAGGTCATAAAAGTCTTTTTGCTTCTTTTTCTTCAGAAAAAGAAGAGTCTTACTTAACCTTCCTATACTCGATCTTCCTGGCCAACCAGCACCCCACCTGCAACCGGTCCCCATCGAACGCGAACGTCCAATCCCCCGGCGCGGAGAAGTCCAGCGAGCGCGGGCAGGGCATCAGCCAGGTGCCGGCGGCGTAGGGGATCAGCGGCACCATGAACCCATCGCCCAGCTCGCCGGAGCAGGCGGCATAGGGCACCCCGCCGGCCACCGCGATGGTGATCTCCGCCCCCCATTCCTCCGAGCGGTACACGCCTTCGACGCCCATCGGCGCGGCGCCGGAGACGGGTTCGAGCAGCGTGTCGATATTGTCGGTGCCGCGGGTCATCCGCACGCGGCCGGCTTCGGGCCGCAGCCGCAGCGTGCCGGCTTCCCAGGCGCCATCGGCGGTGGGGGCAACGACTTCCGGGTGCCCGGCGAAGTGCAGCGCGGCTTGGCCGTTCGGCAGGGCGTCGATGCGGGCGGCGAGGCCGGTCTCGGGGTCGAGATACGTCCCGGCCCAGCCGATCGGCGCCCCGGTGGCGGGGGCGGGAATCTCCTCCCCCAGTGCCGCGGCAAACACCTGCGCGGCGGCGGCGCGCGGGTCGGCCATGTGGTTGAACAGGACGACGACGCCGAGGCGTTCGGCCGGCGCATGGAAGCGGAAGCTGCGCCAGCCGCGCAGGCCGCCGCCATGGCCGACGATGTACCGGCCGAGCATCTTGCCGCGCGACAGGCCCCAGCCATAGCCGGCGGTGGCGCCATCGGTGAAGGCAACGGGGACCGACAGGCGGCGATGGATCGATTCCGGGTTGTCGCGGGTGGCGTCGATATGGCGGTCCCAGGCGATGAGGTCATCGAGGCTGGCGGACACGCCGGCATCGCCGGTCCAGGTGATGCGGTTGACGGCGGGGCGGAAGCCTTCTTCGCGCGAGCCCTCGTAGCCCACGGTGAAGCCGGGCACCTGGGAGGTGTCGGCGTTCAGGCGCGCGGTGGGCATGCCGGCGCGGTCGAAGACGTGGCTGCGCATCAGCTCGCCCAGCGGCCGGCCGGCGCGTTCGGCCACCAGGTCGCCCAGGATGCGGAAATTCTGGTTGCAGTAGGAATACCGGGTGCCCGGCGTGAAATGCAGCGTCTCCACCCGGTCCGTCAGGCGGCGGGATTGCGCCTCGGTGAACGGCGCCTCCACCGGGGAGCCGGCGAGCGAGGTCAGCGCCCAGTAGTCGCGCAGGCCGGATTGGTTGTGCGCCAGATGGTGGGCATGGGGGCGCGCGGCCATGCGGTTGAGGCGGGCGGCCAGGGCGGGTTCCAGCACATCGGCGTCGCGGTCGAGATCGGCGGTCATCAGCGCGGTGGCGCAGGTGAACTGCTTGGAGATGGAGCAGATCAGGAACATCGTTTCCGGCGTGAACGGGATGCGGCGTTCCAGGTCGGCGAAGCCCCAGGCGTGGCGGGCGACGATCTGGCCTTCGCGGATCACCGCCACGGCGCCGCCGGCACCGGGGAAGCGCTGCGGCAGGGCAGCAAGGACCTGGTCGAGGGATTCGGGCATGCGGAGGGGCCTTTCGCTGGTGGTGGGAGTGTAGCAGCGTAGGCCGGCAGGGGTAGGGAGGCTGGGATGGCGGATGCGTTGGGGACGGCGGCGGCGACATCGGGGTTTCCGGATGCGGGGCTGCGGGCGCGCTGCACGCGCTTCCTGGCCGGCCACGGCCGGGCGACGGCGAAGGGCTGGGTGGAGCGGATGGCGGCGCTGCCGGAGCTGGAGCAGGAGCTGGATGTCTATTCCGACGGCCCGGCGATGAAGCGGCTGGAGCAGGAAACCGCGATGCTGCTGGGCAAGCCCGCCGGCATGTTCTTCCACAAGGGCATCACCGCCCAGCAGGCCGCCCTGCTGGCGCATTGCGACGCGACCAACCGGAAGGTCGTGGCGCTGCACCCTTCCAGCCATTTCGCCATGGACGAGCACGACACGCTGGACCGGCTGGCCGGGCTTGCGAGCCTGCGCCTGGGCAGCGACATCAGGCATTTCACCGCCGCCGACCTGGAACGCAGCGCGGAGCAGATCGGCTGCGTCACGCTGGAGGTGCCGCTGCGGCGCATGGCGTTCATGGCGCCGAGCTGGGACGAGCTGGTGGGCATTTCGGTGTGGTGCCGCTCGCGCAACATCCCGTTCCACCTGGATGGGGCGCGGCTGTGGGAAGTGGCGCCGCATTACGGCAAGTCGCTGGCCGAGATCAGCGCGCTGGCAGACAGCGTGTATGTGAGTTTCTACAAGGGCCTGGGCGGCATGGGCGGCTGCGTGCTGGCGGGTGACCGGGCGCTGGTGGCGGCGTGCCGGCCGTGGCGGAACCGGTTCGGCGGCGATCTGCCAACGATCTTTCCCTATGTGCTGACGGCGCTGGAAGGGCTGCGGCTGCACCTGCCGCGCATGGGGGAATACCACCGCCATGCCTGCGCCATCGCGGCGGCGGTGGATGCCACGCCGGGGCTGCGGGCACGGCCGGGTGCGCCGCACGGCAACTCCTTCCAGGTGCACATCGCCGCCCCGCGCGCCGCGGTGGAAGCGGCAGCCACGCGGCTGGCGGCCGAAGGGGTGTGGCTGGTGAACCGGGTGGTGGACACCGCCTGGCCCGGGGAGAGCATGGTGGAGATCGTGGTGGGCGCGGCCACGATGGAATGGGCACCGGCCGAGGCAGCCGCCGCGCTGGGCAGGCTGGCGGGCTGAACGGCGGCCGGCCCGCGACATCAGGGGCGGGATGTGCCCTTATGCCCGTGCGCGCGCGTGCAACCACGGCACGCCGGCCGCCGACCCCCCTCATCGACCTGCCGGCATTCCGCGCCCGAGGTCCGTTCAAAGGCGCCGGACATGCCCCGCGAAAGCACAACCCCCCCGGTGTGGGACACCAATCGGCTGCGCATCGCCACGGATGCCGCCGGCGTCGCGCTGTGGTCCTGGAACGTGGACACCGACGAGATCGCGCTGGACGAGCGCGCCCATGTGATGTGGGGCGTGCCGAAGGACAACGCGCTGGTGGATTTCGAGACCCTGTCGGCGCGGATCCATCCGGAGGATCTGGACCGGGTGCGCGCGGCGTTCTCGGCCACGCGCCAGGTGCTGGGCGGCTACGAGCTGGATTTCCGCATCCTGCAGCACGGCGAGGTGCGGTGGATTTCGGCGCGCGGGCGCGGCGAGGACCAGGGCATCGTGGGCCGGATCATGTTCGGCATCTTCCTGGACGTGAGCGAGCGCAAGCTGGCGGAGGAAGCGCGGGAGATGCTGGCCGGCGAGATGAGCCACCGGGTGAAGAACCTGTTCGCCATCGCCTCCGCGCTGACCGAGATCGCCGCGCGCTCCACCGCCACGCCGAAGGACATGGCGCGCGACCTGACCCGGCGGCTGCGGGCGCTGGGGGATGCGCATGAGCTGGTGCGGCCGACGCTGGGGCAGCAGAAGACGGCGACCTATCTGGCCGACCTGCTGGGCGTGCTGCTGAATGCCTATGACGATACCGGCGCGATCGGCGGGCGCATCCGGGTTTCGGTGCCGGACCTGCTGGTGGGCGAGGGCTCCATCACCACGCTGGCGCTGATCGTGCATGAGCTGGCGACCAACTCCATCAAATACGGCGCGCTGTCGAGCGCGGCCGGCACGATCGATGTGTCCTGCACGGTGGAAGGGGGCGAGGTGGGCGTGGTGTGGACCGAGCGGGGCGGCCCTGCGGTGGATGTGCCCGCGGGCCAGGCGGGGTTCGGCAGCAAGCTGGTGAACCGCAGCATCGCCAACCAGCAGGGCGGCACGATCACGTTCGACTGGCCGGTGGAGGGGGCGGTTGTTACGTTGCGGATGAGCCGGGCGCGGCTGGGGGTGTGAGGGGGGAAGGAAGAAAGGGGCCACAGAGGCACAGAGGCACGGAGGAGCAAGGCAAGGGAGAAGGGGCGGATGGGCGAGCGGCGGCGGGTGCGGCTTCGGCGGATCGGTGGGGTGCAGGTGGTGCGGCTTCCGGCGGGGTTTGACCTGCCGGGGGACGAGGCGGTGCTGCGGCGGGAGGGCGAGCGGCTGGTGATCGAGCCGGTGCGCAAGCGTGATTTGGTGGCGTTGCTGGCTTCGATGGAGCCGATGGAGGAGGCGTTTCCGGAGATTGAGGATCCGGTGCCGGAGGCGTGGTCGCTGTGAGGGGGAATGCAGGGTGGCGTGGCTGATCCGGATCGAGTTCGCTGGGGCCGCGGGGTCATCTTCCCCGGTGCATCAGATTCGCAACTTCGGCGAGGATGTCTGGCGGTTCGCCAAGACGGAGAAAGGCGCGGCCATTTCGTTGCAGGACATTGACCGGGCGACGGATCGGCTGGAGTTGAGGATCAACTCGTCACGCCGTGTGCGGCGGGTGGTCAGAGAGGTGGAGCGGATGCTGGCAGAGCACTTTCTGGACGACTGCGCACGCGCGTCCGTGATGATGGGGGGGCTGACCGCGCCACGCCAGCGAAGGCAGCCCGGCGCTCTGCAACCCTGGGTTGCCGAGGTGCCGCAGCAATGTCACCCATCGGATTGGGTAAGGGGAACCAGCACGTGCTGGCCCCCACTGATCGGACGACCCCATGCGTTTCCTGCTCCCCGCCGCTGTCTGCCTGGGCCTGGCGTTGCTGCCCCAGGGGGCCACCGCCCAGGCGGCCGACGCGCC
>JAIXTK010000187.1 GCA_027483995.1 Acetobacteraceae bacterium
CGCCGTAGACGTTGTCCACGCGCTTGACGGGCGGCCAGTATTTCGACGCGGCGACGTAGGGGAGCGGGTAGGCGGCGCGTTCGCGGGGGTAGCTGTGGGTCCAGCTATCCGCCATCACTTCGCGGGCGGTGTGGGGGGCGTTTTTCAGCGGGTTGTCGGTTTTGTCGAGCAGGCCCTTTTCGATGTCGGTGATTTCGCCGCGGATGGCGATCATGGCGTCGCAGAAGCGGTCCAGCTCGGCCTTGGATTCGCTTTCGGTGGGCTCGATCATCAGCGTGCCGGCGACGGGCCAGGACATGGTGGGGGCGTGGTAGCCGTAATCCTGCAGGCGCTTGGCGATGTCTTCGACCTGGATGCCGGAGGTGGCGGCGAAGCCGCGGCAGTCGATGATGCACTCATGCGCCACCATGCCCGAGGCGCCGACATAGAGGATCGGGTAGTGCGGGCCGAGGCGGGTGGCGATGTAGTTGGCGTTGAGGATGGCGACCTCGGTGGCATGGGTGAGGCCGGCGCCGCCCATCATGCGGATATAGGCGTAGCTGATGGGCAGGATGAGGGCTGAGCCGTAGGGGGCGGCGGAGACGGGGCCGTAGCTGGTGGCGGGGCCGGCATCCGGCCGCATCGGGTGGTTGGGCAGGAAGGGGACGAGGTGTTCGGCCACGCAGACCGGGCCGACGCCGGGGCCGCCGCCGCCATGGGGGATGCAGAAGGTCTTGTGCAGGTTGAGGTGGCAGACATCCGCGCCGATGCGGCCGGGGGAGGTGAGGCCGACCTGCGCGTTCATGTTCGCGCCATCCATGTAGACCTGGCCGCCATGGCTGTGGATGAGCTGGCAGATGTCGGTGATGGTGGTTTCGAACACGCCGTGGGTGGAGGGGTAGGTGACCATCAGGGCGGCCAGCTTGTCGGCGTGCTGGGCGGCCTTGGCGGCGAGGTCGGCCATGTCGATGTTGCCGTCCTTGTCGCAGGCGGTGACGACGACGCGGTAGCCGGCCATGGCGGCCGAGGCGGGGTTGGTGCCGTGGGCGCTGGAGGGGATGAGGCAGATGTCGCGCTGGTGGTCGCCACGGCTTTCGTGCCAGGCGCGGATGGCGAGCAGGCCGGCATATTCGCCCTGGCTGCCGGCGTTGGGCTGGATGGAGACGCCGGCAAAGCCGGTGGCCACTTTCAGCCAATCGCACAGGCGGTCGATCATCTCCTTGTAGCCCTGCGTCTGGCTGGCGGGGGCGAAGGGGTGGATGTCGGCGAAGCCGGGCCAGGTGACGGGGATCATTTCCGCGGTGGCGTTCAGCTTCATGGTGCAGGAGCCGAGCGGGATCATGGAGCGGTTGAGCGCCACGTCCTTGTCTTCCAGGCGCTTGAGGTAGCGCAGCATCTCGTGCTCGGCGTGGTGGGAGTTGAACACCGAGGCCTGGAGGTAGGGGCTGGTGCGGGCGAGGGACTCGGGGATGGAGGCCGGGGCGGTGCCGAGCGTGCCGCCGAGGATGGCGGCGAGGCCGGTGAGTTCCGCGCGGGTGACGGTTTCGTCGAGCGAGATGGCCACGCCGGTGGCATCGAGCCGGCGCAGGTTGAGGCCGGCCTGGACGGCTTCTGCCATCAGGGCGTCGGCGCGGGGGCCGGCTTCGATGGCGATGGTGTCGAAGAAGGCGCTGTGGCGCAGGGTGAGGCCGGCCTGGGTGGCGGCGGCGGCGAGCAGGCGGGCCTGGAGATTGACCCGCTTGGCGATGCGCTTGAGGCCTTCGGGGCCGTGCCAGACGGCATACATGCCGGCCATGACGGCGAGCAGCACCTGGGCGGTGCAGATGTTGGACGTGGCCTTCTCGCGGCGGATGTGCTGCTCGCGGGTTTGGAGCGCGAGGCGCATGGCCGGCGCGCCGGCGGCATCGACGGAGACGCCGACGAGGCGGCCGGGCATGGCGCGCTTGAAGGTGTCCTTGGTGGCCATGTAGCCGGCATGCGGGCCGCCGAAGCCCATCGGCACGCCGAAGCGCTGGGCGGAGCCGACGACGACATCGGCGCCCATTTCACCGGGGGAGGTGAGCAGGCAGAGCGAGAGCGGGTCGGCGGCGACGATGGCGAGCGCGCCGACGCTGTGGGCGGCGGCGATTTCGCCCGAGAGGTCGCGGACCTGGCCACAGGTGCCGGGATACTGGAGCACGACGGCGAAGGGCTTGGCGGCGGCGATGCCGACCGCGTCGCCGGGGGCGACATCGACCAGGGTGATGCCGAGCGGCCAGGCGCGGGTTTTCAGCACGGCGCGGGTTTGCGGGTGGACGTCCGTCGCGATCGCGATGGTGTCCGACTTCGCCTTGCTGAGCGCATGGGCCATGGCCATGGCTTCGGCGGCGGCCGTTGCCTCATCCAGCAGGGAGGCGTTGGCGATTTCCATGCCGGTGAGTTCGGTGATCATGGTTTGGAAATTGACCAGGGCTTCGAGGCGGCCCTGGGCGATTTCGGCCTGGTACGGGGTGTAGGCGGTGTACCAGCCGGGGTTCTCCAGGATGTTGCGCAGGATGACCGGGGGCGTGATGGTGCCGTGGTAGCCGCAGCCGATCAGGGACTTCTCGCCGGTGTTGCGGGCGGCGAGGCCGCGCAGTTCGGCGAGCGAGCCGGCTTCGTCGATCGCTTCGGGCAGGTTCATGGCCTGCTGCATGCGGATGGTGCCGGGCACGGTGCGGGCAGACATCTCCGAGAGGCTGGCGACGCCGACGGCCTTGAGCATGGCGGCCACTTCCGCCTGCGTGGGGGCGACGTGGCGGGCGACGAAGCTGTCGCTTGCCTCCAGGGCGGCGAGTTCCTTCAGGGCGTCGGTCATCGGAGCGGGTCTCCTGCGGGGGAAGAAAGACTCTTCTTTTTCTGAAGAAAAAGAAGCAAAAAGACTTTTCTCACTTGCGCCTCGATCTTGTGACGAAAGAACGAGGCGCAAGGGTATAAAAGTTTTTTGGTTCTTTTTTTCAAAAAAGAACGCGCTTGCTTCCTTAGAGGGTTTCGAGGAACGCGTTGTAGCCGGCTTCGTCCATCAGCCCATCGAAGTCGCTGGCGTTGGCGAGCTTGAGCTTGAAGAACCAGGCGCCGGCGGTGGCTTCGCGGTTGACCATGGCGGGGTCGTCCACGATGGCCTGGTTGGGTTCGACGATGGTGCCGGCGAGCGGGGAGTAGACGTCTGACGCGGCCTTGACGCTTTCGACGACGGCGCAGGCTTCGCCTTCCTCGACCTCACGGCCGGCTTCGGGGAGTTCGACGAAGACGACGTCGCCGAGGGCTTCCTGGGCGTGGTCGGTGATGCCGACGGTGGCGATGTCGCCCTCCATCCGCACCCATTCATGTTCCTTGGTGTAGCGCACGGTGGTCATGGCTGGGCTTCCTTCAGCGGACGTAGCGGTGGGGGACGAAGGGGGTGGCGGTGACGCGGGCCGGGAGGGGCTTGCCGCGGACCATCAGGGACAGGGCGGTGCCGTTGGCGGCGAGATCGGTGCGGACGTAGCCCATGGCGCAGGGGCCGCCCAACGTGGGGCCGAAGCCGCCGGAGGTGATTTCGCCGAGGGTGGTGCCGGAATCGTCCACGATCGGGGTGTGGCCGCGGGCGGGGGCGCGGCCTTCCGGCAGGATGCCGACGCGCTTGCGGGCGGGGCCGGCGGCAAGCGCCGCGAGGATGGGGGTGGCGCCGATGAAGTTGGCCTCGGCGCGGCGGCGCTTGGGGATGGTCCACATCAGGGCGGCTTCGACGGGGTTGGTAGTTTCGTCGATGTCGTTGCCGTAGAGGCAGAGGCCGGCTTCCAGGCGCAGGGAGTCGCGCGCGCCGAGGCCGGCGGGCATGACGCCGGGTTGGGCGAGGAGGAGGCGGGCGACTTCCTCGGCCTTTTCGGCGGGGATGGAGATCTCGAAGCCGTCCTCGCCGGTGTAGCCGGAGCGGCTGGCGAGGCAGGCGGCGCCGGCCAGGGTGATGCGGGCGACGCCCATGAAGGGGAGGGCGGCGGCTTCGGGGGCCAGGGCGGCCATGATTGTGACGGCGGCGGGGCCTTGCAGGGCCAGCAGGGCACGGTCGTCGTGGCGTTCCAGCCGGAGGCCGGCGGGGAGGTTGGCCGCGATGTGCGGCAGGTCGATGTCCTTGCGGCTGGCGTTGACGACCAGGAACAGGTGGTCGTCGCCGAGATTGGCGACCATCAAATCGTCCATGATGCCGCCGTGCTCCATGGTGAGCAGGGTGTATTTCTGGCGCATGGCGGGCAGGCCCTGCATGTCTCCTGGCACCAGGCGTTCCAGGGCTGCGGCGCCACCGGGGCCGTGGATGCTGGCCTGGCCCATGTGGGAGACATCGAACAGGGCGGCGTGCTGGCGGCAGTGCAGGTGCTCGGTGAGGACGCCGGCCGGGTATTGCACAGGCATGGAATAGCCGGCGAAGGGGACCATCTTGCCCCCGAGCTCGCGGTTCAGCGCATCCAGCGGGGTGGTCTTGAGGGCTTCTTCGGTCCCTGTTTTCTCGTCAGTCATGCAGGCCTCCGCACGCAGGTCGCCCACCGGCGGTTGCCGGCTGGGTGCGACCCCCCTCTGTCTGCGGGACCTGAGAGATTCGGGCGAAGCCTTGCCCTTACTCCGTCGGTGCGGCCAAAGCGGGAGGCCGGCTTTCCAGAGGTTCGTTGCTACGAGCGGTCCTGGGTGCCTGAGCGTTTCCGGGGGCCGGTTGCGCCTTCGGCGGCGGTACGAAGGGCAGGTCTGCCCCCCATGGCCGCTCTCTTCCGCCCGGAGTGATCCGAACCCCTGCTGTATGGCCGAAGCGCGGCGCGGGTTCAAGCGGGGCGGCGCGTGGGGCGGCGGGAGGTGGGGGCGCGGGGCGGGGGGCGGTGAGGGGGGTGGCGAGGCGCGGGTGGGCGGCGGTGCGGCCGATCGGGGCGAGCACGACGGAGAGGCGTTGCAGCGGGGGGAGTTCGGCCTCGCCGGCGGTCCAGCGCAGGTCTTGCTCCGGGTGGTGCCAGCCGCGGCCGAGGGCGGGGTCGTGCAGGGAGATGCGGCGGCCATCGGCCATGAGGCGGGTGACGGGAACGCCGAGCACGCGGCGGTCCGAGGCATGGGAGGCGACGACGGCGGGGACGAAGGCGGTGGAGACGAGGCGGGCGCCGGTGTGCTCGCGATCGAGCGCGAAATGCCAGGCCTCGCCGTCGAAGGTGCCGCGATGGTCCTGGCCGCCGGCGTGCAGGATCAGGCCGGGGTCGTCGGTGGCGGCGTGGCCGAGGGCGGCGGCGCGGGCGGCGAGCTTGGTCCGGACGGTGCGGATGGCGGCCCCTTCGGTGACCAGGCGCAGGCAGCCGCGCTCGGCCCAGACCTGGCGGGCGGCGTCCTCGGCGGCTTCGGCGGTTTGGCCGGGCTCGCGGCGCAGGCGGACGAAATCCTCGCGGTTGCCGGTATCCAGGTAGCTTTCGCTGCCCAGGCCCTCGCTGAGCACGATGTCGTGGCGGGCGAGTTCGACGTGGAAATAGGTGATGCGGGCGCGGCGCTCACGCAGGATGGTGGCGCCGTTTTCCAGGTAGCGGACCGGGACGAGCATGCCATCGACATGCACGGCATGGTCGGGCGAGAGCCAGAGGTCGCGGTGCGGGCGGCCGGGGCCGAAGGCGTGGGCGCGGACGCGGATGGGCCACATCTCGGCCGGGCGGTCTTCCATGGCGCACTCCACGGTGCGGCGGCCGACCCAGACGACGGGGAGGAGCTGGCCGGCGAGGACGGCGACCACGTCATCCCCGGGGTTGAGATCCTCGACCGGGACCTCCCCTTGGCGGGTGAGCAGGTGGGTGCCTTCGGCGAAGCAGGGGGGCGGGGTGTAGTCGCCGGGGCCGTCGGAGGTGAGGGTGAGGATCTGGCCCTGGGTGAGGGGCGCGTTGGAGATGACGTAGTTGTTGGTGGAATACTGGAGGACCAGGGCGCCGGCATTGTCGTAGGCGGTGACGGTGAATTCATAGGTGGCGTCGTTGTAGATGACGCTGACCTTGTCGCCGGTGCCGACGACGGTGCCGTTCAGCACGATGCGGTCCGGGCTGACATAGTCCACCGTTCCCTGGTTGCGGAACAGGTAGATGACGCCCCACTTGCCCGGGCCGAAGATGGTGTTGCTGAAGGTGATGGCCACGTCGCCCTCTTGCAGAGACGGACCCTCCTATGCTGGGTTTAGTTTAAAAATTCGCCAATTTGTCTCGTTTTTTTGTCACGCCTCATCTTTCGGCAATGAGGATCGGACTCACCGCCCGGCGGCGCGGCGGTTGAGGGCCAGTTCCTCCGCCGTCAGCTGCAGGCTGACGAGAACGCGGTAGCGGGCGGCGCCGCGTTCGGCGGAGGCGGGGAAGCGCAGCTCCAGCTCTTCGCCCGTGACGCGCGTGCCATCGACATTGGCAGGGAAGGTGGCCTCGAGGGTGAAGTCCTTGCGGTCCAGGATGCGGTCGCCATCCAGCACGGCGACGAAGTAGGGCAGCTGGAGGCGGCGGCCCTGGGCGGCGGGGCCGCGGCGCAGCTCCGCCTGGACCTTGAGGGTGGCAACCACCTCATCGTTGCGGCCGGCGCGGCAGGCGCCCTCCACGCCGGTGAGCCGGGCTTCCAGCACGCGGTCCGTGACGTCGCGGCCGGTGCCGGCGAAGCGGGTGAGGTCGGCCCCTTCGGCGAGCAGGGAGATCTGCGGGCAGGCGGGTGCGAACTTCATCGAGCCGTCGCCGCAGCCGGCGAGCAGGGCGAGCAGGGCAAGCGGTGCGGCCAGGCGGGCCGTGCGGGACCGGGACATCAGCGACTCCAGGGGGGCTGGCCAGGGGGGCGAGCCAAGGGGACCAGGCTGGGCATGCCGGGACGATTGTTTGCCGCCGGCCAGAGAGGCATACTGGCCCCGACCCGGCCGATGGACAACATGCAAGACCTAGCCACTCAAGCCGCCCGCGACACCCAGGCGGGCGCCCTGCCGCAACTCAACGTGCTGCTGGCCGGCCCGCGCGGATTCTGCGCCGGCGTGGACCGCGCGATCCGCATCGTGGAGGAGGCGCTGCGGCGCCATGGCCGGCCCGTGTACGTGCGCCACGAGATCGTCCACAACCGCACCGTGGTGGAATCCCTGGAAGCGCAGGGCGCGGTGTTCGTGGAGGAGCTGGACGAGGTGCCACACGATGCGCCGGTGGTGTTTTCCGCCCATGGCGTGCCCAAGGCGGTGCCGGCGGAGGCGGAGCGGCGCAATCTGACATACCTGGATGCCACCTGCCCCCTGGTCTCCAAGGTGCACCGCGAGGTGGAGCGGCATTACGGGCATGACGACTGCCACATCCTGATGATCGGCCATGCCGGGCACCCCGAGGTGATCGGCACCATGGGCCAGCTGCCGCCGGGCGCGATGACGCTGGTGCAGAGCGTGGAGGAGGCGCGCGCGGTGCAGCCGGCCGACGCCTCCAAGCTCGCCTTCGTGACCCAGACCACGCTTTCCGTGGACGACACCGCCGAGATCGTGGCGATGCTGCGCACGCGCTTCCCCGATATCCGCGGGCCGAAGCGCGAGGATATCTGCTACGCCACCACCAACCGGCAGGCCGCGGTGAAGGCGATCGCCGAGGAATCGGACCTGGTGCTGGTGATCGGCAGCGCCAATTCCTCCAACTCCCAGCGGCTGCGCGAAGTGGCGGAGCGGGCCGGGGCGCGCAAGGCGGTGCTGCTGCCGACGGCGGATGCGCTGGACTGGTCCCTGCTGGACGGCGTGCGCACCGTGGGCATCACGGCCGGCGCCTCCGCCCCCGAGGTGCTGGTGGACGGGCTGCTGGCGCGGCTGCGCGAACGCTTCCGGCTGGAGATCGCCGAGCGCGTGGTGACGCAGGAAGATGTGGTGTTCAAGCTGCCCGCCGGGCTGACGACGTAGCGCCACGGATACCGATTCATGGCCGTCTACACGGAAGTCTCGGACGAGGCGCTGGCCGCGTTCCTGGGGGAATACGATATCGGCGCCGCGGTGGCGTTCCGCGGCATTGCCGAGGGGGTGGAGAACAGCAATTTCTCGCTGCGCACCACCGCGGGTGACTTCATCCTGACGCTGTACGAAAAGCGCGTGGACCCGGCGGAGCTGCCCTGGTTCCTGGGGCTGATGGAGCACCTGGCCGGGCGTGGCATCACCTGCCCGCAGCCGGTGCGCGGGCGCGACGGCGCGGCGCTGCGGCGGCTTTCCGGCCGGCATGCGGCGGTGACGACCTTCCTGCCGGGCGTGTGGCCGCGGCGGGTGCGGCCGGAGCATTGCGCGCCGCTGGGCGAGGCGCTGGCGCGGCTGCACCTGGCCGGCGAGGGCTATGCCGCCACGCGGCCGAACGCGCTGGGCCCGGCCGGATGGGGGCCGCTGCTGGAGCGCGCGCGCCATTCCCTGGAGGCGACCGGGGCCGACCCCGCGACGGCCTCGCTGTGCGACGAGCTGGGTGCGGCGCTGGGCAGCACGTTGGCGGCCTGGCCGAAGGGGCTGCCGATCGGGCATATCCATGCCGATCTGTTCCCGGACAACGTGTTCTTCCTGGATGGCCGGCTTTCCGGGCTGATCGACTTCTACTTCGCCGCCACCGACCTGCTGGCCTATGACGTGGCCGTGTGCCTGAACGCCTGGTGCTTCGAGCCGGACTACATGTTCAACGTGACCAAGGCGCGGGCCCTGCTGGGGGCCTATGCCGCCGTGCGGCCACTCTCCGATGCCGAGCGGGCCGCGCTGCCGGTGCTGTGCCGGGGGGCTGCGATCCGCTTCGCGCTGACCCGGTTGTTCGACTGGATCAATACCCCGCCGGGCGCGCTGGTCACCCGCAAGGACCCGATGGAATACGTGCGCCGGCTGCGCTTCTTCCTGACGGCGAAGGACGAGCATGCCCTCGGACTCTGAGACGCCGGCCACGGTGGAAATCTGGACCGATGGCGGCTGCAAGCCCAACCCGGGCCCGGGCGGCTGGGGGGCGATCCTGCGCTTCGGTGCGGTGGAGCGCGAACTCTCGGGCTTTGAAGCCGCGACCACCAACAACCGCATGGAACTCACCGCCGCCGCCGCCGCGCTGGAAGCCCTGAAGCGGCCGTGCCGGGTGGTGCTGCATACCGACAGCGAATACCTGCGCAACGGCATCACGCGCTGGCACCAGGGCTGGGTGCGCAAGAACTGGCGAAACGCGGCCGGCGACCCGGTGGCGAACATGGACCTGTGGCAGCGCGTGCTGGCCGCGGCGGCGCCCCATACGATCGAGTGGAAATGGGTGCGCGGGCATGCCGGGGACGCGATGAACGAACGGGCGGATCAGCTGGCGACGGCGGCTATGGCGGGAAGGAAGTAAAAATCTTCTTTTTCTGAAGAAAAAGAAGCAAAAAGACTTTTTTTGACTGGCACGCGTGCCGGTTGTCCTGCACGCGCGCCAGGAAATAAAAGTTTTTTGGTTCTTTTTTCAAAAAAGAACGTGCTTACTTCTCAAAGACGTAAGGCTCCAACGTGGTCTGGGCGGCGATGCGCCTGTCGTGCCAGGCCTTCGGGCCGCCGTAATAGGCGAGGCTACCGGGCTCCGCGTTGCCTTCGCCGTTGTAGTAGCTGAGGCAGTCGCGCAGCGGGCGGGTGCGCAGGTCGGCTTCGCGGCAGTGGGTGGCGTAGTCTTCTTCGGCGGCCTTCCGCACGTCGACGACGTCTGCGCCTTGGGCGCGCAGGGTTTGCATCATCCAGACCACGTAGTCGGTATGGCCCTCGATGCCGCGGGTGAAGTTGAACTGGCCGCCGCCGCCCTGCGGGCCGGAGAGCACGAACAGGTTGGGGAAGCCGGCGCTGTGCAGGCCGAGGAAGGTGCGCACGCCTTCCTCCTGCCATTTGCCGCGCAGGGTTCGGCCGTCGCGGCCCGTGACCATGTTGAAGGTGGCGGTGGCCATCCACTGGAAGCCGGTGGCGTAGATCAGCACGTCCAGCGGGTATTCGGTGCCGTCATGCTCCACGCCGCGCGGGGTGATGCGCTTCACGCCGAGCGGGGCGGTATCGACCAGGGTGACGTGGGGGAGGTTGAAGCTGGGCAGGTACTCGTCGTGGAAGGTGGGGCGCTTGCAGCCATAGGGGTACCAGGGCTTCAGCGCGGCGGCGGTTTTCGGGTCGTGCACGATGGCGTCCACGCGGGCGCGGATCTGTTCCATGATGCGGAAATTGCTGCGCAGCTGGGCCTGGATCATTTCCTCCGGCGCCAGCGCGCGTTCGTGCTGCTTTTTCGGGCGCAGGGCTTCCACCTTGCCGGCGAGGAAGTCGTCGTTGCCCTGGAGCGCGGTGCGGCCGGAGGAGATGGTGGCCAGGCGCTCGCGCCGCGCCTTGGCCCAGCCCGGCTCCTGCTTCCAGGCCTCGATCTCCTCCGGGCGGGTGGCGCGCTGGTCGCGCACGTCGATGGTGCTGGGGGTGCGCTGGAAGACGTGCAGGGACTTGGCGATCTTGGCCACTTCCGGAACCACCTGCACCGCGGTGGCGCCGGTGCCGATGATGCCGACGCGCTTGCCGGTGAGGTCGATGTCGTAGCGCCAGCGGGAGGTGTGGAAGCTTTCGCCCTCGAAGCTCTCCATGCCCTCGATGCGGGCCAGGCGGGGGGTGGTGAGGATGCCGTTGGCGAGCACCACGAAGCGGGCCTGCATGGCATCGCCGCGATCGGTGCGGACGGTCCAGCGGCGGGTTTGCTCGTTCCAGCTGGTGTCTTCCACCGTGGTGTGGAACAGGCAGCGATCGTAGAAGCCGGAGCGTTCGGCGATGAGGCGGCAGTATTCGAGGATCTCGAAGCCCGAGGCGAACTTCATGGTGGGGAAGTAGCCCATCTCCTCCAGCAAAGGCAGGTAGCTGTAGGATTCCACGTCGCAGGCGATGCCGGGGTAGCGGTTCCAGTACCAGGTGCCGCCGACATCGCCGCCCTTTTCGCAGATGCGGACATCGTGGAAGCCGGCGGCGCGCAGCTTGTGCCAGAGCAGCAGGCCGGCGAAGCCCGCGCCGATGACGAGGATCTCGCATTCGTCGGAAAGGGCGGGGCGCTCGACCGGCGGGGCGGAGTAGGCATCCTGCAGGTAGCGGGCGAACTGGCCTTCCATCGGCATGTAGTCGGCAGCACCCCGGCGGGCATCGGTGAAGGCGCGGTAATGGGCGCGCGCATCCTCGTTGAACACCGCATCGGGCGGGGGCGGGGGAAGGGTGAGCAGGGCGGGGTCGGAGACCGGCGAGTAGCCCTGGCCGGTGATCCGGTCACTGGCCGGTGCCGCGCGGGTGGCGAAGAGCTTGCGGCCGGTGGCGGGGTCCTGGCGGATCGGCTGGGTCATGCTCATCGGTCTCCGGGGAAGGTTGCGGCCTGGTCGAAGGCGGCGGAGAGGCGGGCGTGGCGGTCATCGATCATGCTGCGCATCTCCGGATGGGTGAAGATGTAGAGATCGCCGGCGGCAATGCCATGCAGCACGCGGGCGGCGACTTCGCGCGGGGAGATGCCGTGGTCGATGGTGATCGGGCGCCCCTCGGCGATGGCGCGGCCCTCGCGGCTGTTGGGCGGGGGCGGGGGCACCGCCTCTGGCGCGTTGCGGCGGCTTTCGTAGAAGCGGGTGTTGACGGAGCCGGGGCAGAGGACACTCACGCCGAGGGCGGTATCGGCCAGCTCGGCGGCGAGTGCTTCCGACAGGCTGACCACCGCGGCCTTGCTGGCGCAGTAGGGGCCCATGCCGCGGAAGCCGTTCATGCCGGCCATGCTGCCGGTGTTGACGATGTGGCCGGCCTGCCCGTGCGCCTTCATGTGCGGCACGAATTCCGTGAGGCCATGCACCACGCCCATCAGGTTGACGCCCATCAGCCATTCCCAGGCGGGCGGCGGCACGGTGTCGATGCGGCCGCCAGTGCCGACGCCGGCGTTGTTGCACAGGAGGTGGACGGGGCCGAAGGCGGCGATGGTGGCATCCCGCGCGGCGGCGACGCTGGCGCGGGAGGCGACGTCGCAGGGCACGAGCAGCAGTTGGCCGGCGTGGCCCGAGAGGATATCCGCGGCGCGGGTGCGGGCGGAGGCTTCGATGTCGGCCAGGGCCACGTTCATGCCGCGGGCGAGGCAGGCCTCCACCAGGGCCAGGCCGATGCCGCTGGCGCCGCCGGTGATGAAGGCGGTTTTCATGGGGTGGTACCGCCGGAAGGAAGGCCTTCTTTTTCTGAAGAAAAAGAAGCAAAAAGACTTTTGATACCTGCGCCCGTTTCATCCGTCTGGCGCGGACGCAAGCGAACGAAAGTTTTTTGGTTCTTTTTTTCAAAAAAGAACATTCTTGCTTCCTTCACTGGCACCCCTCCCTCCGGCACGCCATGCCGGGTCTTGTTGGGGCGATGGTGGCCCCGGCGGCGGGCGAGAGCAAGCAAAGGCTTGGCGGGGCCGCAGGGGGCGGTCCATGCTGCGGCGACGCTGCGGAGACGGCGCCGGAGGAGAGCGGCCATGAGCCTACGCACCCGCCTGTGCGACATGCTGGGCATTGCGCACCCGATCCTGCTGGCCGGCATGGGCGCGGCGAGCACGCCGGAGCTGGCGGCCGCCGTTTCCAATGCCGGGGGGCTGGGCGTGCTGGGGGCGGCGAGCTGTGGGCCGAACAAGCTGCGGGCATGGATAAGGCGCACGCGGGCGCTGACCGACAAGCCGTTCGGGGTGGATACGCTGCTGCCGGCTTCCGTGCGGCGCGGCGCGGGGAAGGAGAATACCGGCGGGCCCACCGCCGCCGAGATGGTGCCGCAGCACCGGCGCTTCGCGGCGGATTTCATGAACCAGGAAGGGCTGGAGGACCCGGATGCCGAGACGATCGCCCGGTTGTTCGACCGCGACCCCGCCGATGCCCACCTGGTGCCGCTGAGCCGGGAATTCTTCGAGGCGCAGATGGAGGTGGTGATCGAGGAGCGCGTGCCGGTGTATGCGGCCGGGCTCGGCAATCCGGCGCCGTGGATGGCGCGGCTGCATGCCAACGGCACCAAGGTGATCGCCGTGGTGGGGGCCACGCGGCATGCGGTGCAGGTGCTGGACAGCGGCGTGGACATCATCGTGGCGCAGGGGCACGACGGCGGCGGGCACAACTCCCTGGTGGGCACCATGGCGCTGATTCCGCAGGTGGTGGATGCCGTGGCCGGGCGGGCGCCGGTGGTGGGCGCCGGCGGGATCGGGGATGGGCGCGGGGTGGCCGCCGCGCTGATGCTGGGGGCGGAGGGCGCCTGGGTGGGCACCGCGTTCCTGGCCACGGAGGAGGCGGGCATCCATCCCGCGCAGAAGCAGGCGCTGGTGGCGGGCAACGACCAGGGGACGGTGGTGTCCCGCTCGGTCACCGGCAAGCCGGCGCGGATGGTGCGGGGTTCCTGGGCGAAGGCCTATGAGGAGGGCGGGATCGAGGCCTTGCCGATGCCGTACCAGGGCATGGTGGCCGGGCGGGTGACGGCCGCCGCCTATGCCGCCGGGCGGGCGGATGTGTGGGGCGGGTTTGCCGGGCAGGGGCTGGGCATGATCCATGGGGTGCGGCCGGCGGCCGAGGTGCTGGCCGACCTGGTGGCCAGGGCCGAACGCGAACTGGGGCGGGCGCGCAGCCTGCTGGGATGAGGGAGAGAGCGATGACCGCAGCCGAACGCATTCCGGTGATTGTCGGGATCGGAGAGATCAAGGACCGCCCGGCCGACCCGGCGCAGGGGCTGGAGCCGATCGCGCTGATGCATGAAGCGCTGAAGCGGGCGGAGGCGGATGCCGGGGCGGGGCTGCTGGCGCGGCTGGATGCGCTGGATGTGGTGAACTCCGTCTCCTGGCCCTATCCGGACCTGATGGGCGCGCTGCTGGCGCGGGCGGGGCTGGCGCCGCGGCATGCGTTCTATGGCCCGGTGGGCGGCGAGACGCCGGTGCGGTTCCTGCACGAGGCGGCGGAGCGGATTTCCCGCGGCGAGAGCCAGGTGGCGGCCGTGGTGGGGGCGGAGGCGCAGCATACCGCGGCGGCGGCGCAGAAACGGGGCATCGCGCTGCCCTGGACGGCGCCGGAGCCGAACCCGCAGCCGCGCAGCCGGTCTTATCTGCATGAGCTGGCGCGGCGGCACGGGATCGACATGCCGATCCGCGTCTATCCGCTGTACGAGAACGCCACCCAGGCCGGATGGGGGCAGACGCCGGCGCAGGGCAATGCCGAATCCGCGCGGGTGTGGGCGGCCTATGCCGCGGTGGCGGCGGAGAATCCGGATTCCTGGCTGCCGCGCGCCTTCACGCCGGAGCAGATCGCCACGCCCTCACCGGAGAACCGGATGATCGCCTGGCCGTATCCGAAGCTGATGACGGCCAATCCGCTGGTGAACCAGGGGGCGGCGGTGATCCTGACCAGCCTGGCGGTGGCGCGGTCCCTGGGCATCGCGGAGGAACGCTGCATTCCGGTGCGCGGCGGGGCGGCGGCGAACGAGCCGAAGGATTACCTCTCGCGCGACCAGTTCCGCCATGCCCATGCGCAGGATGTGGTGCTGGAAGCGGCGCTGGAGATGGCGAGCGGGGAGGTGGATCGGTTCGCGCACCGGGAGTTCTATTCCTGCTTCCCCTGCGTGCCGAAGATGGCGCGGCGCAAGCTGGGCCTGCCGGAGAGTGCGACGCCGACGGTGGCCGGGGGGCTGACCTTCCATGGCGCGCCGCTCAACAACTACATGCTGCACGCGGCCTGCGGGATGGTGCGGGCGCTGCGCGGCGAGGCGGGCGCGCTGGGGTTGCTCTATGGCCAGGGCGGGTTCGTGACCAACCATCGCACCCTGGTGCTGGGCGGCGCGGCGGATGGCACGCTGGTGTCGCGCGACCTGCAGGCGTTGGCCGATGCGCGGCGCGGGCCGGCGCCGGCGATCGTGGAGGGGCGCACCGGCGAGGCGGAGGTGGAGACCCATACCGTGGTGTTCCGCACGGATGGCACGCCCGAGTACGGCGCCGTGGTGCTGCGGCTGGCCGATGGGGCGCGGACCATGGCGCGCGTGCCGGCGGAAGACAGCGCGACGCTGGGGGTGCTGATGGCGGCTGGTGCGACGGCCGTGGGGCGCGTGGGTCGGCTGTCGGCGGGCGAGGGCGGGTTGCAGCGGTGGGAAGCATGACAGGAAGAGTCTTCTTTTTCTGAAGAAAAAGAAGCAAAAAGACTTTATCCATTTGGCGGGTCTGGCCCTGCTGGCGCACGTGCCAAGTGGGAAAAGTGTTTTGGTTCTTTTTTCAAAAAAGAACCGCTTCCTTACCTTCGTGACACCGGAATCAGGCACAGCATCGCCACCGCCGCCACGGCGCCCATCACGCCGAGCGCGGTATGGGCGGAGACCTGTTCCAGGAACGGTGCCACCAGGGTGGGCATCAGCGCCTGGGCGACCTGGCTGGGCAGGGCCATGCGGCCCATCAGCGTGGCGTAGCCGTTCGGGCCGAACACGTGCATCGGCACCACGCCGCGGGTGATGGTGAGGATGCCGTTGCTGATGCCGTAGAACGCCGCGAACACCACGGCCGGCGCGCCGCCGAGCAGCAGGATCACGCCCACGGGCAGCATCACGGCGCCGAACCAGGCGGACACCATGGGGGTGAGCCAGCGGGCCAGGGCGAATTCCACGATACGGCTGGCCACCTGGCTGGGGCCGATCACCATGGCGCAGAGCACGGCGGCTTCCATGGAAAGGCCCAGGCCGGTCAGCAGGAACAGCAGGTGCAGGGTAACGATGGCGCCGATGGCGGCGCGCAGGGTGAAGAAGGTGGCCAGGAACAGGAACAGCCGGCGTTCCCGCGCGGGCATGGGCGGGGCTGCTTCCCCGGGGGCGCGGCGGGCGGGGGCGGGGTTGGGCTGGGCCTTGGGGATCAGGGCCAGCATCACCGGCAGGATGATGCACAGCGCGATGCCGGCGTAGAGCACCATGGCCCAGCGCCAGCCCCAGTGGGCGGCGAGCCAGGTGCCCATGGGGAAGCCCAGCGTGCCACCGAAGCCGGCGAGGAAGGTGACGCCCGTCATGGCCGGGCGGGCATCCTTCCCCAGCAGGCGGCCGATGGTGGAGAAGGCGGTGTCGTAGAGGGCGAGCGCCATGCCGACGCCCAGGATGCTCCAGGCGACATACCAGCCGATGACGGAGGTGCAGACGGAGAGCGCGAGCAGGCCGGCGGCGGTGACGATCTGGCCGGCGCACAGCACCGGCTTGCCGCCATGGCGGTCGATATAGCGGCCGATCGCGGGGGCGCAGAAGCCGGCGATGAGCACGGCCCAGGAGAAGGCGCCGAACAGCATGGTGCGCGAGGTGCCGAGATCCTCGGCGATCGGGCCGGCCATGGTGGCGGGGATGTAATAGGTGGTGCCCCAGGCCAGGAGCTGGGTGAAGCCCAGGGTGAGCGACAGGCGGCGCTGGAGGGACTTCATTTGTTCTTTTTTGGAAAAAAGAACCAAAACACTTTCATTCGCTTGGCGCGAGGCCTCTCCGCACCAAACGCGAAAAGTCTTTTTGCTTCTTTTTCTTCAGAAAAAGAAGATTCTTGCTGTGGCACTAGAACCCCGCGATCCCCTGGAGGGCTGCCGCCACCCCGGGCCCGGTGGCGCGAATGGGGTTGCCATCCGTCATGCCCGGGCCGGCGGTGAAATCGGAGACCACGGCGCCGGCCTCGCTGAGGATGCAGAGCGCGGCGGCGACATCCCACAGGTTGATGTGCAGTTCGATGTAGCCGTCGATGCGCCCGGCGGCGACGTCGGCCAGGCCCAGGGCGCCGGAGCCGCCGGCGCGGAGCATGGCGCCCGCTTCCATGATGCCGCGGGACAGGGCGTAGAAGCTTTCGTTCGGGCGGCGCGGGGACCAGCCGCATTCGACCATGCCGCGGGCGAGATCGATGGTGGCGGCGGCGCGGATCGAGGTGCCGTTCAGCGTGGCGCCGGCGCCCTGGCGGGCGGCGAAGGTCTCGCCCAGCATCGGGGCGTGCAGCACGCCGAGGACGGAGGTGCGGCCTTGCATCAGGCCGATGGAGACGCACCAGCGCGCCGCACCGCGGGCGAAGTTGGAGGTGCCGTCGATCGGGTCCACCACCCAGGTGAGGGCGCCCTGGGGGCCGGTGCCGGTTTCCTCGCCCTGGAAGCCGTCTTCCGGGAAGGCGGCGGTGAGCGAGCGCTTGAGGAAGGCTTCCACGGCGCCGTCGGCTTCCGTGATCCAATCCTGGTGGCCCTTCATGCCAGCCGAGGCCGCGCCGGGGGGCGGGGCGAGGGAGAGGGCGAGCGTGCCGGCCTCCGTGGCGAGGCGGGTGGCGAGGTCCAGCCGGTGGGCGAGCGCGTGGGACAAGGGAGGGCTCCTTGGCGATGACGGATGTGTTACGCCGATCCGTGGGCGGGGGGAATCCGCATCGGGCGGGGCCAGCCTTGCGCGGCGAGGCGCGGCGGCGGAGATTTGGCGCATGAAGATCATCGGGCTGACCGGCGGCATCGGGATGGGCAAGTCCACCGCCGCGAATTTTTTCAAGCGGGCGCGGATTCCCGTGTTCGATGCGGATGCCTGCGTGCATGCGTTGCAGGCGCCGGGCGGGCGGGCGCTGGGGCCGATCGAGGCGCTGTTTCCAGGCACGGTCAGGGACCGCACGCTGGATCGCGGTGCGCTGCGGGCGGCGGTGCTGGCGCGGCCGGACCTGCTGAAGCAGCTGGAGCGGATCGTGCATCCGCTGGTGCGCGACGAGGAGCGGCGCTTCGTGCAGCGGGCGCGCCGGGCCGGGCGGGCGGCGGTGGTGATGGATATTCCGCTGCTGCTGGAGATCGACGGCATCCGACGGATCGATCTGGTCATGGCGGTTTCGGCGCCGCGGGCGGTGCAGGTGCATCGCGTGGGGCTGCGGCGGCGGATGGACCGGGCGCAGATCGAGGCGGTGATCGCGCGGCAGATGCAGGATCGCGAGAAGCGGCGCAGGGCGGATGTGGTGGTGACGACGGGGCTATCGCGCTTCCATGCCACTATGCAGCTGCGCCGGCTGCTGGCGGCGTTGCGGGCGGGCGGGCCGAAGCTGCGCCCGCATGTGCGGCGGGTGCGGGACATGCGCGCGATCGACTGCACCATTCCCGGCCGGGCCTGGCTCGGGCGGCCGCGCTTCAAAAGGGCAAGCTGATGCGCAGTGTTCTGTTCGACACGGAGACCACCGGGCTCGATCCGCTGACCGGGGACCGGGTGATCGAGGTGGCGGCGATCGAGCTGGTGAACGACCTGCCGACGCGCAACACCTTCCACCGGCTGATCCATCCGCAGCGCGACATTCCCGCCGAGGCGACGCGGGTGCACGGGATCACGCTGGACGATCTGCGCGATGCGCCGCGCTTCGAGGCGATCGTGGACGACATGCTGGCGTTCTTCCAGGACGATCCGCTGGTGGCGCACAACGCGCCGTTCGATTTCGGCTTCCTGAACGCGGAGCTGGCGCGCTGCGGCAAGCCGAAGCTGGCGCCCACGCGCATGGTGGATACGCTGGTGCTGGCCAAGACGCGGTTTCCCGGCATGCCGAACAGCCTGGATGCGCTGTGCCGGCGCTTCGGGATCGATCTTTCGGCGCGCACCACCCACAACGCGCTGCTGGACTGCAAGCTGCTGGCCGACGTGTATGTGGAGCTGACCGGCGGGCGGCAGCGCGCGCTGCTGCCGGGCGGGGATGACGACACCCAGGGCGCGCTGCCGGCGGTGCAGTACGAGGCGGTGACCGGGCGCACGCCCCGCCTGGTGATGCCGGGCGAGGCGGAACTGGCAGCCCATGCCGCCTTTGTGGAGAAGAAGGTGAAGGAAGCGATCTGGCGCGCCGAGTAGCGCCGGGTTTGCGGTTTGTTGCCCGGCGCCGGGGCGCTAAGATGACAGCCTGTTCACGCGACGAGGAATTCTCATGAGCATCGCATCCCTGCTGCGCGGCACGGCCCTTGGGTTGGCCCTGCTCGCGCCGCTTCCGGCCATGGCGCAGGCGCCGGCGGCGCCCTCGGCCGATGGGGCCAAGGCGGTGGCCGATGGCGTGCGCGAATGGCTGGCGAAGCAGCTGGGCGGGATCGTGGATGTCGCTGCCCTGCCGCTGCGGGTGCTGGCGGAGGGCGAGGCCTATCGGCTGGAAGTGCCGGTCGGCGGCAGCTGGTTCGATGGCGCGGTGAAGGTGGGCGACGGCGCGGTGGCGCTGACGGTGAAGCCGCTGGACGGCGGGCGCTGGCAGGTGGTGGGCGGCGGCATTCCCGCGAAGCTGACCATGGAGATGAAGGACGCCTCGGGCGAGACCTCCCGCATCGCGATCGGGCTGGAAAGCCAGCAGAACACCGGGATCTTCGACCCGTCGCTCAAGACCGCCTCCAACTTCGTCTCCAGCTTCACCGGCTACACCACGGAGACGCAGACCAAGGCCGGCGTGCAGGTCTCGCGCATCGAAAAGCTGGTCGGGCGCTCCGAATGGGCGCCGAGCTCGCCCGGGCGCGTGACGGTGCAGGGCGACAGCCAGCTGGAAGGCTACTCCACCATCACCCCCGTGCCCGGCGTGGGCGAGGTGAAGGTGACGATGGGGCGGCTGGGCGGCTCCACCCGGATCGAGAATTTCGACGTGGACGGGCTGGGCACCCTGCTGCGCACCGCCTTCGAGCTGGGCAGCTCCGCCAAGGCCAAGGGCGACACCAAGGGGCCGACCACGGCGCAGGAAAAAGCCTCGGCGCTGAAGCTGGTGGGGCTGGTGTTCTCCATGCTGGATGCGCTGGAGACCGACTACAGCTACGAAGACATCAAGGTGGAAGGCGGGGCGCTGTTCTCCGGCTCGCTGCGCCGCTTCGGGATGGGGCTTTCGGCCGGCGCCCCGGATGGCAAGGTGGATGTGAAGCTGCGGCTTTCGGCCGAAGGGCTGGAATCGCCGATGATCCCGCCGGGCCCGTGGGTGGAGTTCATCCCGCACAAGGTGAGCCTGACGCCGCGGGTGAGCGGAGTGGCCAAGGACGCGCTGGTGGGTCTGCTGCGCACCGCGATCGAGACCGAAGGCCAGGATATCGAGGTGCAGGCCATGGCGCTGCTGGCCGCCAACCCGGTGGCGCTGGGGATCGAGGACCTGCTGCTGGATGTCGGCCCGATGCGGCTGAAGGGCACGGGCAGCCTGGAAGTGGCCGGGATCGACGAGCTGAGCGGCGAGGCGGAACTGCGCGCCACCGGGTTCGATGCGCTGATCCGCCGGGCCAACGCGGTGCCGGAGCTGAAGGCGGCCGCCCCGGTGCTGATCTTCCTGAAGGGGATCGGCAAGCAGGAAGGCACCGAGACGGTGTGGAGCATCACCTATTCGGACAACAAGGTGCTGGTGAACGACACGGATCTTTCGGACCTGATGCCCTCGAAGTAGGGCGTCAGGGCAGGTTCACCGGCCGGTAGGGGATGCTTTGCTGGACGGCAGTGCCGTCGCTGTCCAGCACATCGACCAGTTGCCCGCGGCGGATGGCGACACTGGGGTGCAGGTGTTCGCCGGCGGTGGAGAGGCGGGCGCCGGTGGCGTCGCGGGGGAAATAGAGGTGGCCGAAGGGCCCCACATCGGGCGTGGCCTGCATCACGGCGCGGAGGGTGGGGGTGGGATCGAGCCCAGCCAGGCCGGTGCGGGAATCATGCTGGTCGGCCAGGGGCTGCAGGGCGGCGTGTGGGGGGAGCATGGTTTCGTCCAGCGCCAGGCCGGCCGCCATGGCTTCGTCCGCCATCCAGCGCAGCGGGATCATGGCCAGGTCGCTCTGGCCGTAGCCGCCGCCGACATCGGAGTGGACGCCGGCGAACCAGAGCTGCTGGATATCCGTGTCGGGCGGGATCGGCTGGGTCCAGAGGGTGGGGACGAAGGTATCGCGCTGTTCGTCGATCGCCATGGCGTGGCGGCCGATTTCGATGACGCCAGAGGGCGAGGTGTCGTGGAATTCGTATTTCGCGGCGGCGGAGGGGTCGATCACCCGCTGCGGCACGCCCAGCGCGCCCACCGTGTCCCATACGCCGACGAACCTGATGCGCGGGGCGTGGTTGATCGGGTCGGCTTGGGTGCCACCGTGCTGGAGGCTGAAATCCTGCGGTGAGCGGCCGGGGGTGCGGCTGCGGTAGTAGCTCCAGGCGGTGCGGATCAGGCCGAGCTGGTTGCGCTTGAGCAGGCCGCATTTGCCGATGAAGCCGGCCAGGCTGCGGGCGGTGAAGGCGCCGCGGGAGAAGCCGAACAGGAAGATCTCGTCCCCGGGCAGGTAGTTCTGGCTGAGGAACATGTAGGCGGCGCGGATATTGTCATCCACGCCATCGCCGGTGGCGCCATCGAGGAATTGCTGGAACCAGGGGCCGCTGGTGCCGACGCCGCGCAGATAGAGGGCGATCTGCGGCTTGTCGCCGCTGTTGGCGCGCACGGCGCGGGAGAGGCGGGCGACATTGGTCTCGTCGCCCTTGCTGTCCGCGGCGTTCCAGGTGCCGTCGAAGAACAGGGCAAGGCGCTTGGGAGGGAGTCTCTGGGCTTGGGTGGTGGTGCTCATCGGTGCCTCCCGGTGCGGTGGGAGAGGGTAGCCGGTGGTTGCGCGGGCGGGAAGAAGTTGGGCGTTCACAACGATGGGGGGAAGGAAGGCCAGGGCTTTGCCCTGGACCCACCAAAGGCCGGCAGCCTTTGGAAACCAACAATCTCATCCGCACAGTTATGCCCGATCCCGCGCCAGCCATAATTGTTTGGAATGACTATCAGAATGATCAAGTCGTGCTGATCCGCGCTGTCATCGCCTGCGCCGTGATGTTGCCCGTACTGGCGGGATGTGGCGGCTCCGGACCACGCGAAGACTGGGGCTGGCAGGGTGGGACAACGCGCGCCGCATTCGAACAGGACCATGCGGGCTGCCGAATGGAGGCCGCGCAGCGCATCCCTGCGGTGTTCGCTCCAGTTGTGCAACCGGCGCCGCAGACAACCGTGAACGTGATGACACCTCGCCCCGGACTCAATTTCTCGGATGGCTCTGACCTCACTAGGTTCATGCCGGCTCAGGACCGCAATGCTGTAGTGCGCGAAGACGCCTATAGACTGTGCATGATGCAGCGCGGCTATCGGTGGGTGCGCAACCCCAGCGGGGCCTAAGCGAACCGGACCCGAGGCCGCGGCTGCGGATGAGGTCCAGAGGCTTGGCCCGTCGCGCGAAGGCGCGCAACGGACCAGGCGGGTCTGGGCAGAGCCCAGCCCTTCCTTCCCCAACAGGGCTTGGTATCAGCCGTTCCGCACCCCGTAGAACTGCGCGAACATCTTCGGCAGGTCCACCAGCGTGCGGCGATGCGCCGTGGCCTGAAAGAAGATGCCGGTGGGCATGAACGGCACATCCCGGTAGGCCGCCTCCTGCATGCGCCGGCCCAACGCGCGCTCCGCCTCCCCGGCCACGCCCTGGAACCATTTGGCGCGCATCGCCTCCAGCGCCGGGCTGTCCGGCCAGCCCCACTGGCCGGTGCGGCCCACGCCGCGCATATAGGCGTGCACGGCGGGGTTCAGCGCATTGATCCCGGCCGTGTAGGTGCAGATGGCGCTCCAGCCGCCCTTCTCCACCGGCTCCTGCGACAGGATGCGCTTCAGCGCCGTGCCCCAGTCGATCGCCTGGTAATCGAGGGTCACGCCCAGCTTGCGCAGCATGTCGCCGGCGATCTCGCTCATGGCATTGATCGCCGGGAAATCCGTGGGCGCCATCAGCACCAGCTTCTCCCCGGCATAGCCGGAGGCCGCCACGGCCCGGCGCGCGGCATCCATGTCCATGGCGGGCATGCCGGCATCGGAGGCCATCGGCCCGCCGGGCAGGAAGAAGCCCACGCCATCGCGCCACAGCGCCCGGTCGGTGCCGGCGGCGGCGGTCATGAAATCCGCCTGGTTGATCGCGCCCAGCACGGCGCGGCAAGGCCGGCAGAAAGTCCTGCGAGCAGCGAACGGCGCTTCATGGGTCGGGGACTCCGGCATTCTGATGCGTCAGCCAGGGATCAACAGGGCGGGCTCATGTCCCCGCCCGCCAGGGGCCGCGGTACTCCGCGAGCAGATGATCGATGAAGGCTCGCACGGCCGGGATATCCAGCGATTCCTCCAGCGCCACGGCATAGATGCCCGCCCGCCCCTCCGGCCCCGCGATCTCCACCGCCGCCAGCCGGCTGTCGCCTTCCGCCTCGTGGTCGAACAGCACGCCCACGCCCAGCCCGGCCACGATGGCCTCCTTCATCGCCTCGCGGCCCGTCACCTCGAAGCGCAGCTCCGGCTGCACCCCGGCGGCGGCGAACACCCGCTCCGCCACCTGCCGCGTCACGGAGCCGTCCTCGCGCCCGATGAACGGCAGCCCGGCCAGGGCCGCCGGCGCCACCCGCCTGCGGCCCGCCAGCGCATGGTCGCGCGGCACGCACAGCGCCAGGCGCACATCGTGGATGCGGGTGCAGGAAAAGCCGGTCACCGGTGCCGCCATCGCCACCAACGCCACATCCACCCGGCACTGGGCCACCTCGCCCAGCAGCGCCGAGGTGTTGCCGATGCGCGTGCTGAGCGCGATGCCGGGATGCGCCGCCAGGAAGCCGGCGATGCGCCGCATGGCCAGATGCGGGCCGGACAACCCCAGCGAAAGCCGCCCGCGCTGCAACGTGCGCAGCGCATCCACGGAAACCTCGAACTGTTCCAGCCGCGCCAGGATCAGCCGCGCCCGCACCAGCAGGTCGCGCCCGGCCTCGGTCAGGTCCAGCCGTGGCCGGCGGCGCAGCAGCGGCACCCGGCACGCC
>JAIXTK010000466.1 GCA_027483995.1 Acetobacteraceae bacterium
GGATCTCGGCGCGGCCGGTGGTGGCGAACACCGTATCCGCCGTGGCGGACACGCCGCCGCCCACATTGGTGCTGCGATCGTCGGGCGGCTCGGTCTCGGCGCTCCAGAGCGAACGGCCGGTGGCGGCATCGAAGGCCGAGACCATGCCGTCCGAATCCATCGTGAACACGCGCCCGCCGGCCACCACGGGCTGGGCGGTCACGCGGCGGCGATAGCCGGAGCTGCTGCCGATGCCGGCACTCCAGGCGCGGTTGTAGCCAGACAGCGCCAGGTGCCCGCCCTCATGCGCGGCGGTGCCGCCGGGCTGCGGCCAGTCTGCCGGGGCGGCCGGGGCCGGCAGGCCCACGCGCTGTGGTGCGGTGCCGTCGGCCAGCGGGCGGGTGCCGGACAGCACCGTCTGCCGTTCGCCGGGCAGGGTCTTCTTCTTGGTGCCGAACATGTCGTCATAGGCCTGGCAGCCGGCCAGCGGGGCGACGAGGCCGGCGAACAGCGCGCCACGGCGGGTGAGGTTCCGGGGGAGGGTCATGGCGCGGCGCTTCCACCGAGTTGGGCGAGCAGGCCATTGGCGCGCCCGCGCACGCCGTCCGGCGCGGTCACGTCCAGGCTCAGGCGCTTGAGGGTTTCGCGCGCGGCGTCGGCCTTGCCTTCGCGCAGGGCGAGCAGGGCCTGGGCCTCGGCAGCCAGGGCGCGCAGCGGGTGGTCGGGGCCGGCCAGCGGGGCCAGCCGTGCGGTGAGCAGGGCGGGATCGCCGGTCTCGATCTGGCGGATCGCCCAGTAGTAGCTGGCGAGGTCGCGCAGCAGCGGATCGGCCGCGCCATCGGTGGCCACCTGGCTGTACAGCGCCAATGCCGCAGGCATGTCGCCGGCATCGGCCTTCAGCGCGGCTTCGCGCAGCCGGGCCAGGGCGCGATAGGCCCCGCCGCCCTCGGCCACCACCTGGCCCAGCAGCGGCAGCGCGGCTTCACGCTCGGCACCCACCGGCCGATCGGCGGCGCGCAGGGCGGTGATGTAGGTGGTGGCCACGCGCGCAGCCTCGCGCGACTGGTGCCACTGCCAGCCCTGCCAGGCGCCGGTTCCGGCCAGCACCAGGGCGGCGGCAGCGACCAGCAGGCCGCCGTATTTCTTCAGCATCTGCTGCGCGCGTTCGGCGCGCAGGTCCTCGCTGACCTCGTCGAAGATATCGGGCACGCGAATCCTTTCTCTGGCCGGGCGCGATCGGGCCGGACCATAGCGGCGCCGCCCCCTTGGGGCAAACGCCGCATCGCCGGCAGGGGCGCAGCCCCGCGAGGCGCAACCCCGGCAACGCCGGCAGGGGCGCAGCCCCGCGAGGCGCAACCCGAAGGCTGGGCGGCTATCCCTGCGGAGTCGGCTCGCCCAGGGAGAGCATCAGCCGGTTGGCCCAGTTGAAGAACGCCGCGGCCTGGATCGCATCGGCGATCGCCAGCTCATCCATCCCCGCCGCGCGCAGCCGCGCCACATGCGCCGGGCCGAAGCTCATCGGCAGCTCCGTCAGCGCCACCGAAGCCGCCACCACGGCGTTCCAGCGCTCGCCGAGATCCGCCCCGGTGCCCTCGTCCAGCAGGCGCTGCACGTCCTCGCCGCGCTTGGAATAGGTGGTGGCGTGGCGGGCATGGACGGAGGCGCAGTAGATGCAGCCGTTGAGACGGCTGGCGGCGGTGGCCGCCAGCTCCCGCTCCGCCCGCGGCAGCCCGCCCTGGGTGTTGTAGAAGATGTCCTTGTCGGTGCGGGTGCGTGCGCCCAGCACCTCCGGGTCATGCGCCAGCAGGCGGAAATAGGCGGATTTGGCACGGGAGGCATCGACCAGCCCTTCCATGTGCCGGGGCGTGAGGTCGGCCTCTGCCATCGGCTCCAGCCAGGGCAGCCAATCGAGCATGGCCTTGGTGAATTCGTTCGGGATGTCGTGGCCTTCGGGGCGGTGCACGGTCTCGGTCATGGGAACCTCAGGCCGCCAGCATGGCGCGGAAGCCGGCCACGGCGCGGATCTGGAAGGACAGGAAGGCAACCATCTGGGAGAGCGTCACGATCTCAGCCGTGCGCCACCCGGCATCGACGAGGCGCTGCAAATGCTCCGCAGCGGCATCGCGCGGATGGAACACCAGCATGTGCGCATGATCGAGCGCGGCGGCGAGGCGCGGCCCCAGCGAACCGGCATCGGCGGCGAAGCCAGGCGCCGGCGTGTTCTCCTGTGAGAGCGGCCCGGCGGGATAGGCCCCGTGCGGCCCCGTCGCCTGTCCGCGCGTGGCAGCCTCGGCCACCGGTGCGGCCAGTTCGGGTGCGCGGTTGGCCAGCCCCTGCGCGTAGTAGGCGGCAGTCTCCGCCTGGTTGTGCAGCGCGGCCACGAAGGCGGCCACCGCCCAGCGTTCCGCCACCGCGAAGCCGCCGGGCTCGGCCGGCAGCAGCAACAGGTCGTGGCTGGCCTGGGCATGCACCCGCGCTTCCGGCCGCTTGCGCCGGGCCTCGTCCAGCGCGGAACCCGGTGGGATGCCGGCGAGAAGGTCGATGATGTCTGTCATGCGGCGTTCCGTGCTTCGGTGCGGCGCCAGCCCAGTGCGGGCGCGACGCGGTCTGCCATCAGTTCGATCGAGCGCAAGACCAGCGGATGTGGCGGGTCGATGGAATGCACCTGCACCGCGAGGTCGGTGGCCCGCCGTAGCGTGGGCTCGGCGAGCAGCGACGCAACCACGTCGTCGGCCGTGCCGCAATGCACGTCATAGGCGGCGATCAGGTCCTGCACGCCGCCCTGTGCCGCCGGGTGGCCCTGCGCCGCCAGCCGCGGCCGCATCCGGCCCAGCCCCAATTCTGCCAGCCGCAGCGCCTCTGCCCGCGTATCGGCCACGAACACGCTGCGCGAGCCCAGCACGCGCGGCGCGACGCCAGAGGGCAGCGCGGAAAAATACGCGTCCAGCATCGGCTCCTGGATCTCGGCCAGGGTCATGCCCCAGCGCTGATCCGGCCGCGGCTGGGTGCGCGACAGCAGCAGCCCGTCTCCGGCGAGCCCGGCCCGGCGCGCGCCCTCCACCCCGAAGCTCGCCTGCCACACCCGGGCATCGAGCCCGGGATGTGCGGGATACAGCTTGTCCCCGCCCGGCAGTGCCTCGCCCGCCCAGGCAGTGCGGATCAGCGCCAGGTGCTCGGCCGTCAGCTTCCCGCGATCCTCGCTGTCCAGCCCGAAGGCGCGGAAGGCGGCCATGTTGCCGCCCGGCCCGATCCCCACCTCCAGCCGCCCGCCGCTGAGCATGTCCAGCACCGCGGTGTCTTCGGCCACGCGCAGCGGCAGTTCCAGCGGCAGGGTGATGATCCCCGTGCCCAACCGGATCCGGCTTGTGCGCGCGGCCACATGCGCCAGGAACACCAGCGGCGCCGGCAGCCCGCCCTCGGCCTCATGGAAATGGTGCTGCGCCACCCAGGCACTGTCGAAGCCGCAGCTTTCGGCGTGGATGATCTGCTCCGCCGCCAGCCGGTAGCGCTCCGCCGCCGGGGCCGCATCCAGCACCCGGGTGAAGAAGCCAAGCCGGCGGAGCAGGGGCAGCGCCATGCGTGCGCTCAGCCCGGCGCGAAGGCCACGGATTCCGGCCGCTTCAGCTCGATCTCGATGAAGCTCAACGGCTCCGTGCCGCCGTTCATCACATCGTGCTCGGCGCCGAATGGGCGGCCATAGGCGGTGCCGATATCCACATGGGTCTCGCTCACCTCGGTGCCGTTGTGGACCTTCATGATCCCCTTGGTCAGCAGCACCACGAAATACGGATAGGCATGCTGGTGCCAGCCGGTCACGGCGCCGGGCGCGAAATCCCAGCGCGTGATGCGCACATCGGCATCGTCACGCATGGTGGTGGGCACGGCGGGAATGGTGCAGATGAAGGCCATCGGAACGCGCTCCCAGAGCGTGATCGTCGGAGGCGGAATCGCCGGAGACGTGAATCACGCGACCAGATAAGCGGCCAGAGTCCGCCCTGCGCCGCGTTTGGTCAACGCGGGATGTCGCGCAGCCCCCGGCCGAGATAGGCGCCCATCGTCACTTCAGGCCGCCCCGGCAGCGCGAACACCACTGGCGGCAGCGCTTCGATCGTGCCGAAGAGCGGGCCGTAGGAGGCCCGGATGCGCGCCTCGTCCTGCCGCGGCGCCAGCAGCAGCACATCCTGCCCGATCAGCCCGGCGGCCGTGCGCGGCCGATGCGCGAACTGCCGGCAATCGGCATTCAGGCAAACCACCGGCGGCGCATTGCCCAGCGCGTAGTCCAGCTTCCCGGCATCGGACCAGGAGGGCGCGGCAACGGGATGGGCAAGCAACCCCCGCTGGGCCAGCGCCGCGCGCAACGGCACCCAGTCCAGCCCCTGCCGCAGCGGATCGCCGGGCAGGCGCAGCAGGTTGAGGTTCATCTCCACCGCCGCGAGCGAGAGCGCCCCCACCAGGAACATTGCCGTGCCCGCCAGCGTGCGCCGCAGCGCCACGCGATGCAGGTTCGCCGCGATCCAGACGCCCAGCAGCGGAAAGGCGAACAGGTAGCCAGGCGCCGCCCAGTGGTAGAGCACGCGCGGCGACCAGGCGGAGATCACCACGAACAGCGTGATCGGCACGAAGCCCAGCCACGCCAGCAACCACGGCCCCGCCTCGCGCGGCCCATTCCGCAGCGCCCGCAGCCACAGCCACGCCAGCGGCAGCCAGATCCATGGCAGCAGGAACAGCGCCTCCCCGGCGATGGTCGCGAACGGCGCCCCCAGCGCCAGCTTGCGCACCCCGGCCCGCGCGCCCTGGAAGGCGAAGCTGGCCCAGCCATTCGCAGCATTCCAGGCCAGCACCGGCAGGAAGCCGGCCAGCGCCACCAGCCCGGCGACCCATGGCTTCGGCCCGAGCAACCGCCGCGGTGCCAGCGTGAGCAATGCCACGAAGGCGCCCGCCAGGGTCAGTGCCGCGGTGTATTTCGACAGCAGGGCCAGCCCCGCGCACAGCCCGGCGGCCAGCCACGCCGCCCAGGAATCGCCGCGTATTGCCCGGTGGAACGCCCAGCCGAACCCCAGCAACGCCGCCACCAGCGGACCATCCGGCAGCACCCAGGTGGCGGTGGTCACGCCCAGCACCGGCGCCATGTTCAGCGTCACCGCCGCCCACAACCCTGCGCGTTCCCCAAACATCTCTGATGTGAGCCGGAACATCAGCCACGTCGTCAGCGCGAACAGCGCCACAAACGGCAGCCGCACCGCCAGCGGCGCCTCCGTCCCCAGCAGCTTCGCCGCTCCGGCCGAAAGCCACCACGGAGTTGGCGGATGATCGAAATACCCCCAGGCGAGGTCCCGCCCCGCCGCCACCATGTAGCTTTCGTCGATCCCCAGCCCCGTCGTGCCCGCCAGCACCAGCCGAAACGCGGCGCTGCCCAGGATCAGCAGCGCGAGCCAGCGCGTGGCCGGCACGCTCAGTTGGAACCGAGCAGGCGCACGCCCAGCCCGGCCAAGACTGTGCCCAGCACCGCATCGAAGCCGCGCTGGATGCGGCGGTACAGAAGCGTCACCGCCTCGGCCGAAAGTGCGATCGCCAGCAACCCGTGCCAGAGAAGCGAGATCAGCGTTGCCCCCAGGATCGCGGCCACCAGCGTGGCGGTCCCGGCCCCCGCCCCCACCAGCACGCCGGCCAGCGCCGCCCAGAACGCGCCCGCCTTGCCGTTCAGCAGCATCACCAGCAACCCGCGCCGAAACCCGCCGCCGGGCGGTGCGTCCTCGGCGCGGATCTCCACCGGGGCACCGCGCCACGCCGCGCGCCAGCACTGGATCGCCAGGTACAGCAGGAATGTCCCGCCGCCCCAGGCCAAGGCGGTCATGAACCAGGAATGGGAGGCAGCCAGCGCCGCCACCCCCCACACGGCGGCCAGGCCCCAGGCGATCTCGCCCGTGGCCATGCCCACCGCCGCCCGCACCGCCGGCCCGCGCCCATCGCGCGCCGCGGTGCCCAGCAGCATGGCGAAGTTCGGCCCCGGCGACATCACCGCCAGCGCGAACCCCGCCCAGAACACCAGCAGGACCTCAAGGTCCATGCCCCGTTCTTCCTTCGGCTCTCAGTCCGCCAGGACGTTCTGCTTCTGCTCGCCCAGCCCGTCGATGCCCAGCGTCATCACGTCGCCGGCCTTCAGCCAGATCGGGTTCGGCTTCTTGCCCATGCCGACGCCCGGGGGCGTGCCGGTGGCGATGATGTCGCCGGGGTGCAGCGTGATGAAGTGGCTCACATAGCTCACGATCTGCACCACGTTGAAGATCATGGTCTTGGTGCTGCCGGTCTGCATGCGCTCGCCGTTCAGGTCCAGCCACATGCCCAGCGCCTGCGGATCGGGGATCTCGTCCTTGGTCACCATCCAGGGGCCGGTGGGGCCGAAGGTGTCGCAGCCCTTGCCCTTGTCCCAGGTGCCGCCGCGCTCGGTCTGGAAGTTGCGCTCGGACACGTCATTCACCACGCAATACCCGGCCACGTGGTTCATCGCGTCGGCTTCCGACACGTACTTGGCCTTGGTGCCGATCACGATGCCCAGCTCCACTTCCCAATCCGGCTTGGTGGAGCCCTTGGGGATCACCACGTCGTCATTCGGGCCCTGGAAGGCGCCGAGCGACTTCAGGAAGATGATCGGCTCGGTCGGCGGGGTGGCGCCGGTTTCGGCGGCGTGGTCGGCATAGTTCAGGCCGATGCACACGAAGTTCAGCGGGCGGGCGATGCACGGCCCCATGCGCGGGTTGCTGCGCACCAGCGGCAGCGTGGCCGGGTTGGCCCCGGCGATCTTGGCGAGGCCGGCCGGCGACAGCGAGGCGCCGTTGATGTCGGGCACGATGTCCGACAGGTCGCGCAGCTGGCCGTCGGCGTCGAGCACGCCGGGCTTTTCCGCGCCGGGGGCGCCATAGCGAACGAGCTTCATTCTTCCGTTTCCTCGTAAGGTCCGATTGCCCGGACAGACTACAGCGAAATGCCGCCGTCAATCACCAGCGCCTGGCCGGTGACGAACACGCTGTCTTCGCTGGCCAGATACACCGCCAGGGCAGCGATTTCGTCCGCCCGGCCCAACCGCCCCATCGGCTGGCGCGCGATGAACGCCGCCCGCGCCGCTTCCAGGCTGCCGGCCGCTGCCGCATTGGCCGCGATCCGGTCATCGAGCGAGGGCGACTGCACCGTGCCAGGGCAGATCGCGTTGCAGCGCACGCCCTTGGTCGCATAATCCGCCGCGATGGATTTCGTCAGCCCGATCACCGCGGCCTTGCTGGCGCCGTAGATCGCCCGGTTCACGATGCCCTTCACCGAGCTGGCCACGCTGGCCATGTTGATCACGCTGCCGCCGCCCTTCGCCAGCATCCCCGGCAGGAAGGCCTGCGTGGTGCGCAGCATGGATTTCACATTGAGGTCGAACGCGAAGTCCCACTCGGCCTCGGTCGCCTCCAGCACCGAGCCCTGGTGCACGAACCCGGCGCAATTGAACAGGATGTCGATCTGCCCGATCGCCTCGGCGGCCGCCTGCACGGCTGCGGTGTCGCGCACATCCAGCGCCATGGTGCGGATGCCCGGCCCCACGATCTCCGCCAGTTTCGCCGCGTTCAGGTCGGTCGCATAAACCTGCGCGCCCTCCGCCGCGAAAGCCAACGCCGTCGCCCGCCCAATCCCCTGGGCAGCGGCGGTCACGAGGGCGGTCTTGCCTTTGAGTCGCAGGGACATGGCTTGGTCCTGTTTCGATCCCGTTTATGCGAAAGCAGTAGGCGGCGGCGCCCTGGGGGGCAAGAGGCAGGCATCCGGGATCAGCGCCTTGCCAACACCTCGCGCACGCTGGCCACCAGCTGGGGATCCAGGTCCGGGGTGGTCATCAGCAGTTCGACCACAAGCTCCCGGGCCGGGCCGTTGCGCGGGTCGATGGAAACCGCCAGCGCCAGCGCAACCAGGGCCGGCTTGTTCTTCTCCTGAAGCCAGTACAGCTGACCGAGGTCGAACATCAGGTTCGGCAGCCGAGGGTTGATGCTCGCGGCCATCCGCAGATGGCCCTCGGCCTCCTCCATGCGGCGCGCCTGCATCAGGGCCAGCCCCAGATTGTGGTGGGCCTGGGCGCTGCGGGGCCGCAACGCAACGGTCGTGGCGAACATCCGCACCGCATCCGCATGGCGCCCGGCCAGGAGATAGGCTTGGCCCAGGCCCGAAGCCACCGTGGGCGCACGCCCCGCGCCCTGGCGAATGGCATACTCCCAGAAGGTGATGGAATCCTGCCAAACCGTGGCATAGGCGCGCGACGCCACGGCCAGCCCCGGCACCGCCAGCAGTGCGGTGGCAAGCGCCCCGATACGCATGGCCCGCAGCATCCGGGGCCAAGGCGGCAGGATGCCCTGCCACCGCACGGCGCAGACCATCACCAGAACAACCAGGCTGGGAATGAACACATAGCGATCCGCGGTCGCCTGTGTGGTGAGCTTGATCAGGCCGATATTCGGCGACAGCGTGGCGATATAGGCCAACACGATGCCGCTGGCCGGCGAGCGCAGCCGCAGCAGCAACGGAATGGCGACCAGCAGCGTGGCCCAGGGTGCGATGGCGCGCATCATCCCCGTGCCCCGGGTGGGCGACGCCACGCTGTAGTAGGGCGAGAGGTAAACCGGCAGCACCGTCTTGAACGGATAGAACCACAGGGCCTCGGCGATCTGCAGCGGTCCTGCCCATAGCCGCGAGGAGTCCACCATCTCGGGCGGCGCCACGCTCATCCGCGCCGCTATGGCCGCCACCACGAACGGCAGGGCCACCGCCGCGAACACCAGCTTCTCCGCCAGCACCGCGCGGCTGCCCTGGCGCCACCATGTCCAGGGCGCCCCCGGCAGCCGGCCCAGCAGCCAGATGTCGAAGATCAGCAACACGGCAGGCAGGCTCACCGCCGGCGCCTTGTTGAGCAGGGCACAAGCGAACATCACCAGCGACACGGCGAGCCAGCCTGGTCGGAACGCCCCCTGCGCCGGGTGCGCGCGCAGATAGGCCCACAGGGCCAGCAGGTAGAAGAATGCGCAGGGAAGGTAGGGCTGGCAGGATATCCAGCTCACCACCTCCACCCGCAGCGGATGCACCATCACCACCGCCGTGGCGAGCGCGGTCACCAGGATCCGCCGGCGGCGCGATCCCGCGTCCTCGTCCGGGCGCGCCCGCGTCCCGGCCGCGATGCAGACCAGGAACAGAACCACGGTCACGGCCGCATGCATCAGCAGGCTTGCCAGGTGGTAGCCCCAGGGGTTCATCCCGAAGGCGAGGTACTGCCCACCCAGCAACATCCACGCGACGGGTTGGTAAACCCCCATCGCGAACGTCGTCCACGCCCAGGAAACCGTCTCCCACGACAGGCCCCGATACGCCATGTTCTCAACGAAGCTGACGCGATCGTCCCAGTTGAGCCAGTCGCCGGCCAGCCCAGGCCAGAAGGCGAAGGCCACGGCCGCCACCAGCGCCAGGCACAGCGCGGCCACCAGGCCACGTTCGCCGATCACGAAGCGCCCCATCAAGGCGTCGCCTCACTGGGTGTGCAGGTTTTCAACCCGGCCCCCCAGGAACTCCGGACAAGGCGCCCCCGGCTCCGCAACGTTCAGATCGGTCGGACAAACCTGCATCCCCTTCGCCGACATTGCCGAGCCCATTGCCCGCGCCAACAAATCGGCAGCGCC
>JAIXTK010000424.1 GCA_027483995.1 Acetobacteraceae bacterium
GGCAGGATGCCGACCACGAAGGTGCTGGCGCCCATGATCACGATGGTGACGAGGAAGGTGTATTTGCGGCCCACGAGGTCGCCCAGGCGGCCGAACACCAGCGCGCCGAACGGGCGCACCAGGAAGCCGGCGGCAAAGGCCAGCAGGGCGAAGATGTTGCGGGTGGTTTCATCGAACTGGCTGAAGAACTTCACCGCGATCACGGCCGCGAGCGAGCCGTAGAGGTAGAAGTCGTACCACTCGAACACCGTGCCGAGCGAGGAGGCCAGGATGACCTTCCGCTCCTCCTTGCTCATCGGCCTGATCGCGTGCGATCCGGCCGTGGTCGTGGACTGGGACATCTGGGATTGCCGCTCCTCGCTGGGGCCTTGGTTTCGGCCGGGTTACCTATCGTTCACGCTCTTGTGAGGAATTCAGACGATTTGCAACCCTAATTTCACCTTGTCTCGAAAATCAGGCGTGGGGCAGGTGCCTTGGCTGGCGGGATGAACGAAGGTTAATCCGCCGCCGCAACGTCGCCATGGTTGTGCCGTTCGGCCGCCATGTGCGGGGTGCCTTATGGCGTTGTCAGGCAATCACGCCGACACCCGGAGAGACCACAAGATGCGTAGCATCCTCGCCTCCACCTTCGCCGTTCTGCTGAGCGCCGCCGTCGTGCTGCCCGCGATGGCCCAGGGTGGCGGCATCCAGGGCGGCGCTGCGACCCCGGCCGCGCCTGCCGCCGCTTCGGCCGCGACCCCCGCCAAGCCGGCCGAGACCGCCAAGGCGGCCGAGACGGCCAAACCCGGTGCCCCGGCCCGCGCCGGTGCCGTGGTGCACAAGGACAAGGCGACCACCCCGGTTGCCGCCACCCCGGCCACCCCGGCCAAGCCGGCGGCGCCCAAGACGAACTGAACCGCCGCCCTTCCATAAAGGGCTGCACAATGCGGGGACCGGGCATGCGCCCGGTCCCCGTTTCTTTTCGGCCCGATCGTTTGCGTGCAAACGACCGAGCGCCTATATCCCGGTGATCCGAAGCTGCCTGCAAAAACGCCGGAGACGACGGTGCCCACCGATCTCATCCCCGCCCTTGCCGCGGCCCCGCCGGGCGATGCGGCCCGCAGTTGCCCACTGGATGGCTATACCGTGGAATCCCAGGTGGGGTTCCTGCTGCGCCGGGCTCATCAGCGCCAGACCGCCGTCTGGCAGGCCTGCATGGCCGAGGGGATCGGTGAGCGGGAGCTGACGCCGCGCCAGTTCAGCGCGCTGGTGAAGGTGGTGCTGCATGGCCGGGTGACGCAGAACCAGCTGGGCCGCATGGCCGCGATGGACCCCGCCACGATCCAGGGCGTGGTGCGCCGGCTGATCGCCCGCGGCCTGGTGGACCGGGCGCTGGACCCGATGGACCGGCGGACCGCCGTGCTGACCGCCACGCCTTCGGGTTTGGCACTGGCCAGCCGCGGCGTGGCCCATGCGCGCCGCGCCACCGAAAAGACCCTGGCGCCGCTTTCGCCTGCGGAGCGGCGCACCCTGCTCGACCTTCTCGCCAGGATCGCCTGACGCCATGACGCTCGGTTTCGGATTGGACTTTGCCCGGATGGCCACCCGCGACGGGCTGGTGGCGCTCGACAAGCTGTTCCTGGAACGACTGTCGGGAGACGAGGCGCTGTATCGGCGCCTGCTGGCGGCACGGGCCGAGCCGGACAGCCTGGATGCCAAGGCGGAAGGCGAGTTGGTGATCGCGCTGGGCGAGGCGCTGGAGCCGTTCCTGGGCGAGCTGTTCGGCATCGCGGCCGAGCTGGATGCGGCGGCGGCGGAGACGGCGGCGCTGGACCCGATCCACAGCGTGAAGCGGCTGTTCGTGCAGCGCCAGGCGGTGAAGAAATATGCCGATGCCTTGGGCTTCGACGGCGCGGCGCTGCGGGCGGCGCTGGAAGCGCGGATGGGCGTGGCGCTCGATGAGCGCGGCTTCGCGGCGCAGGTCCAGCTTTGGGAGAAGAACGAGGTTGCCGACGCGCTGGACGAGGCGATGCGCTACGCCGCCTGGGCGACGCTGACGCCGGCAGGGCGCGAGGCACATGCCGGGGGCACGCTGTTTCGCGTGCCGGCGCGCATCGATACCAACCGGCTGGTGCCGGTGGAGACGATCGAACGCGACGGCGTGACGATGCTGCGGCTGCCGGAGCACGATTGGCGGGCGCGTGACGGGTTCGCGCTGACCGACCCCGGCATGGGCACGCAGCAGGCGCTGGACCAGGCGAATTACTGCATCTGGTGCCATGGGCAGGGCAAGGATTCCTGCAGCAAGGGATTGAAGGATCGCAAGACCGGCGAATTCCAGAAATCCCCCTTCGGCGTGACGCTGGCCGGGTGCCCGCTGGATGAGAAGATCAGCGAGATGCACACGCTGCGGGCGCAGGGGCATCTGCTGGGGGCGTTTGCCACCATCGCGGTGGACAATCCGATGATGGCCGCCACCGGGCATCGCATCTGCAACGACTGCATGAAGGCCTGCATCTACCAGAAGCAGGAGCCGGTCGATATTCCGCAGGCGGAGACGCATATCCTGCGCCAGGTGCTCGGCCTGCCCTGGGGCTTCGAGATCTATTCGCTGCTGACGCGCTGGAACCCGCTGAACATCCGCCGCCCGCTGCCGGCGAGCGATACCGGGCGCAAGGTGCTGGTGGTGGGGCTCGGCCCGGCCGGGTTCACCCTGGCGCATCACCTGATGAATGACGGTCACACCGTGGTGGCGGTGGATGGCCTCAAGATCGAGCCGCTGGGCATCGATGTGCTGGCGCCGGTGCGCGATGTGGAGACGTTGTTCGAGAACCTTGATGACCGGGTGATGGCCGGGTTCGGCGGCGTGGCCGAATACGGGATCACGGTGCGCTGGAACAAGAACTACCTGAAGCTGGTGCGGCTGCTTTTGGAACGGCGCGCGCAGTTCGCCCTGTTCGGCGGCGTGCGCTTCGGCGGCGGGGCCACGATGGGCATCGACGATGCCTGGGCGATGGGGTTCGATCACATCGCGCTGTGCATGGGCGCGGGAAAGCCGACGGTGATCGACATGCCCGGTGGGCTGGCGCGCGGGGTGCGGCAGGCGAGCGACTTCCTGATGGCGTTGCAGCTGACGGGGGCGGCCAAGATGTCGTCCGTCGCCAACCTGCAGCTGCGCCTGCCGGTGGTGGTGATTGGCGGCGGGCTGACGGCGATCGATACCGCCACGGAGGCGCTGGCCTATTACGTGCGCCAGGTGGAGAAGTTTGCGCTGCGCCATCGCGTGCTGGTGGCCGAGCGCGGCGAGGCGGCGGTGCGGCGCGGCTGGAATGCGGAGGAGGCGGAGATCGCCGCCGAGTTCCTCGCGCATGCCGAGGCGATCGCGGCCGAGCGTGCGGCGGCGGTGCGGGAGGGCAGGGCGCCGCATTTCGCGCCCTTGCTGGAAGCCTGGGGCGGGGCGACGCTGGCGTATCGCCGGCGGCTGCTGGATGCGCCGTCCTACACGCTGAACCACGAGGAAGTGGCCAAGGCGATGGAGGAAGGCGTGCGCTTCGCCGAAGGGCTGACGCCGGTGGCGGTGGAAACCGATGCACATGGCCATGCCGTCGGGCTGCGGGTGAAGCAGGCCGATGGTACGGAGGCGGTGCTGCCGGCGCGCGCGGTGATCGTGGCGGCCGGCACGCAGCCCAACACCGTGCTGGCGCGCGAGGACGGGCGCATCAAGCTTGATGGCAAGTATTTCGAGGCAATCGACCTCTCCGGTGCCCGGGTCGCGCCGCAGCGCAGCCTTTCGAAGCCGGAACGGGCGGATGTGCTGATGCACAAGGCGGAAGATGGGCGTTTCATCTCCTTCTTCGGCGATCTGCATCCGAGCTTCTTCGGCAATGTGGTGAAGGCGATGGGGGGGGCCAAGCGCGGCTACCCCGTGGTGAGCAACGTGCTGGCCGCCCATGCGCCCACACCGGTTTCCGGGGCGGAGCTGATCGCCGCCTGCCGCGCGGCGCTCTCCGCCACCGTGCACCAGGTGAACCGCCTGACGCCGACCATCGTGGAGGTGGTGCTGCATGCCCCGGCCGCAGCGCGCGCCTTCCAGCCCGGCCAGTTCTACCGGCTGCAGAACTACGAGATGCGCGCCAAGCGGCTGGATGAGCCGGGCATCGGCGCCACGCTGCTGGCGATGGAAGGCCTGGCGATGACCGGCGCCTGGACCGACCCGGAGCGTGGGCTGGTGTCCGTGATTGCGCTGGAGATGGGCGGCAGTTCCGATCTTTGCGCCTCGCTTCCCGTAGGCGAGCCCGTGGTGCTGATGGGGCCGACCGGGACGGCCACCGAGATCCATGCCAACACCACCGTGGCCCTGGTGGGCGGCGGGCTGGGCAATGCGGTGCTGTTCTCCATCGGGGCGGCCACGCGCGCGGCGGGATCCAAGGTGATCTACTTCGCCGGCTACAAGGCGTTGCGCGATCGCTACAAGGTGGAGGAGATCGAGCGCGCCGCGGACGTGATCGTGTGGTGCTGCGACGAGGCGCCGGGCTTCGCGCCGGCCCGCCCGCAGGACAGAACTTTCGTGGGCAACATCGTGCAGGCCATGGCAGCCTATGGCTCCGGCCAGCTCGGCGACCAGGCGGTGCCGCTGGCCGACGCCGAGCACATGATCGTCATCGGCTCCGACCGGATGATGGCGGCCGTCGGTACCGCGCGGCACGGGGTGCTGGCGCCGTATCTCAAGCCGGGCCACTCCGCCATTGGCTCCATCAACTCGCCGATGCAGTGCATGATGAAGGAGGTCTGCGCGCAGTGCCTCCAGCCGCATACCGACCCGGTGACGGGGGTGCGCACCATCGTGTTCTCCTGCTTCAACCAGGACCAAGCGCTGGACCGGGTGGATTTCCCGGCGCTGAACGAACGGCTGCGGCAGAACGGGCTGGTGGAGAAGATCACCGCGCAATGGATCGACCGCGCGCTGCGCAAGCTGGACGCCAGGCCCCTGGCGGCGGGTTAGCCGCAATGCCCATAGTGAACGACCGCCTCGCCGTCTTCACAACCGGCTCGCGCAACCGCATGGGCATGGCGCGGGCGCTGATGGCCACGGTGCAGCATTGGTATCCGGAGGCCGACACGTTCATCTGCGTGGGCGACGACGCCGAGGGGGTGCTGGCACCCGGCAGCCAGGTGGTGGCCGGTGACGCGATCGGTGTGCCCGACTGGCGGCGCGTGAGCTTCGCCTACGACGCGATGGCGCTGAACTGCCTGCTGAAGCCGTTCATGTTCCTGCACCTGGCGGAAACGCTGGGCTATGGCCGGGTGATGCATTTCGATACCGACATGGCGCTGTATGACCGGCTCCACGGGGCGGATGCGGCGTTGGACGCGGGCGCCGCGCTGGTGCTGACGCCGCACCTGTTGGCGCCCCCCGCGCCGGGCGACGTGCCCGGGCCGCGCGGCATCCTGATGGCGGGCACCTACAACACCGGCTTCGTGGCCGCCGGTGCCACGCCGGACGGGTTGGCCGCGCTGCGCTGGTGGGCGGAGCGGTTGCACGAAGACGCCGGCATTGCCCCCGAACGCGGGCAGCTGTGGGACCAGCGCTACATGGATCTGGTGCCGGGTCTGTTCCCGGCAGTGGCCATCCTGCGCGATCCCGCGATGAACGTGGCCTACTGGAACCTGCCGCAACGCACCCTGGGCCGCGATGCGCATGGATGGACGGTGGATGGCCAGCGCCTGGGCCTGTTTCATTTCAGCGGCTTCAATCCCGCCGACCCCACGCGCCTGACGCGCCATGCCAGCAGCCTGCCGCATCCGCCGCCGGAGCCGTTGCCGGCGCTGCTGGCGGACTATGCGGCACGGGTGGCCGGGCGGGAGGAAGATGGTGACCTGCGCCCCTATGCCTATGGGCGTTTCGCGTCCGGCACGCCCATTCCCGCGGCCGCGCGCAACCTGTTTCAGGAGCGCCACCGCGATTGGCCTGGCGATCCCTTCGCCACGTTCGAGACCTATCTGAACGCAACGGCGCCCAACACCGCCGTGCACGCGTCTGGCCTGAGGGTGACGAACCTGATCGGCTGGATGGTGGCGGCAGACCCGCTGGCACGGCTGCTGCTGCCGCTCGGCCTGCCGGAGGGGGTAGCCCAGGCGGTCCGCTGGGCGGCGGCGAGCGGCCTGGCGGCGGATTTCCTGGCCGCCGCCTCGCCGGGCGCCGAAGCCGCCGCCCTGGCTGCCGAGCCGCTTGCGCTGGACGATCCCACCGCGTTGCTGTTGCCGGCCCGGCAGCAGCGCGTTCTGGAATTCAGCCAGCGCGCAGACCTCGCCGAGCGCGAACTGGCGGCCATGCGGCAGTCCACGTCGTGGCGGCTGACGGCGCCTGTTCGCGGCCTTGCCGGCCTGCTGCGGCGGTGAGCGCCGCGCCTGGTGCGCCCTGGCGAGCCTGGTGCCCGGCTTCGGTCTGCTGTTTTTCATCGTGCAGTGCGTGATCCCCGGTGCGCCGCCGCCGGGATGCACCGAGCCGTGTGGCCGCTGAATGAGCAAGCCGGTCCTTGAAGGGTTGCTGAGCCTGGAGGGGCGCCGCAACCGGCGCTCCTTCGCTTGGCTCATGGTGTTCCTGGTCGCTTTACAGGATGCCTTCCTGTGGGCCGCGCTGAAGCGGCAGGATGATGCGACCTGGGAACTCTATGTCGCCATCTGCGGCATCGCCCAGATCCTGCTGGCGATCGCTTTGGCGCAGCGGGTGCGCGATATCGGCAAGCCCGGGGTGCTTGGGCTGCTTGGGCTGATTCCGGGGATCGGCAACGTGATCGCGCTGGCTGCGGCGTTCACGCCGGGGGAGCGAGGTGCGAACCGGTATGGCGATGATCCGCTGCGCGACCCGCTTCTTGGGAGGAAGTAAGGGCGTTCTTTTTTGAAAAAAAGAACCAAAAAACTTTTCAGAATTGATGCGGAGAGGCTCGGTCTTCCCGCATCGGACGAATGAAGTCTTTTTGCTTCTTTTTCTTCAGAAAAAGAAGACTCTTACTGACAGTCTATCCCCTGCACCGCCCCAGGGATCGCCACCCCCGCCTCGTTGCGCCCCCAGGTGACGGTGCAGGTCTTGGCTGCCGGCGGCACCGGCATCAGCAGGTAGACGCGGGTGCCGTGGTAGTGGCAGCCGAGCCACACCTCAGCCTGCGCCTCGGAGAAATCCCAGTGGGCGGTGATGCTGCGCGCGGTGGAGGATTGCGTGCTGGGTGGCTCCGCGTAGCGCACGGGGGCAAAGCCGGGGGCGGCTGGCACCTTGGGGCCAATGTAGAATTCCACGTAGGCGAGGTTGTGCCAGTCGTTCGCGCCTTCCTCCGCGATCATCCCCGCCGGCACCTCGATCGCCTCCTGGTCCGTGCGCAGGATGCGCGGGCAGGAGAGCGGCGCGGCGAGCGCCGGCCCGGCAAGCAGCGTGGCGAGGAGGACGGCGCGGATCACGGCGCCGATCAGATGGGGGGGCGGGCCAGCTTGGGCAGCCTGGCCTCCAGCGCCGCGGCGGTGGCGAGCAGCGTGGCTTCGGAATGCCAGGGGCCGCAGAGCTGCACCGAAAGCGGCGTGCCGTGGCGGGAGAGGCCGGCGGGCTGGCACATGGCGGGGTGGCCGGTGAGGTTCATCGGGAAGGTGAAGGGATACCAACCGCCGCGGATGGTGCCGCAATCCACGCCGTTGATGGTGATGTGGCCGTGCGGGTCGGTCTCCACCGGCAAGGGCGGTGCGGCCATCACCGGGGAGAGCATCACGTCGAACCGCCCGAACACACCCTGCAGCATACGGAACAACTCGCTGCGTGCGGCGGCGGAGCCTTGCAGGGCCACGGCGGAGTGCTTGAGGCCGAGCTCGGCGGTGATGGCCAGGCTTTCCTCCATGTCGTTCCGCCGGTCCTTCAGGAAGGGGGCGATGCGGGCGGCGACCGAGCTTTGCAGCATCACCAGGTAGGGTGCCTCGAAGCGGTAGAAATCCAGCGCGATCTCCTCCACCACGGCGCCGAGGTCGCGCAGGTGATTGGCGGCGGATTCGGTGCTGGCGGCCACCTCCGGGTCGATCGCCGGGGAACCGCAGCGCGGCAGGTAGGCCACGCGCAGGCCGGCGAGTGGCTTGGCAGAGGGGTTGGGCAGGGGGGATTGGCCCCAGGGGTCCATGCGGTCTGTGCCGCGCAGCAGGGTCCAGGCGAATTCCACCTCGGCCACCGTGCGCGCCATCGGGCCGATGAAGGAGTTGGTGCCGAACAAATCGGGCGATTGCGGCTGCGGGATGGCGCCCAGCGTGGGCTTCAGGCCGACAATGCCGCTGCAGGCGGCCGGGATGCGGATGGAGCCGCCGCCATCGGTGCCCAGCGCCAGCGGCGCCATGCCCATCAACGCGGCCACGCCAGCGCCGCCGGAGGAGCCGCCGCAGGTGTAGTCGGCATTCCACGGGTTCAGCGTGTGGCCGAACAGCTTGGACTGGGTGAAGGCCTTGTGGCCCAGCTCCGGCGTGGTGGTCTTGCCCAGCAGGATGCCGCCGGCGGATTTCAGCCGGGCGACCGCCGGTGCGTCTTCCTTCGGCACGTTATCGGCGAACAGCTTCGAGCCCATCGTGGTGCGCACGCTGGCGGTGGGGGTGAGGTCCTTGGCGGTGAAGGGCACGCCGAACAGCGGCGGCAGCGCGCCCGGGGCCTGCCAGCGCGGCATCAGCGCTTGGGCGGCGGCGCGGGCCTGCTCCGCGGTGACGGTGACGAAGGCGTTGAGCCGCTTGCATTCCTCGATGCGCGCCAGCGCTGCCTCCACCGCCTGCACCGGCGAGACCTCCCGCCTGGCGATGGCGGCGGCGAGCGCGAGGGTATCCAGATCGGCAATGGCGTTGCTCATGGCGTTCCCTCATAACGGCGGCCTGCACCACGGTGGGTTGCGGGCATGTGCCTGGGTTGCATAACGCGGCGAGGGATATTGGCAGCCGGGCTGGCGGTGCTGTCCAGCCCCACGCGCGCCGAGGCGTCGGTGGAGCCGCGATTCCGCTGCGTGCCCTCGGCCGGGCGGCGGCGCGTGGCGCTGACGCTGGATGCCTGCGGTGGTGGGTTCGACATGCGGATCGCCGACGCGCTGCTGGCGCACCGGGCACGTGCGACGATCTTCGCCACGGCGGATTGGCTGCGTGCCAATCCCAGGCCGCTCGCGTTGCTGAAGGCCCATCCGAACCTGTTCGGTTTCGAGAACCACGGCGCACACCACGTGCCGCCGGTGCTCGGCAGCGGCACGCTGTTCGGCCTGCGCGTGGCCGGAACGCTGGCCGCCGTGCGGCAGGAGGTGGAAGGCGGTGCCGCTGCCATCCAGGCCACCATCGGCACCGCCCCGCGCTGGTACCGCGGCGCCACGGCGCGCTACAGCCCGGCGGCGCTGGAGGAGATCGTGCGGCTGGGGCAGGGCATTGCGGCCTTCTCGCTGAACGGGGACGAGGGCGCCTCCCTGCCCGCCGCCACGGTGGAACGCCGCGTCAGCGCGGCGCGGGATGGGGAGGTGGTGATCGGCCACATCAACCAGCCGCACCGCCCGGCGGGCGCCGGGTTTGCACGCGCCATCACGACGCTGGCGGGGCAGGGGGTGGAGTGGGTGACGCTGGACGAACTGCGGCCGGTGCTGGCCTGACGGCTCAGACCATCCAGCGCCCGCCATCGATCAGGATCGTCTGGCCGGTGACGAACCGCGCCTCGCTGCTGGCGAGGTAGGCCACGAGCCCGGCCACCTCCTCCGGCTCCGCCACGAAGCCGGCCGGGGTGCCGGCGATCACGCGGGCGACGGTTTCCTGCGGCAGCCGGTCATGCGCGCGGGTGCGCACCGCGCCGGGGGCTACCGCGTTTACCGTCACGCCCTTGGGCGCCAGTTCGCGCGCCAGCGACCGGGTGAAGCCCACGATGCCCATCTTGGCGGCGGCATAATCGGTCAGCCCGATATCACCGTTGAAGGCGCTGTCGCTGGACAGGCTGATGATCCGCCCGAAGCCGCGCGCGGCCATGCCCGGCGCCACCAGGCGGCTCATGCGCATCGTGGTCAGCAGCGAGACCTCCAGCACGAAGCGCCAGACGTCCTCGCTGGAGTCGCAGAACAGGCTGCCGCGTTCGCGCGCGCTCTGGCCCACGTTGTTTACCAGGATGGTCGGCGGGCCGAGCTTCGCTTCCGCCTCAGTGAAGAAGCCCTGCAGTGCCGCGAGGTCGGTGCAATCGCCCTCCACCGCCAGCGCCACCGGGGCGGTGATCGGCTCGCGGTCGATCGCGGCGACCTGCGCGCCCTCTTCGGCGAGGCGACGGGCAATGGCAGCACCGATGCCGTGGGCGGCGCCGGTGACGAGGGCAACCTGGCCTTGGAAGCGCTTCATGGGGGTCTCCTCAAGGAAGCATGTTCTTTTTTGAAAAAAAGAATCAAAAAACTTTTATCCGTTTGCGGCGTGGCTATCCCGGGCGCCATCATGGAAAGTCTTTTTGTTTCTTTTTCTTCAGAAAAAGAAGGCCTTCCTTATGCCTTCCTGAGCTGAAACAGCGCCTGTTCCCCAAACATGTTCGCCAGCGCCGGGAAGCGGCGCCAGGGCGAGCGCTGCCCGGCTTCGTCGACCGCCAGCCATTTCTCCACCACGTAGCCTTCCTGCGCCGCGAGGTCGAAGAAGTCCTGGATGGTGCAGGGATGGATGTTCGGCGTTTCGTACCAGGGCCGCCCCCACACCGTGGTGTTGGGCATCCGCCCGGTCCAGAGCAGTTTCCAGCGCAGTTCCCAGTGGCCGAAATTCGGGAAGCTCACCAGCGCGTGCCGGCCGATGCGCAGCATCTGGCGCAGCACCTCGCGCGGGCGTTCCACCGCCTGCAGCGTGCGGCTGAGCACCACGTAGTCGAACGAGCCATCGGGGTACTGCGACAGGTCGTTGTCGGCATCGCCATGCATCACCGGCAGGCCGTGGGCCACGGCGTGCGTCACCTCCGCCATGTCGATCTCGATGCCGCGGGCGTCGCAGCCATGGGTGCGGTAGAGGTATTCGATCAGCGAGCCGTCGCCGCAGCCGATATCCAGCACGCGCGCGCCGGGCGTGATCATCTCGGCGATCAGCCGCAGGTCCAGCCGCATGTTCTTGGCGACGTAGCGCACCGGTTCCGCGGCCATGCGGGAGGCATCGTTCATGGGGCCAGCCCCGCGTGGTCGGCGCAGCCCTTGAGGAAGCCGCCCAGGGTGCGGTGGAAATCCGGCTCGTCGAGCAGGAAGGCATCGTGCCCCTTGTCCGAGGCGATCTCCACGAAGCTCACATTGGCGCCGGCGCCGTTCAGCGCGCGTGCGATCGCGCGGTTGCCGGAGGTGGGGTAGAGCCAGTCGCTGGTGAAGCTGATCACGCAGAACCGCGTGCGGGTGCCGGCGAAGGCGCCGGAGAGATTGCCGTCATAGTCGCTGGCCAGGTCGAACCAGTCGCAGGCGCGGGTGATGGTGAGGTAGGAGTTGGCATCGAACCGGCGCACGAAGGTGCTGCCCTGGTGGCGCAGGTAGCTTTCCACCTCGAAGATGTCGTTGAACACCGCCAGCGACGCGCCGCGCATGCGCCGGCCGAACTTGCGGGTGAGCGCTTCCTCCGACAGGTAGGTGATGTGTGCCACCATCCGCGCCACCGAAAGCCCGCGGGCGGGGATCTTGCCGCTCTGCCAATAGCGGCCTTGTTCCCAATCGGCATCGGCAAAGATCGACTGCCGGCCGACCTCGTTGAAGGCGATGTTCTGCGCGGAATGGTAGGGTGCGGTGGCAATCGGCACGGCGGCGAACACCGCCTCCGGGTAGCTCGCCGCCCATTGCAGCACCTGCATGCCGCCCATGGAGCCGCCGATCACCGCGAACAGGCGCGCGATGCCCAGCTGCTCCACCATGCGCTTCTGCGCGCGCACCATGTCGCGGATCGTCACCGGCGGGAAATCGGTGCCCCAGAGGTCCGTCGGGTCGTCCGCTTTCGGCGTGCGCGCGCCGGTGGAGCCCATGCAGCCACCCAGCACGTTGCTGCAGATCACGAAGTAGCGGTCGGTATCGATCGGCAGGCCCGGGCCCACCACCATGTCCCACCAGCCGCCCTTGCCCGTGACGGGATGGGTTTCCGCCACATACTGGTCGCCGGTGAGGGCATGGCAGATCAGGATGGCATTGCTGCGCGCGGCGTTCAGCGTGCCGTAGGTACGATACGCGATCTGCACTCGCGCCAGCTCCGTGCCGCAGTCGAGCATCAACGGCCCGTCGAGGACGAGGTGCTGATGGTCGACGACGGGGAGGTCTTGCTGGTCCATTTCGGGGCAGCATATGCGGAGTGTGCGCCCCCCATGCAACCGCGGCGCGTTCGGTGGCGCGGCTTTGCAGCGCCGCGGGCATCCGCTAGGACTGGCCACCACCCCCTTGCCACCCCTGTCCGATCCCTCTGTTCCCTTGGCGCCCATGACCTCCGCCGCCTCTGCTTCCCCGCCGCCCGCCTCCTCCGCGCCGCCCCAGGCGCCGGTGTTGGCCGAGCTGCGTGCCGAGCTTGATCGCATCGATGATGCCATCCACGACCTGCTGCAACGCCGTGCAGAGGTGGTGGAGAAGGTGGCGAGCCAGGGCGGCAAGGGCCGCGTGCCGATCCGCCCGGGGCGTGAGGCGAATATCGTCCGCCGCCTGCTGGCGCGGCACGACAGCAAGCTGCCCAAGCGCCTGCTGGTGCGATGGTGGCGCGAACTGTTTGCGGCCACGACCAGCATGCAGGGCAGCTATGTGGTTGCTGTGTGCGAAACCGAGGCGGGCAGCCCGCATGTGCAGGCTGCCCGTGAACATTTCGGGGCGCTGACTCCGCTGCGCGCCCACCGCTCCCCCGCCCAGGCCATTGCCGAGGTCAGTGCCGGCACCGCCATCTGCGCCGTGCTGCCGATGCCGGCCGATGGCGAGCAGACCGGCTGGTGGACCGCCCTGTTGCACCGGGATGAGCCGCGTATCCACGTGATCGCCCGCCTGCCGTTCTGGGCCCCGCGGCCGGAGGGTGCGCCGCGTGTGCAGGCCCTGGTGGTGGCCGCCGTGGCCCCGGATGCCAGCGGGCGGGATCGCAGCCTGATCGGCCTGGAACTGACCGGTGAGAGCAGCCGCGCCCGCCTGACCGCCGCGCTCACCGCCGCCGACCTGCCACCACTCACCACCATCCTGCGCCGCGACCCCGCCGCCACCACGGTGCTGGTGGAAGTGGAAGGCCTGGTGGCCGAAGACGACCCGCGCCTGGCCCGCCTGGGCGAGGTGGCTCGCCGCCCGGTGGTGCTGGGCGCCTATGCCGTGCCCGTAGAGGGAGAAAGCTGATGACCGAGACCGTGATGCGCCCGCAACCACAAGATGGTTCCCGCCCGCTTCCGCGGGACGCCGTGATGCAGATCCACGCCTATGTCGCCGGCGAGGCGAAGATCCCGGGCGTGAACCGCATCATCAAGCTCTCCTCCAACGAGGGCGCCTTCGGCCCGCCGCCGGCCGCCCAGGCCGCCTATGCCAAGGTGGCCGCCGACCTGCACCGCTACCCCGATGGCGGCTCCGTCGGCCTGCGGAAGGCCCTGGGCGCCCGCTGGGGGCTGGACCCCGAGCGCATCGTCTGCGGCACCGGCTCCGACGAGCTGATCAGCCTCATCTGCCATGTCTATGGCGGCCCTGGCGCCGATATCCTGATGAGCGCGCATGGCTTCACCATGTACGACATCGCCGGCACCTTCTCCGGCGCGCGGGTGATCAAGGTGCCGGAGCAGAACGTCACCACCGATGTCTCGGCCATGCTCGCCGCCGTCACGCCGGAAACCCGCATCGTGTTCGTTGCTCACCCGAACAACCCCACCGGCACGCTGCTGCCGCAATCCGAGGTGGACCGCCTGCGCGCCGGCCTGCGCCCCGATATCCTGCTGGTGCTCGACAGCGCCTACGCCGAATACGTGGAAGCCGCGGATTATGACGCCGGGCAGAAGCTGGTGGATGCCGGCGAGAACACCGTGATGCTGCGCACCTTCAGCAAGGTGTTCGGCCTCGGCGGCATGCGCGTGGGTTGGGGCTACATGCCCGCCTCCGTCGCCGATGCGCTCAACCGCGTGCGCGGCGTGTTCAACGTGAACCTCGCCGCCCAGGCCGCCGCCGTGGCCGCGCTGGAAGAGCCTGGCTGGGTGGAAAAGTGCCGCGCCCACAACACCGAATGGCGCGCCAAGCTGGCTGCCTCCCTGGAAGCCGTCGGCATCAAGGTGTGGCCCAGCGAGGGCAACTTCCTGCTCACCGACTTCGCCACGGCGGAGAAGGCCAAGGGGGCGGACGCGTTCCTGAAATCCCGCGGCATCATCGTGCGCGGCATGGCCGCCTATAGCCTGCCGCACTGCCTGCGCATCACCGTCGGCACCGCCGAGGAATGCGGCCTGGTGACCGACGCACTCTCCGCCTTCATGAAGGGCTGATGATGCCTTCGATTCCTGGGGCTGAGCCTCTCTTCAAGCGCCTGGTGCTGGTCGGCATCGGCCTGATCGGCAGTTCCGTGGCGCGCATCGCCATGGAAAAGCGCGAGATTGCCGCCGAGATCGTCGCCAACGCCCGCACGCAGAAAACGCTCGACCGCGTGATGGAACTCGGCATCGCCGACCGGGTGGAGATGGACCCGGCCAAGGCCGTGGCCGGCGCCGATTGCGTGATGCTCTGCGCCCCCGTCGGCGCCTATGCCGCCCTGGCCGAGGCGATCGCGCCCCACCTCGCACCCGGCTGCATCGTGACCGACGTGGGCTCCACCAAGCAGTCCGTCATCCGCGACGTCGGCCCGCTCATCCCCGCCGGCGTGCATTTCGTGCCGGCGCATCCCGTTGCGGGAACGGAATACTCGGGGCCGGATGCCGGCTTCACCACC
>JAIXTK010000088.1 GCA_027483995.1 Acetobacteraceae bacterium
CGGCACCAAGGCCACCGTGCAGATCGACCTCGGGCGCGGGCTGAAACTGCAAGGCGAGGTGGGAACCTCCAGCGGGGCGCCCTCGGCCACCGGGAGTGGCGGCAATGGCAACTCGGTGGGGCTGGTGTGGTCAAGGGAGTGGTAGGAAGAAGTTCTTTTTTGAAAAAAAGAACCAAAAAACTTTTGGAACGTGGCGCCTCGACCTCCAACCAGAGAATCGAGGCGCCATCCAGAAAAGTCTTTTTGCTTCTTTTTCTTCAGAAAAAGAAGAGTCTTATCCCTTGGGCAGCCTCACCGTAAATCGTGCCCCCGTCACGAGCCCAGCCTCGTCCCGCCGGTTCTCCGCGGCGATGCTGCCGCGCAGGGCTTCCACGATCTGCCGGCTGATCGACAGGCCGAGGCCGGAGTGCTGGCCGAAGCGTTCGCCTTGCGGGCGTTCGGAGTAGAAGCGGTCGAAGATGCTTTCGAGCTTGGCATCCGGGATGCCCGGGCCTTCGTCTTCCACGACGATCTCGATCTCGCTGCCAACGGGCGTGGCCGAGATCAGGATGCGGCCGCGTGGCGGGGAGAAGCTTTGCGCGTTGCCGATCAGGTTGCGCAGCACCTGCACCAGCCGGTCTTCCACCGCCTGCACCACGGCCGGCGCGCGGGGTTCGGCGAGTACCAGCTGGGGGTGATCCTCCTGGCGGGTGGCTTCGTCGATCTCGGCCAGGGCTTCCAGGATGGGGGTCACGTCCACGGCTTCGGTGGCGGCGCGTGAAAGCTCGGCATCGATGCGCGAGGCATCGGAGATGTCGCTGATCAGGCGGTCCAGCCGGGCAACGTCCTCGGCGATGATGGCCAGCAGGCGGCGCTGCTTCTCCGGCTCCTCGATGCGGCGCAGTGTTTCGATGGCGGAGCGGATGGAGGTGAGCGGGTTCTTGATCTCGTGCGCCACGTCGGCGGCGAAACGCTCGATCGCGTCCATGCGGTTCCACAGCGCCTGGGCGGAGTCACCCAGGGCCTGGGCGAGTTCACCGATCTCGTCCCGCCGGGCGAGCAGGGTGGCGGGCACGGCACCGGCACGGCCGCGGCCTTCCTGCATCTGCTCCGCGGCCCCGGCCAGGCGCAGGATCGGGCGGGCAATGGTCAGGGAGAGGTACCAGGACAGCGCGACAGTGAGGGCCAGCGCCAGCGCGAACAGCGAGAGGATGGAGAGGCGCACGGCGAGCAGGCTGTCATCCACCTCGCGCGCCTCGCGGGTGAGCAGCACGATGCCGACGGTGGTGCGGTTGCGCACCACGGGCTCGGCCACGGAAACCAGCAGCCGGTTATCCGACGTGCGGCGGATATAGGGCGGCGTCTCGCGGCTGTTGGCGGTGCCGGAAAGGCGGATCTCCTCCTTCACATCCGGCTGCCAATCCGGCCCCACGGCGGTGGGCGAGATGTCCAGCCGGGTGCGGCGGGTGCTGCCGGGCAGCCAATCCAGCAGCCGGTCATAGATCGCCTCGATGGTGCCCACCAGGGCGCCGCGGTCGATGGCGGGCGGCAGCGGCTCGGTGAACACGGTGCCGCCGGCACCCTGGCGGATGCGGGTATCCACGATCACCTGGCCGTCGGGCGCGTACAGCTTGGCCTGGGCGTTCGGGGTGGGCTCCGTCAGGCGGCGCAGCAGCCCGCGGGCGGCATCGGGCACCAGGCGGGGCGCCTCGTTGCCTTCCTCGCGCACCGCGGCCTCGCTGAGGGCGCCGGCGTGGATCTTCGCCTGCTGGCGCAGCGCGCCGACCTCGGCTTCCAGCAGGCCGTTCTGGTACTGGTCCAGATACAGCAGCGTGGCCAGCAGCAGCGCCAGCGGCATGGCGTTCACCACCAGGATGCGGCGCATCAGCGGCGACACCCAGCGGTCGCGCGAGCGCATCGGGCCGGGCGCGGGGCGCGACTGCGCCGGCTGCGTGGCGCCCTGCGGGAGGCCGCCCTCAGGCACGGTGCGGCCCCATCGGACCATGGGCCAGCGGATGGCGGCCGCCCACCACTCAGGCGTCCTTGTAGCGGTAGCCGATGCCGTAGAGCGTTTCGATGGCGTTGAATTCCTCGTCCACGTTGCGGAACTTCTTGCGAACCCGCTTGATGTGGCTGTCGATGGTCCGGTCGTCCACATAGATGTTCTCGCCATAGGCCGCATCGATCAGTTGGTCGCGGGATTTCACCATGCCGGGGCGCGTTGCCAGCGCCTTCACCAGCAGGAATTCCGTGACGGTGAGCTGGATATCCTTGCCCTTCCACAGGCACTGGTGCTTGGTCTCGTCCAGCACCAGCTCGCCGCGCGTCATCACGCCGGTGGGCGTGGCGCCGGAGCCTTCGGCGCGGCTGGTCTCGTTGCGGCGCAGCAGGGCGCGGATGCGTTCCAGCAGCAGGCGCTGGCTGAACGGCTTGGTGATGTAGTCGTCCGCGCCCAGGCGCAGGCCCATCACCTCGTCCACCTCCTCATCCTTGCTGGTGAGGAAGATCACCGGCAGGGAGGTGCGCTGGCGCAGGCGCTGCAGCAACTCCATGCCGTCCATGCGCGGCATCTTCACGTCAAGCACGGCGAGGTCGACGGGCCGGGCGGTAATGCCCTGCAGCGCGCTCTCGCCATCGGTATAGGTGCGCACCGTGAAGCCTTCCTGCTCCAGTGTCATGGAGACGGAGGTCAGGATGTTACGGTCGTCGTCCACAAGCGCGATGGTCTGCTTCATCTGAATGCCCCTCTCTGGGATGGCGATTTGAAATGTGGCAGGCGATTGTGGCCCAACTAGGATGGAGGGTGAACAAATTATGGCAGAGGGCGAGACAGCCGATCGGGAGGCCGCGCGCCAGGCCGATCTGTGGCAGGCACGCTGCCTGTTGCGGGCGGCGCGGAGCGCCACGCTGGGCACGCAAACGGCCGGGCAGCCCTTCACCGCGCTCGTCACGCCGGCCACCGCGCCCGATCTTTCGGTGCTGCTGTGGCTCTCCACGCTGTCGGAGCATACCCGCCATCTGCTCGCCGAGCCGCGCTGCGCCTTGATGGTGATGGGGGAGCCGGAGGGGGCGAACCAGCAAACCGCGCCGCGCCTGACCATCACCGGCCTGGCGGAGCGAATCGACGATGCGGGGCTGAAGGCACGCTGGCTGGCGATGCATCCCTATGCCGCGTTGTACGCAGATTTTGGCGATTTCGCGCTGTGGCGCATCCGCCCGGCCGGCGGGCTGTTCGTGGGCGGCTTCGCGCGCGCCACCCGGCTGCGCCAGGCGGAGCTGCTGCCGGACGAAGCGGCCGTTTCCCGTATCGCGGCAGCCGAGGCGGATATCGTTTCGCACTGCAACACAGACCACGCGGCCGCCATGGCGGAACTGGGCGGTGGCACCGGCTGGCGGATGGTGGCGGCGGATGTGGATGGCTGCCTGCTGGCGCTGGGGGACCAAACACGGCGCATCGCATGGTCGGCGCCCGTGGCGGAGGCGGATGGTGTTCGCGCGGAATTGATCGCCCTGCTGCGCCGGGCGCGGCTGCCACGCGGCTGACACAGTCGGGGTCTATGGACCCCTGCCAAGGGGGCCTGTATCACGCCGAAAGGCGCGATGCGGGCAGCCGCGCGTGACGCTTTTCGAGACCGGGAGCAACGTCTTGACCACCACATCAGGCGCCGACGATTCCAAACGCAATGCCTTGTCCGGTTCCGGCGTGCTGCCCGGCCGCCCCGTGCATGCCAACCTGACCGCGCCCGCGCTGATGCAGGCCTCGATCCAGCGCAACGAAGGCACGCTGTCCGCCGATGGCGCGCTGCTCGTGCAAACCGGCCACCACACCGGCCGCTCCGCCCAGGACAAGTTCGTGGTGGACGAGCCCAGCACCAGCGCCGAGATCTGGTGGGGCAACGTGAACAAGAAGCTGGCGCCCGAGAAGTTCGCCGGGCTGCGCGGCCGCGTGCAGGCCTACCTGCAGGGCCAGGAATTGTTCGTGCAGGACCTCTACGCCGGCGCCGACCCGGCCCACCGCATCCGCGTCCGCGTGGTCACCACCCAGGCCTGGTCCGCGCTGTTCGCCCGCAACATGTTCATCCGCCCGGCCGAGGCGGAACTGGCCGGATTCGA
>JAIXTK010000011.1 GCA_027483995.1 Acetobacteraceae bacterium
ATGGAAGGAAGAAAGAAAGCGAAGTGGTCACAGAGGACACGGAGGGCCACAGAGAGCACAGAGAAGAAAGAGAGGCGATGGGGGGGATCGACGTGTTTGGATACTAACTCATGGAATGATTTTATTCGCGCTCATCCTGCTACAGGACGCTCGTTCTGTAGACGTTGAGTAGAGGAGCAATTTGTCAAAACTCTCTGTGCTCTCTGTGGTTCTCCGTGTCCTCTGTGACCACTCCGCTTCTTCTTCACTTCAATGCCTCGACGATGGTGGTGGCGTTGTGGCGCATCATTTTGAGGTAGGTGTCGGCGGGGCCGCCTGGGGCGGTCAGGGCATCCGGGTAGAGTTCGCCGCCGATCCTGATGCCGGTTTCGGAGGAGAGGGCGTTCAGGGCGGCGGGGTTGGAGGCGTTTTCGAGGAAGAGGGCGCGGATGTTCTGGCGCTTCACCTGGGCGGTGAGGGCGGCGAGGTCTCGGGCGGAGGGTTCGGAGTCTTTCCAGGTGCCGGCGATGGCGAGCATGTCCATGCCGTAGGCGGCGGCGAAGTAGGCGAAGGCATCGTGCGAGGTGACGGCGCGGCGGAGGGCGCGGGGGATGGCGGCGAAGAGGGCGCGGATTTCGGCATCGAGCGCGGTGAGTTCGTTGGTGTAGCGGGCGGCGGCGGCGGTATGGGCGGCGGCGCGGCTGGGGTCGGCCGCGGCGAGGCCGGCGCGTATGTTTTCGACGTAGAGGCGGGCGTTGGCGATGTCTTGCCAGGCGTGGGGGTCGAACGCGCCGTGGGCGTGGCTGTGGCCGGCGCCGCTGCCGTGCTTGTGGCCGGATTTGAGGGCTGGGACGCCTTTGGAGGCGACGATGGCGGTGCCCTTGAAGCCGGCGGACTGGGCGAGGCGTTCGGCCCAGCCTTCAAGGCCGAGGCCGTTGATCACCATGACATCTGCCCCTGCTATGGCCTGGAGGTCGGAGGGGCGGGGTTCGAAGCCGTGCAGGTCTTGGTTGGGGCCGGCGAGGGAGCGGACGGTGACGCGGGATTCGCCGACCTGCTGGACCATGTCGGCGAGGATGGTGAAGCTGGTGACGACCTTGAGGGTTCGTTCCTGGGCCCAGGTGGGGGTGGGGGCCTGGGTGGCGAGGAGCGGGAGGAGGAGGGCGGTGCGGCGGGTGATGCGCATGGGTCAGAACTCCATCCCGATCTTGAGTTTGAAGACCTGGCGCGGGAAGTTGCCGAGGTCGTAGGTCTGGGGCACGCCCTGCTCGCGCCCGGCGATCTGGAACGCGTAGGTGGCGGAAATCCAGAGGCTGTCGGTGGCGTGCCAGAACAGGGTGGGGCCGGCGAAGGTGGCCCAGCCGCGGTACCGGTCGGCGGCGAGGCCTTCGTAGGCGCGCAGATAGCGGATGTCGGCGCCGAGGAAGAGGCCTGGATGGACCTGGTAGCTGGCGGCGGTTGAGATGCCGAGGACGGAAGCACGCTCGGTAGGGCTGCCGCGAGGGCGAAAGGCCTCGATGTCGTAGATGAGGTTGGCTGCGGCGAAGAGGCGATCTGGCAACACCGTGCGGTCGAGGATGAGGCGGTTCTCGGACCCCCAGCCAGAGCCGCGTTCGCCGCTGCGCTCGTCGGCGAGGCGCAGGCTGGGCTCCAGGTGCAGGGTGAGGCCGACGGGATCGGTGTTGCGGTCGAGGAAGCGCCAGCGGATCTCGCCGCCGATGCCGTCGGAGGCCGTGGTGTCGAGGTTGGCCTGGCCGGGGATGTTGGCCCTGGTGCGCCATCCGGCGAGGATGCTGCCGGAGACGGAGAGGTTGGAGGTGGCGCCGTAGGCGAATTCGGTCTTGGCTCCGAGGGCGCGGTAGCGGCCCGTGCGGGCGCCGATCAGGCCGTTCAGCTCGACAGCGATGGCGCGGCTGCCGGCTGCGTCGACGTCGGAGCCGAGGGTGAGGCCGAAGAGGTTTTCGGATTCGATGCCGTGGCCGGATTGGGCGGCCATGTCGGGGGAGGTGTGGGTGCGGGCGGGGACGGGGCCCTGTTGGAAGATCTGGGCGGCGGCGGGGAGGGGGGCGAGGAGGGCGGCGGCGAGGAGTGTGCGGGCGGGCATGGGCAGCCTTTTGGTGGCGATATGTTATAGTATAACATCACAGGGTACAGAGGTGGGCAAGGGGGGAAGGGAACCGACAAGGCGCCAAGGGTGACGCCACGTGGTGGCTTGGCGTGCTTCTTGGCGGTCTTGGTGCCTTGGCGGTTTCCTTGCCTTGCCTTCAGTTGGCGCCGAGGTCGCGGGCGATGTCGGCGAAGAGGCGGGTGGGGAGGCCGCCGCCGGTGACGTTGTGCATGGGGCGGTTGTCGTCGTTGCCGAGCCAGATGCCGATCATCATGCCGCCGGGGCGGCCGGTGTTTGTCCATCCGATGAACCAGGCGTCGCGGTTGTCTTGCGTGGTGCCGGTTTTGCCGGCGGTGGCGCGGCCGGGGAGGGCGGCGGCGCGGCCGCTGCCGCGGGCGACGACGGCGCTGAGCATGCGGGCCATCATGGCGGCGTGGTCCGGCTCCATCACGCGGGGTGGGGCGGGGCGGGTTTGGGCGATGGTGCGGCCTTCGGAGGCGAGTGATTCGATGCCGGTGGGGGTGATGCGCAGGCCGGTGTTGAAGAAGCTGGCATAGGCGGCGGTGAGCTCGAGCAGGCCGACTTCGGCGGTGCCGAGGGCGAGGGATTCGTTGTTCGGCAGGCGGTCGGCGATGCCGAGGCGGGCGGCGGCGGCGGCGACGGGGCGCGGGCCGCCGGCCTGGAGGAGCAGGCGGACGGCGGCGGTGTTGACGGATTGGGCGAGGGCTTCCTCCAGCGTGATTTCGCCGCGGAAGCGGTTGTCGAAATTGCCGGGGGACCAGGTGCCGCGGCGGATCGGGGCATCGAGCACCGTGTCATCCGGCCGGGCGCCGGCTTCGATCGCGGCGAGCCAGACGAAGGGCTTGAAGGCGGAGCCGGGCTGGCGGCGGGCGACGACGGCGCGGTTGAAGGGGCTGGCGCGGTAATCCCGCCCGCCGACCAGGGCGCGGACATTGCCGGTTTGGGGATCGAGCACGACGACGGCGCCCTGGGTGACCTGGGCTTCGGCGCCGGGGCCATCCAGCAGGGATTTCAGGCGGGCTTCGACGGAGGATTGGATGCGCGGGTCCAGCGTGGTGCGGATGGTGGCATCCGCGCCATCCGGCAAAAGCGGGTCGGCCTGTTCGGAGACCCAGTCGCTGAACCAGCCGGCGGCGCGGACGGGGCGGGGCAGGGCGGCGATCCCGGCTGCGGCGGCGCGGGCCTGCTCGGCGGGCAGGGCGCCGGTTTCGGCCATGGCGTTCAGCACCTCACGCGCGCGGGCGGCGGCGGCTTCGGGGTTGACGCGGGGGTTGATGCGGGAGGGGGCGCGGGGGAGGCCGGCGAGCATGGCGGCCTGCCAGACATTCACCTGGCGGGCGGAGATGCCGAAATAGACGCGGGCGGCGGCGTCCATCCCGAAGGCGCCGGAGCCGAGATAGACGCGGTTGAGCCAGATCTCGAGGATCTCCTGCTTGGAGAACTGGCGTTCGAGCCAGAGGGTGAGCAGGAGCTCCTGCACCTTGCGGCGGAAGGTGCGGGCGTTGCTGAGGAAGAGGTTCTTGGCGACCTGCTGGGTGATGGTGGAGCCGCCCTGGACGACCTGGCCGGCCTGGAGGTTGACCCAGGAAGCGCGGGCGATGCCGGTGAGGTCGAGGCCCCAGTGGCTCCAGAAGCGGCGATCCTCCACCGCCACGGCGGCGGCGGGGAGGTAGGGCGGCATGTCGCGCAGGCGCAGCGGGTCGCCCACCAGGTCGCCGTAGGTGGTGATGATGCGGCCCTGGGCATCGGTGAGGGTGACGCTGGGGCGGCGGGCGGCATCGAGCGCGGATTCCGGCCGGGGGAGGTCCCAGGCGAAGAAGAGCAGGACGCCGCCGGCCATGAGGGCGGCCCAGATGCTGAGCACGATGCTCCAGCGCAGGAGAAACAGCGACCAGCTGCGGCGCCGGCGCCGGCGGGGCGGTGGGTCTGGGGGCTCGTGCCGGGGAGGGCGGTAGTCTTCCGGGTCGAGCTGGAGGGTGCGGCCGGCTGTCATGCGCGTGGAGTCATGCTTGCCGGATGCGGCGGGGGGCAGGCACGATCATGGCTCCCATGAGCCGGAGAGAGCGACGATGCAGGGCCTGTTTGTCGATGCCACGGATGAGCTGGCGGATATCTTCCGGCGCGTGATGCGGGCGGACGATCCCACGACCGGGGTGAACATCCAGGAGGAGGTGACCCCGGAACAGCTGCCGGCGCTGCTGGCCG
>JAIXTK010000227.1 GCA_027483995.1 Acetobacteraceae bacterium
CCCGCATCAGTTGTTCCGCCTTCGGCGGGAGGGGCCGACCCGGTCTGTGTCGCGCGCCGAGACGGCCCCTCCCGCCGAAGGCGGAAAAGGTCCCGGGGTCTGGGGCCTAAGGCCCCAGCGGGGTCCAGGGGCAGAGCCCCTGGCCTTGCCTTCCCTTCGCCACCCCACGCTGTCCTAGACATCGCGTGTGGCTCCCAGCATGTCGCGCAGGCCGTCGCCCATGAAGTTGATGCCCAGCACCAGGACGAACAGGGAGATTCCTGGCACCATGATCACCCAGGGCGAGAAGAACATGTATTCCTTGGCTTCCGCGATCATCAGCCCCCAGGAGGGCAGGGGCGGCGGCACGCCCAGGCCGAGGAAGGAGAGCGCGGCTTCCAGCAGGATGGCGAGCGCCATTTCCAGCGTGGCCACGATCACCAGGTGGTGGATGATGTTGGGCAACACTTCGCGCAGCAGGATATGGGTCTGGGAGCATCCGGCGGCCCAGGCGGCGGCCACGTAATCCAGGTTGCGCACCTGCATGGTGGTGCTGCGCGCCACCACGGCAAAGCGGTCCCACAGCAGTAGCCCGAGGGTGAGCACCACCACGGTGAGGGAGGAGCCGACCAGGCCCACCACGGCGAGCGCCACCAGGATCAGCGGGATCGAGAGGCGGCAGGTGATGGCGAACATCACCGCATCGTCCACCCGCCCGCCGAAGAACCCGCCCAGCACGCCCAGCGTGATGCCGATCAGGCCGGAGGTGATCACGGTGGCGATGCCGATCAGCATGGAGATGCGCGCGCCGTAGATCAGCCGCGAGAAATAGTCCCGCCCCAGTTGGTCCGTGCCCAGGAAGTTCTCCGGCCGTCCGCCTTCCATGAAGGAGGGCGGGATCATCCGGGCATCGAGGTTGGTGATGAACGGATCGTACGGCGTGATCCAGGGCGCGAGCAGCCCGGCCACAAGCACGATCGCCACGATCGCGGTGCCGAGCCCCGCGGCCAGCAGGCGAACCGAAGGAAGTCTCATTGCGTGCGAAGCCTCGGATCCAGGGCCGCGTTCATCAGGTCGGCCAGCAATGTCAGCACCACGAAGACCGTGGCCAGGAACAGCACCACGCTCTGCACCACCGGGAAGTCGTTCTTGCCGATCGCCTCCCAGCCCAGGTAGCCCACGCCATGCAGCGAGAACACCGTCTCGATCACGATCGAGCCGGAGAGCATGAAGCCGAGCTGCACGGCAGAGATCGCCACCACCGGCATCGCCGCGTTGCGCAGCGCGTGTTTCAGCACGATGGCGGCGCGCGACAGCCCCTTGGCGCGGGCGGTGCGGATGTAGTCGCTGGCCAGCGCATCCACCATGCCGCTGCGGGTCAGGCGCATCAGGGCGGGAATGGCGGAGAAGGCCAGCACGATGCCCGGCAGCACGAAGCCGTCCCAGGTTTCCACGCCGGAGATCGGGAACCACTGCAGCTTCAGGCCGAAGATGATCACCAGCGTCAGCCCCAGCCAGAAGCTGGGCATGGCCTGGCCGATCACCGCGATGGTCATGATGCCGCGATCCAGCAGCGTGCCTTCGCGCATGGCGGCGATGATGCCCAGCGGGATCGCGGTGAGGATGGCGATGGAAAGGCCCGTCAGCCCCAGCGTGAGCGTCACCGGCAGGCGGGCGCTGATCAGCTTGGTCACGTCTTCCTGGTAGAAGAAGCTGCGCCCGAGATCGCCGGTGGCCGCATCGGTCACCCAGTTGACGAACTGCACCAGCAGCGGCCGGTCCAGCCCATAGGCCTTGCGGATGATCTCCACATCCGCCTGGGACGCCTGCGGCCCCGCGATGGCGATGGCGAGGTCCCCGGTCAGGCGGGTGAGCATGAAGCTGACGGTCAGCACCGTCAGGGTGACGAGCATCGCCAGCAGCGCACGTCGGGCCAGAAAGATCAGCATGGCTGCCACACTATGGTCACATCCCGGTGACGACAAGCGCCGTCTCGCGCCATTTCCCGGGGCCGACGATTGCTCTACCAACGGGCGGTGATCAGCAGGCAAGGAGTGGCGGCGTGAACTACCAGGGCGAATTCAAGGGCAAGCGCGTCGTCGTCACCGGCGCGGCCGGCATCTATGGCGGCTGGATCGCCGCGGCCTTTGCGCGGGAAGGCGCCACGCTCTGCCTGTCGGACATGCGCGGCGATTTGCTGCCGGCGGTGGTGCAGAAGCTCGGCCTCGATCCCGCCAACACCCTCACCCACGCCACCCAGCTGGAATCCGTCGAGTCGATCCGCGAACTGGCCGCGCTGGTGGAGCGCGAATGGGGCGCGCCGGACATCATCGTGAACAATGCCGGCGTCTATCCGCGCACCGGCGTGCTCATCAACCTGGAGCCGGCGGAATACGACCGCATCATGAACGTCAACGTCCGCGCGCCCTTCCTGGTGGTGCAGTCGATGTCCCGCCTGATGGTGGCGCAGGGCGTGGCCGGCGCCATCGTCAACATCGGCTCCGGCGCCGCCCGCCAGATGCCCACCGGCAGCGTCACCTACTGCATGAGCAAGACGGCGCTGGAGCGTCTGTCCAAGGGCCAGGCGCTGGAGCTCGCCCCGCACAAGATCCGCGTGAACGTGGTGGAGCCCGGCTTCGCCCCGGGCAGCGACTTCTCCTACCTGCCGCCGGACTATGTGGACCGCATGACGGCGCGCATCCCGCTCGGCCGCAACAGCCAGCCGGGCGATGCGGCGGGGATGGTGATGTATCTCTGCTCCAGTTCGGCCAGCTACATCACCGGCGCCGTGGTCTCCTGCGACGGCGGCAACTCCATCGGCACCTACCAGCCGGCCACCAACAGCTGAAGCCGCTCGCCGCCCTCCTCCTCGCCGTGGCCACCCCGGCCATGGCGCAGGACGAGGCCACCCTGCTCAATCCCGTGGGCGCCACCTGCATCTCCTCGCCCTTCGGCCCGCGCGCCGGTGCGCACCACAACGGCATCGACCTGCCGGCCCCGGCCGGCGCCTGGGTGCGTGCCGCGGCCCCCGGCCGCATCACCGTGCTGCGGCGGGAGGGCCCAAACGGCCTGATGGTGGAACTGGCCCACGCCGACGGCACCCGCACCCGCTACGCCCATCTCGGCACCGTCACCCCCGCCCTGGCCGGTGGCCAGAAGCAGGTCGGGGTGGGCGAACGACTCGGCCGTGTCGGCCGAACCGGCACCACGCGCGGCACGCATCTGCATTTCGAGCTGTGGCGGCAAGGCAAGCCGACCGACCCCGCCTTATCTCTGCAATTGCCGCCATGTTCCAGATAGTAAAACAAATTCCAATGAGCGCTGCATGACTCCCGCTCAGGAATCACACGCGGCTGTGATTGGCGCTTTGCACAAGGCTGCCATGCATGCTACTGCGCCATGTATGGGAATGTTTCGTACAACCATCGCGGCCATGATGGCCTCTGTCGCACTCGGTGCGGCACCGGCCATGGCGGACCTTGCCTGCGGCTCGCTGCTGATGCCCGCCGGCCAGCTCAAGGAAGTCTCGCGCGGCATCACCAGCCACCATTCGGGCCTCGATCTCGTCGCCCCGCACGGCTCCCCGGCCCGCGCCGCCGCCGCCGGCACGGTCGTGTTTGCGCAGACCTATTTCGCCTATGGCCTGATGGTCGATATCGACCACGGCAGCGGCGTCGTCACCCGCTACGCCCATCTCTCCGGCTTCGCGCCCGGCCTGCGGCCCGGCACCCGCGTGGCCGCCGGCCAGCAAATCGGCCAGGTCGGCCGCACCGGCCGCGCCACCACCAATCACATCCACTTCGAGGTCCGCATCAACGGCCGCCCGGTGGACCCGAAGCCGTACCTGTCGCTGGCCAACTGCACCCAGCGCACCCCCACGGTGCGCATCGAGGAAGCGCGGGCCCCCACGGCCCCCTATTCCCCTGGCTTCGCCCGCCCGGCGCAGGCACCCCAGCTGGCCGACGCCCAGTCCGCCCGCAGCTTTACCGCCGCCCCCTCGGGGCCCGCCTCAGGGCCCCTTGATCGCCGGGTGGATGCGCGGCCCGGCGGGCTGCTGGACTAGGGCGCCAGCCTCCACCCTTTCAGCCTCGATCGTCTCGGCCATCAGCGCTGGCCGGTCCGCGTCCCGTGCTGCCGTCCAGGACATCCGCGCCGTCGCATGGCAGGCCGGGCAGGCCGGCCGCCACATGCTCTGCCGCGTGCCGCACTGGCCGCAGGTCCAGGCCGGGTCCGCCGGCGCCTCGGCCGCCGCGCGCAACACGACACTGGCATCGCGCCGCTCCGCCACGGTGATATCCGCCAGCAGCAGCAGGATGCGCCGGGTCGGCACCGCCAGCCCGCGTGCCCGCTCGGCATGGAAGCGCGCCTCGCCGATCTCGCCCGCCTCCAGCGAAAGCCGCCCCAGCAGATACTGCGTCTCCACATGCTCCGCCCGCGCGTTGGAAAGCTTCACCGCCTGGCGCAGCCGGGCGCGCGCATCCGGCACATCCTCCAGCAGGGCCGCGGCGAGATCCGGATGCGGCTCTGCCTTCCACGCCGCCAGGATCACCTCCTCCGCCCGCGCCTCATGCCCCTCGCGCTTCAAGGATGCCGCATAGGCCACCACCGCGGGCGGGAAAGCGGGGTTCGCCTTCCAGGCCTGCCGCGCCAGCTTTGCCGCCCCCTGCGGATCGGCCTCGGCCTGCGAAGCGGCGGTGGCCAGCACCTCCTCCGGCAGGTCCGGCCCGGCCAGCGCCAGCGCGCGGCCCCATTGCCCGGTCTCATCCGCCACCCGCAGCCGCGCATCGCGCAGCCAGTTCGCCCCGGGCTGCAACGCCTCCGCCCGCTTTGCCAGTGAGGCAGCCTCGTGCCAATCCTCGCGCTCCACCGCCAGCCGGAACAGGCCGCGCAGGCCCAGGAAGGCGCTGTCGGTGCGCCCCACCAGCGTCTGGTAGATCGCCTCCGCCTCGGCCGGGTTGCCGCCCAGCCGCGCCGATTCGGCGGCCAGCAGCAGCGTCTGCGGCGTATCGCCCAGCAGGTCCCGCGCCCGCCGCGCCTGCCGCCGCGCGCCTGCCGCCTCGCCGGCCGCCAGCGCCACCAGGGCACGGCCCACCGCCACATCGCCCTGCCGGCGCGCCTGCCCCTGGCGCCAGAAGCGCAGCGCGCCTGGCATGCCCAGCAGCCCCATCAGCAGCCGCAGCACCAGCAGCAATGCCACCAGCAGCACCACCCCACCCACCACCGCGATGGGGGAGGTCGTCTCCACCGAATACCCGAAGCCAGCGAGCGCCACCGTCCCCGGCAGATGCGCCACCCACCAGGCCAGCACCAGCACCGCGGCACTGGTGGTCAGGAACAGAACAACGCGGCGCATCACTCGGCCGCCATCTTGGCCAGCGCCGCGCGCGCCGCCTGCAGCGCCTCGGCCTGGCCGCGCCACGCCGCCATCTCCGCCGCAGCCCCAGGGTCAAGTCCGTCCAGCGCCGCAACGCTACCGGCCAGATCGCCCGCCGCCAGTTTCTCGGCCGCGAGCCCCAGCATGGTGGCGGCCGGGCTGCCCAGCAGCACCGTCTCGCCTTCCTTCACCGTCACCAGCGCACGCACGCGCTGCCACACCCGCTCGCCGACCCCGGCTTCGTCCCCGCCGGTGCGGCTGGCATCGCGCGCCCGCTGCGCCGCGCCGGGGAAGGCAAACCGCAGCCCGGCCTCGCTGGGCGGCGGGGTGGCGGCGAAGCGCGCCAATGCCGGCGGCGCGCCCGGGATCTCGCCCAGCGCCCGCCCGGCCTCCAACGCCGCCATCGCCGCCTGCAGCCGTGCGATCCGCGCCAGCCGGGCCGCCGAGGCCTGCTGCGCCTGGGTCGCCGCCTGCTCAGCCTGCGCCAGCCGCCGGTCCAGCGCCGCCATCCGGTCCGCCAACCCGGGATCGGGGACCGGCTGTGCCGCCGGCGCCGGGCGCTGCTCCAACGCGGCAATCCGCCCTTCCAGCGGCCGCAAATCCATTGCCGGCGCCGAAGCTGCCGGGCGCTGCTCCAATTGCGCCAGGCGCTGCTGCAGCGTGCGCAACTGCTCGCGCAGCGCCGCCACATCGGCCGCCGGCACCATCGCGGCCGCGGTTTCCCGCTGCTGCTGCCACACCACGGCCAACCCGGTCACCAGCAAGGCCACCGCCAGCGCCGTCAGCACCGCCCCGGCCCCGCCGCGCGAAAGCGAAGGCGCTGCCGCATCGCGCCGCGGCGGCGGCACCGGGGCCGGCTTGGCCACCATGGGCGCAGCGTCAGGTGCCGCAGGCGCGTCACCGGTCGGGGTTGGCTTGGGGGAGGCGGGGTCACTCATTCCATGGGATCCGCGAGCAGGGTCAGCAGCGCATCCTGGCTCGGCCGGTCGGCCACGCGCAGCCGGCGCCAGGGCAGGGGGGCCAGCGGTGCGGCGACCGCCGGCGAAAGAGCAAGGGCATCCACCGCGTTGAGGCATCCGGCCGGCAGGGCCGCAAGCAACAGCTTCGTGAAAGACTTGGCCGTGGCCGCCGAAAAGAACAGCGCCGCCGCCACCGCCTTGCGTGAAAGAGCGTCTCCCGCCGCCGACGGCAGCGTGTTTTGCGGCACCGCAGCATAAACCGTCCGCCGCACCACGGCAAACCCCGCCTCCCGCAACGACCGCGCCAGGGCCAGCCCCTCACCGCGCGCCGTCGGCAACAGCAACGCCCCGCCACCGGGCCGGCAGCGCTCCCGCACAAGGGCGTCCAGCGCCTCCGCGTTCCGCCCCGCGCTCGTCACATCGGCGAACCCCGCCGCCCGCGCCCGCGCCGCCGTGGCATCACCGACAGCAAACAGTTTCACCGCACAAAACCTAGGCCCCAGCGCCGGCAGCGCATTGCCGCTGGTCACCAGCACCGCCTGCACCCGCGCCGGGTCAGGCAGCCGGGCGGGCAGGGCGGCGATGGCCAGCACTGGCGCCATGATCGGCACGAAGCCCAGCGCCGCCACGCGCGCCGCCGTCTCGTTCGCGCCCGCTTCCGGCCGCGTGATCAGCACGCCGCGCGGGCGTGGATCAGGCAAGGATATCCCGCGGCGTATCGGCCCGCAGGCTGGCGCCCAGCTCCTGGCCCAACCGCTCCGCATCGCCGCGCGCCCCGGTGATCGCCCGGCGCAGCAGGAAGCTGCCATCTTCCCGCGCCACCAGCCCGGTCAGATGCAGCTGCCCATCCTCCAGCAGCCTGGCATACCCCCCGATCGGCGTGCGGCAGGAACCATCCAGCGCCGCCAGCAGCGCCCGCTCGGCGCGCGATACCGCCCGCGCATCGGCATCCTCGATCCCCGCCAGCATGGCGCGCAATTCCACGTCGTCGGCCCGCACCGTCACGCCCACGATGCCCTGGCACGCCGCCGGCAGCAGCAATTCCGGCCCCAGGATCGCCGCCGCCTCGCCATCCAGCCCCAGCCGCTTCATCCCGGCCAGCGCCAGCAGCGTGGCGCCGAAATCCCCGTTGCGCACCCGCTCGATCCTTGTGGCCACATTGCCCCGGATCGTCGCGAATCGCAGGTCCGGTCGCAGGTGCAACAGCTGCGCCTGCCGCCGCAGGGAGGAGGAACCCACCAGCACCCCCTGCGGCAGCGACGCCAGCGGGTCCTGCGGGTCCACCGCCGTGCCCGCCGGCAGGATCAGCGCCTCGCGCGCATCCTCGCGCACCAGCGTGCCGGCCAGCACGATCCCCGGCGGCAGATCCGTCTCCAGATCCTTCAGCGAATGCACCGCGAAATCCACCCGCCGGTCCAGCAGCGCCTCGTGAATCTCCTTGGCGAACAACCCCTTGCCGCCCAGATCCGCAAGCCGCGTGCCGGCCGCCTGGGTGGCATCGCCGGTGGTGCGGATCGCATGTTCCTCGAACACGTCCATCGCCCGCAGCACCGGGCAGAACGTGGTCAGCCGCTGCAGGAAATACCGCGTCTGCCACAACGCCAGCGGCGAGCCGCGCGTGCCCACCCGCAACGGCAACGTCCGCGCATGCGGCGGCGCCTTGGCGCGGCCCATGCCTTGGTCAGCGGCGCCGGGATGGCCAGAAGGGGAGGGGGGTGCGGCGGGCATCGTGGTGTCCTATTACCCGCCAACCGTAAAGTGAAGGCAAAGGATGCAACCGGACCGCATGGCCGCCCCGCACGGCCCCGTCCTGGGGATCGAAACCTCCTGCGACGAAACCGCCGCCGCGGTCCTCGCGCCGGACGGCACCGTGCTGGCCGAAGCCGTCCTCAGCCAGCAAGATCACACCCGGTTCGGCGGCGTGGTGCCGGAGATCGCCGCCCGCGCCCACCTCGCCCACCTTCCCGCTTTGGTTGCCGAGGTGCTGGCCACGGCCAACACCACCCCGGCCGAGCTCGCCGCCATCGCCGCCAGCGCCGGCCCCGGCCTGATCGGCGGCCTCATCGTCGGCAGCGGCTTCGCCAAGGGCATGGCGCTGGCCCACAACCTGCCCTACCTCGCCATCAACCACCTCGAGGCCCACGCCCTCTCGCCGCGCCTGCCGGCGCTGGGTGGCCTCGATTTCCCCTACCTCCTCCTCCTCGTCTCCGGCGGCCACTGCCAGTGCGTCGCCGTGGAAGGTGTCGGCCAACACCGCCGCCTCGGCACCACCATCGACGACGCTGTCGGCGAAGCCTTCGACAAAGTGGGAAAACTCCTCGGCCTCGGCTGGCCCGGCGGCCCCGCGGTGGAGAAACTGGCCAAGCAAGGCAACCCCACCCGCTTCGCCTTCCCCCGCCCGTTGAAGGGTCGCGAAGGCTGCGACTTCTCCTTCTCCGGCCTCAAGACCGCCGTGGCCCACGCCGTCGCCGCCTACCCCCCGGGCGCCCTGCCGGTGCAGGAGGCCGCCGACCTCGCCGCCAGCTTCCAGGCCGCCGTGGCGGATGTGATGGCCGACCGCGCCCGCCACGCCATGGCGATCTTCCGCCGCACCCACCCCGCAACGGCACTGGTCGTCGCCGGCGGTGTCGCCGCCAACGCCACCCTGCGCCAGGCCCTCACCACGGAGGCCACACGCGCCGGCTTCCGCTTCGTCGCGCCCCCCCTGCGCCTGTGCACCGACAACGCCGTCATGGTCGCCTGGGCCGCGCTCGAACGCCTGCGCCAGGGCTGGACCGATGGGCTGGGCCACGCCCCCCGCCCGCGCTGGCCGCTCGACAGCGCCGACATGAAGCCGGCCGCATGAACTACCGCCCATGAACTACCGACACGCCTTCCACGCCGGCAATCACGGCGACTGCCTGAAGCACGCTTTGCTCGTCTGGCTGCTCGCCGCGATGCAGCGCAAGCCCGGCCCCCTCTTCGTGCTCGATACCCATGCCGGGATCGGCCAGTACGACCTCGCCGCCACCCCGGCCACCCGCACCGGCGAGGCCCAGCGCGGCATCCTTCGCCTGCTGCGCGATCCGCCGGCCCCGCTCGCCGCCTACGTCGCCCTGGTGAACCAGCTCGGCCTCTACCCCGGCTCCCCCGCCCTCATCCGCGCCCTGCTGCGCCCGCAGGATCGCCTGGCCGCCTGCGAACTCCACCCCGAAGACCACGCCACCCTGCGCCGCCACTTCGCCCGCGACCCGCACGTGGCCGTCCACCACCGCTCCGCCTGGGAAGCCCTCGGCGCCCTGCTCCCCCCCACCACCGGCGAAAAGCGCGCCCTCGTCCTGATCGACCCGCCCTACGAGGCGGAGGACGAGTTCGACCAACTCGCCACCGCGCTCGCCACCGCCAACCGCCGCATGAAGGGCGCCGTGCTCGCCGCCTGGTATCCCATCAAGCACCGCGCGCCCCTGCGCGCCCTCTTCGCCACCCTCCAGGCCGCCGGCATCCGCGACATCGTCACCGCCGAGCTCCATTTGCGCGCCCCGCTCGACCCCACCCGCCTCAACGGCAGCGGCCTCCTCGTCGTGAACCCCCCCTACGGCTTCGAACAGGCCGCCCCACCCATCCTGGAAGCCCTGCTGGCCCGTCTCTCCAACCAGGAGGAAGGCGCCGGCACCGCCCTGGCAAGGATCGCCGATGAGTAGCATCCAGGTCATCGGCGCCGGCGCCTGGGGCACCGCCCTCGCACTCCAGGCCGTCCGCGCCGGCGCGAATGTCCGGCTCTGGGCCCGCGACCCCGCCCGCGCCGAGGCCATCGCCCGCACCCGCCAGAACCCCCACCTCCCCGGCGTCACCCTGCCGGAGGCCCTGCACGTCTCCCACCGCTGGGAGCCAGCGGACCTCCTCCTGCTCGCCACCCCCACCCAGGCCCTGCGCGCCCTCGCCCCCGATCTCCCCCCGGGCCTCCTCGTCGCCTGCTGCAAGGGCGTGGAACGCACCACCCACCGCCTGCCGCTCGAAATCCTGGCCGACCTCCACCCCACCCGCCCCGCCTGCGTCCTCACCGGCCCCAACTTCGCCGCCGAGATCGCAAGCGGCCTCCCCGCCGCCGCCGTCATCGCCGGCACGAATGCGGAGGCCCGCGCCGAGGCCGTCGCCCTCCTCGCCACCCCGCAATTCCGCCTCTACGGCAATGACGACCCCGTCGGCGCCCAGGTCGGCGGTGCCGCCAAGAACGTCGTCGCCATCGCCGCCGGCGCGGTCATCGGCGCCGGCTTGGGCGAGAACGCCCGCGCCGCCCTCGTCACCCGCGGCCTGGCCGAACTCGCCCGCCTCGCCACCGCCCTCGGCGGCCGGGCAGACACCGTCAGCGGCCTCTCCGGCCTCGGCGACCTGCTGCTGACCTGCACCGGCCCCGGCAGCCGCAACTTCTCCTTCGGCCTTGCCCTCGGCCAGGGCCGCTCGGTGCAGGAGATTCTCGCCGCGCGGGAATCGGTCACAGAGGGCGTCGCCACCGCCCCCGCCCTCGTCGCCCGCGCCCGCGCAGCCGGCGTCGAACTCCCCATCGCCGCAGCCGTCGCCGCTGTCGTCGAAGGCCACCTCACCGTGGCCGAGGCCATGCACCGCCTGCTCGCCCGCCCCCTGCGCGACGAGTAACCGCAACGTCACGAAGTCGCACATTACGACTCGGTCATTTGTGCAGCGTGCCAATTGCGGTTAAAAATTCCTTAATTTCGACGGTCCCCGTTTCATCACAGCCAAGGCGCTCCGCCGTGACGGGGGCGCGGAGACCCCGCCCCATGCGTATCCTGCCCGCCATCGCCTTCGCCGTGGCAACCCTCGCCGCCGCCCCCCAGGCCCAGGCGCTCACCCTCTACGACAATTACGACCCGTTCCAGCTCGGCCCGGTCGGGTACCAGGCCAGCAACGCCGCCGACCTCTCGGGCTACTGCAACGGCGCCTTCAACTGCGGCTGGATCAACGTGTACTCCGCCGGCTTCACCTTCACCGCCGAAGCCACCGGCAATGCCACGCGCGCCTACATTCCCTTCGATCTGCTCTGGACCGCCGGCGGCTCCGAGAACCTGTATTCGGTCTCGATCAACGACGCCCAGGGCGACCTCATTGCCCGCGGTGTCCGCCCCCTCAGCCAGCTGGCCGCCAACACCATTCCGGGCACCGATACGGTGTTGTTCGACCTCACGACCGTCACCGCCAGCGGCTACGGCCCGGTTGACCCCCTCGCCCCATTGCTCGTCGAGGGTCAGACCTATTCCGTCTACTTCCACCAGTTCTTCGGCCCCTTGTCCCAGAACGCCTGGTACAAAAGCAACGAGGTCCCGGCCCAGGGCCAGGCCACCCAGTATTGCAGCACCAATGTCGGCGGCGCCTGCGCCTCCTTCAACGGCTTCGGCTATGTCGGCATCCCCTCCACGGCCGCGATCACCGATTTCCTCCCCGCCATCGCCATCACCGACGGCAATGGCTACACCGCCGCGTCCATTCCCACCCCGGAACCCGCCAGCCTCGCCCTGCTCGCCCTCGCCCTCGCCGGCTTCGCCGCCGCCCGCCGCCGCGCCTGACCTTCCCCCCCCGCTGGGCTTCCGCTAAGCCCCCAGGATGCTCCGTGGCATCCTCACCGTCGGCGGCTGGACCATGGCCAGCCGCCTCCTCGGCTTCCTCCGGGATATCCTGATCGCCGCCCTGGCCGGCGCAGGCCCGGTGGCGGACGCATTCTTCGTCGCCAACCGCCTGCCCAACCTGTTCCGCCGTCTCTTCGGCGAGGGCGCCTTCAACGCCGCCTTCGTCCCCGCCTTCGCCTCCCTGCTCCAGCGCGAAGGCCCCGACAGCGCGAAAACCTTCGCCCAGGAAACCATCGCCGTCATGGCCTTCTGGCTCCTGGCACTGACGCTTCTCTGCATGGTCGCGATGCCCGCGATCATGCTCGGCTTCGCCCCGGGCTTCGCCGACGAGCCGGAAAAGTTCACCCTCACGGTGGAACTCGCCCGCATCGCCTTCCCCTACATGCCGCTGATCTGCCTCACCGCCCTGCTCTCCGGCATCCTCAACGGGCTCGATCGCTTCGCCGCCGCCGCCGCCGCCCCGGTGCTCTACAACCTCGTCTCCATCGCCTGCATGCTCTGGCTGGTGCCCTTCGTCCCCAGCGTCGGCCACGCGCTCGCCTGGGGCGTCAGCGCCTCCGGCGTTGTCCAGCTCGCCTTGCTCTATGTCGCCGTCCGCCGCGCCGGCATGCGTCTTTACCTGCCCCGCCCGCGCCTCACGCCGCGTATCCGCGCCCTGCTGCGCAAGATGGGCCCTGGCGTGCTCGGCGCTGGGATCACCCAGGTGAACATGTCGGTGGACGTGATCATCGCCACCCTGCTCCCCGCCGGCACCGCCGCGATCCTCTATTATGCCGATCGCGTGGCCCAGCTCCCCCTCGGCGTCATCGGCGTCGCCGTCGGCACCGCCCTCCTCCCCCGCCTCTCCCGCGCCGTCGCCGCCGCCGAGCAGGGTGGGGACGCAAATGCCCCCAACGCCACCCTCAACCAGGCCATCAGCTACGCCCTCGTCCTCACCCTGCCGGCCGCCATCGCGCTGATCGCCGTGGGTGCCCCCATTATCGACGTGCTGTTCCGCCGCGGCGCCTTCACGGCGGAAACCGTCATCCCCACCGCCCAGGCCCTGGCCGCCTACGCCGCCGGCCTGCCCGCCTTCGTGCTGCTGAAAATCCTCGCCCCCGCCTTCTTCGCCCGTGGCGACACCTCAACTCCCGTCCGCGTCGGCCTCTGGTGCATCGCGCTGAACCTCGCCCTCAACGTCGTCCTCATGGCGCCGATGCAGCACATGGGCCCGCCGCTCGCCTCCTCGCTCTCCAACTGGGCCAATGTCATCGCCCTGGCCGCGATCCTGCTGCGCCGCGGCCACATGTCCCTCACCCGCCCGCTCCTGCTCGATATCGCCCGCATGGCCGCCGCCGCCCTGCTCATGGCGGTGGTGCTTTGGGCCCTGCAACGCCACGCCTACGCCCCCTTCGCGGCCGACCCCACCCTGCGCTGGCTGGGCCTGGCGCTCCTCGTCGGCGGCGGCATGGCCACCTACGCCGCCGCCGCCACCGCCCTCGGCATCCTCAACCCCCGCGCCCTCCTCACCCGCATCCGCCGGACCTGACCGTCCCTCAGCGAAGCGGTCACAGAGAGCACAGAGGGCCACAGAGACCACAGAGAAGATCAAGGACACGCTCAACCACCATTTTGCACTCCACGAGGCATCTCTGTGCCCTCCGTGCCTCTCTGTGTCCTCTGTGACCCCTTCGCTTTGCAGCCTCTCAACCGCCCCTTCATTCGTTCGCTCTTCCCCCCGGCACAGCGCCAAGCCCCCGAAGGATTGACGAACCCCCCGCCACACCGGAAAAACCCCGCCTCCCTCACAGGATACCGTCCCCATGCAGCGCATCTTCTCGGGCATCCAGCCCTCCGGCATCCCCACGCTCGGCAACTACCTGGGCGCGATGCGGAACTGGGTGAAGCTGCAGGATGAGTACGACTGCCTCTATTGCGTCGTCGACCTCCACGCCATCACCGTCTGGCAAGACCCGCGCGAACTCGCCAACCAAACCCGCGAGATGGCCGCCTCCCTCCTGGCCTGCGGCATCGACCCCGCCCGCTCCATCCTCTTCCACCAATCCTCGGTGCACGCCCATCTGCGCCTGGCCTGGATCTTCAACTGCGTCGCCCGCATGGGCTGGCTCAACCGCATGACCCAGTTCAAGGAAAAGGCCGGCAAGGACAGGGAGAACGTCTCCACCGGCCTGTTCACCTACCCCAACCTCATGGCCGCCGACATCCTGGTGTACCACGCCACCCGCGTGCCGGTCGGTGACGACCAGCGCCAGCACCTCGAACTCGCCAACGACATCGCCCAGAAGTTCAACTTCGACTACGGCGTCGATTTCTTCCCCAACATCTAACCCATGATCATGGGCCCCGCCGCCCGCGTCATGAGCCTGCGCGACGGCACCAAGAAGATGAGCAAGTCGGACGCGTCCGACATGTCCCGCATCAACCTCACCGACACCGCCGAGCAGATCGCCGACAAGATCCGCCGCGCCAAGACCGACCCGGAACCCTTGCCCAGCGAAACCGCCGGCCTGGAAAACCGCCCGGAAGCCCGCAACCTCATCGGCATCTACGCGGCGCTGACGGATACCGACCACCAGGGCGTCCTCGCCGACCACGGCGGCAAGGGCTTCGCCGCCTTCAAGCAGGACCTCACCGCCCTGCTGGTCGATAAACTCTCCCCCATCGCCGCCGAAACCAGCCGCCTGCTCGGCGACCCCGCCACGCTCGATGCCATCCTCCGCGAAGGCTCCCGCAAGGCCGAAGCCCTCGCCCTGCCCATCGTCGAGGAAGCCGAGAAACTGGTCGGCTTCCTCAGGGTCTAGCCCCACCCAACCGTCACCGCCCCACCGTCATTGCGAACGCAGTGAAGCAATCCAGGATGCCGCCCCATCGTCTGCCCAAAAAACCAACCATTCGAGAAACAGCAACAAGAAAGCAAGCGGCTCTTTTTTGAAAAAAGAACCAAAAAACTTCCCTTTTTTCTTCTGTCCTTGCTGCCCCGTCGCAAGAGGGGTGAAGTGCAAGGACGATCAATAGGGGGCTGAGGCGGCACGCATCGTGGTGATTTGTTGCCGGATGCCATTGTCCGAAAGCGATGGTATGCGCGCCGCGATGTTGCCAGACTGGAGTTATCGGTACCATCCCGGCCGCTCCTGTTACCGGACACTCCATGC
>JAIXTK010000107.1 GCA_027483995.1 Acetobacteraceae bacterium
GCGATTGCAGAGATGGGCGACGACGCCGAGATCGTGGCTGACGAGGATGATCGTCAGCTTGTTGGCCTGTTTCAGCCGAGAAATCAGGTTGAGGATCTCCGCCTGCACGGAGACATCGAGCGCGCTGGTGGGTTCGTCCAGCAGCAGCACCTGCGGTTCCAGGATCAGGGCGCGCGCGATGGCGAGGCGCTGGCGCTGGCCGCCGGAGAGCTGGTGCGGGTAGCGGTAGCGGAAGGCGGGACCGAGCCCGACCTGCACCAGCACGCGGGTGATGCGTTCATCCGCCTCGCCAATGCCGTGGATCTTGAGCGGCTCGGCCAGCGTGGTGTTGACGGTATGGCGCGGGTGCAGGGAGCCGTAGGGGTCCTGGAAGACCATCTGCACGCGGCGGTAGAAGCTGCGCGTGCGCACCGGCGTCATCGCCTCGCCGCCGATGGTGACATTGCCGGACCAGTTGGGGTTCAGGCCGCACAGGGCGCGCAGGATGGTGGACTTGCCGCAGCCGCTTTCGCCGACGAGACCGTAGGTTTCGCCAGGCTTCACCGCGAAGGACACGCCGTCGACGGCATGAACCAGGGCGGCGCCGCTGCCGAAGGTGACACGCAGGTCGCGCACCGAGATCATCGCATCGGGGGTCATGGCGCTATCCATTGAGCCAGGCCGGATCGCGGTTGAGCACGGCCAGTTTCTGGTGGCGCGAGCCGATGCGGGGCAGGGAGGCGAGCAGGCCGCGGGTGTAGGGGTGCTTGGCGTCCTGCAGCTCGGCCGCCGCGCATTCCTCCACGATCCGGCCAGCGTACATGATCAGTACGCGATCGCAGAAGGTGGCAACCAGGTTGAGGTCGTGGCTGATGAAGATCAGCCCGAGGCCGCGGCGGGTGACGAGGTCGTCCAGGATCGCCAGCACCTGCATGCGCACGGTGACATCCAGCGCGCTGGTCGGTTCGTCGGCGATCAGCAGGTCGGGCTCGGCCATCAGCATCATGGCGATCATGATGCGCTGGCCCATGCCGCCAGAAACCTCGTGCGGGTAGAGGTCGTGCACGCGTGCGGGGTTGCGGATGTGCACCGCCTCCAGCATCGCCATCACCTTGTCGCGCTTCTCGGCGGCCGAGCTTCTCGGCGATTCCGGGATGGCCTCGGCGATCTGGGCGCCGACGCGCATGACGGGATCCAGCGCGTATTTCGGATCCTGCATGATCATGCTGATGCGGCTGCCGCGCACCTTCAGCATCTCACGCTCGCTGGCGCCGGCGATGTCCAGTTCCTGGAACTGCAGGCGCTTGGCTGTGACGGTGCCGTTGGGCGGGGTGAGCTTGAGGATGGCGCGGCCGGTCTGTGACTTGCCGGAGCCGGATTCGCCCACGATCCCCACCTTCTCGCGGCCGACGCTGAAGGAGACGCCGCGCACGGCATGCACCATGCGCTGCGGCGTGCGGAAGCGAACGTGCAGGTCTTCGACCAGCAATTGTGGTGTCTGGTTCATTCCGACCTCGGGTCCAGCACGTCGCGCAGCCCGTCGCCGAACAGGTTGAAGGCGAGGGAGGTGGTCAGGATCGCCAAGCCCGGGATGGCGGCGAGCCACCAGGCCTGCAGCATGCTCTGCCTTCCGGTGGAGAGCATGGCCCCCCACTCCGGCAAAGGCGGCTGGGCGCCGAGGCCAAGGAAGCCGAGGCCGGCGGCGGTGAGGATGATGCCGGCCATGTTGAGCGTGATGCGAACCACCACGGAAGGGATGCACATGGGCACGATGTGCTTGAGGATGATGCGCGCCGGCGATGCGCCCTGGATGCGCACCGCGGCGATGTAGTCCGACCCGCGCACGGTGAGCGTTTCGGCCCGCGCCAACCGGGCGATGGGCGGCCAGGCGGTGAGCGCGATGGCGATGACGGCATTCTCGATGCCCGGGCCAAGCGCCGCGACGAAGGCCAGCGCCAGGATCAGGCCGGGGAAGGACAGGAAGATGTCGTTCACCCGCATCAGCACCGTATCCGTCCAGCCGCCGAAATAGCCGGCGGTGGTACCAACCGCGAGCCCGACCGGTGCGGCGATGATGGCAACGAGGCAGGAGATGTAGAGCGTGATGCGCGAGCCCCAGACGATGCGGCTGAACACGTCGCGCCCCAGCTCATCCGTGCCGAACCAGTGCTCCGCCGATGGTGGCAGCAGGCGGCGGGTGAGGCTTTGGTCGTTGAAGCCCTGGGGCGCGATCACCGGTGCCAGGATGGCCACGACCACCAGGAAGAGCAACACGGACAGGCCGAACAGGGCGAGCGGGTTGCCCTTCAGCCGCAGCCAGCCGAAGTAGAAGCGCTGGAGGGCGGCGTGCCGGGGGGAGGTGGTGACCTCCGCCCGCAGCCAGCCGCGCAGCGTTGAGGTGCTTTCGCTCATTTCGTGCGCGGGTCCAGCAAGCGGTACAGGAGGTCGGACAGCAGGTTCAGCGCCACGAAGATCACCCCGATGATCAGCACGCAGGCGAGCACCGCGTTCATGTCCCCGGCCAGGATGCCGGAGGTGAGGTAGCGGCCGAAGCCGGGCCAGGCGAAGACGGTTTCGGTGAGAACGGCGCCTTCCAGCAGGAAGGCATAAGCCAGCGCGATCACCGTGATCAGCTGCACCAGGATATTGCGGAAGGCGTGGCGCCAGACCACGCGCCACTTGGACTGGCCCTTCACGCGCGCGGCGGTGACATATTCCTGCCCCAGCTGCTCCAGCATGAAGCTGCGCGTCATGCGGCTGATATAGGCCATGGAAGAATAGCCCAGGATCGTGCCGGGCAGGATCATGTGGCTCAGCGTGTTCCAGAACACGTCGTATTCGCCGACCAGCAGGGCATCCACGGTGAGCAGGCCGGTGATCGGCTCCACCATGTCGATGTAGCTGACATCGAGGCGCCCGGGGCCGCCGACCAGGTCGAGCCAAGCGTAGAACACGATCAGGCCCATCAGGCCCAGCCAGAAGGTGGGGCTGGAATAGCCCAGCAGCCCGATGAACCGCACCGAGTGGTCCAACGGGCTGTCGCGATAGACGGCCGCGAGCACGCCCACCGGCACGCCGATGCCAACGCCGATCATGATGGCGAAGGTGGCCAGCTCGATCGTGGCCGGGAACACGCGCTTGAGGTCGTCGGCCACACGGTTGCCGGTGAACAAGGCGTTGCCGAAATCCCCGCTCAGCATGTCGCGGATGAAGAACAGGAACTGCTGCCAGAGCGGCTTATCCAGGCCGAGCTGGCGGAAGACCATGTCGTAGGTCTCTTTCTCCGCCTGCTCGCCGACGATCGCGATCACGGGGTCCAGAGGCAGCATGCGGCCAATGAAGAAGGCCAGTGCCATCAGCCCGAGCAGCGTCACGACCACGGACGATATCTGGCGCGCGAGCGGACGCACCCAGCGTGGCATTCCGGAAGAAGGCGCCGCGGCGGGGGGCTGCCCCGCCGCGGCCTTGGGATCGGCCATCGTGTGCTACTTGCCGGCGGTGGCGTAGTCGACGTCGAACGGCGTGATCGCGAAGCCCTTGACCTCCTTGCGCACGGCGATGGGCCGAACGGTCTGGTAGATGTAGGCCATCGGGCCGTTGTCCATCATGTACTTCTGGATCTCATGATACATGGCGATCCGCTTGACCGGGTCGCGTTCCATACGCGCGGCATCGGCCATCTCGTTGATCTTCGCGTCCTGCCAGGACGAGCGCCAGGACGGGTACTGGGCCAGCCGCGCTTCCGGCCGGTTGTCCGGGTTCACGGCATGGCGGGAGATCATGCTGTCGGAGTCCGGGTAGCCGGCGCCCCAGCCGATCAGCAGCACTTCGAACTCGCGGGCGCGGGCGCGGGTGAAGAGCTGCGCATCGGCCATCTGCTCCAGCTCCAGCTTCACGCCGATCTTGGCCGCGTTGGCCTGCACATGCTGGGCGATCTGCGGCGAGATGCTGTTGGCGGAGTGGATGAACTTCTTGGTGAAGCCGTTGGGGAAGCCGGCCTCGGCGAGCAGGGCCTTGGCCTTCTCAAGGTCGAGCTTGAAGGGCTGGCCTTCCTTCTCGTCCAGCGCACCGAACGCGCCGATCGGCACCAGGCTGGCGCGCGGCGTGCCCTGGTATTCCAGCACGGTGGAGCCGAGGCCCTGGTAGTCGATCATCCAGCGGAAGGCCTGGCGGACCTTGGGGTTGGAGAAGATCGGGTCCTGCGCGTTGAAGGCGAGGTAGCTGTAGCCGTGCATCGTGGTGGTGGTGACCTCCACATCCTTGTTCTTGGACAGGGCGCGCAGGTCGTCGGTGTTCAGCAGGCGGGCCACGTCGATGTCGCCCTTCTCCAGCAGCAGGCGCTGGGCGGCGCTTTCAGGCACGTGACGGATGATCACGCGGCGCAGCTTGGCCTTCTCGCCGTAGTAGTTCTCGTTGCGCTCCAGGATCACCACCTCGTTGGTGTTCCAGCGCGTGACGCGGTAGTGGCCAACGCAGACGGGATTGGTCTTGAAGAACGGGTTGGCCCAGTCGTAGCGGCCATCGACGGTCTTGGCCTCTTTCTTGCCGATCTCGCTGTCCATGATGCCGGTGGAGCCGGAGGCGAACATCGCCGACAGCATGAGGCCGACGGGATACGGCCGGTCCATCTTCACCACGATGGTGCGGTCATCCGCCGCGGTGATCTGCTGCTCGATCTTGTCGCGGGTGAAGCCCCATTGGGTGAAGTTGGCGGAGTTGCCGTAGCCCAGCGCCACCACCCGGTGCATCGACCACACGGCATCCTGCGCGGTGGCGGTGCGGCCGTTGGGGAATTTCAGATTGTCGCGCAGCTTGAACGTGATGGTCATGCCGTCTTCGGAGGTGGTCCAGCTCTCGGCGGTGCCGGGCACCATCTTCGAGACGTCCTTGAGGTCGTAGTTGACCAGCGGCTCGCACACGTTGCGGATGATGTCGTTGCCGTTCACCTCGGCGATCTGCGCGGGATCGAAGGTGATCAGCGCATCCAGGTTCCACGCCATGACCAGGGCATCGCGCGGCGTTGCCGCCTGGGCCTGCGGGGAGAGGGCAGCGGCGCCCGCCAGCAACGTGGCGGCAAGCGCGGCTTTAACCGTCGGGGGCATGTCGTCCTCCAGTCTTGGGGGGGAACGCCGGAGCGGCGTTCGCGGCAGTGCAGCAATCCTAGCTGAGGCCTTGCCCTGCCAACAAGCGCCGCGAATCCACTGGCCAGCCGCCACATTCGGCGCATAGTATTATATTAGCTGCCGTGGGAAGGGGCGTGGAACGCACCCCCCGGCAGGCGGTCCGACGCGTAAGGGAAAGGCCGCAGCAACAAGAAACGCCAAACGAGGAGACGCCCCCATGACCCAGGATCGCCGCCAGGCCCATGTGAGCCGGCGCAAGCTGCTCGCCGGCGCCGCCGCTGCCCCCGCCCTTTCACTCGCCACGCCCTCCATCGCCCAGGGCACGTTGAAGGGCACGAAGCTCACCATTCTCGCCGGCCAGTGGTACGTGCCGCAGACCAACACCATGCTCGACCAACTAGCCGCGGACCTCGCGCGCGACTCGGGCATGGAGATCCGCGTGGAGCGCTTCGCCGGCGACGAGTTGATGACCAAAACCGCGTCCGTGATCGGCACCGGGCGCGGCGCCGATCTGGCCGTGGGCGTGGAATTCGACACCTATGTGTATGCCGCCAAGCTCAACGACGTGACCGACCTGGCCGACGACGTAGGCAAGAACTATGGCGGCTGGATGGATGCCGCCAAGGCGGCCTCGATGGTGGGTGGGCGTTGGAAGAGCCTGCCGATCGGCCAGGCGCCGGCCGCCTGGAACTGGCGGACCGACATGTTTCGCGCCGCCGGGGTGGACAAGTTCCCGGATACCTTCGCCGGGCTGCTCGATGCCGCCAAGAAGCTGCATGCCAAGGGTACCCCGATCGGCATGACGCTGGGCCATGCCTCCGGCGATGGGCGTTCCACCAACTATCCCGTGCTGTGGGCCTTCGGCGGCAAGGAATTCGAGGCGGATGGCCGCACGGTGGCGATCAACTCGCCCGGCACGCTCGCCGCGGTGGAGTGGTACAAGGAAATCTACCAGTACTTCATCCCCGGCACGACCGCCTGGCTGGACCCGGACAACAACCAGGCCTTCCTGGCCAGCAAGATCTCGGCCACGGTGAACGTGAACACGATCTACCTCGCCTCGCGCGCGGCGGCAGCTACTGATGCGGCGCGCAAGAACATCGTGGACAACATGGACCACGCCAACTGGCCTGCCGGGCCAGCGGGCCGCTTCGCCAACTACAACATCAATGTGTGGCTGCCCTTCGCCTCCAGCCCGAACAAGGCTGGCCAGCGCGAGTTCCTGAAGGCGTGGTACAGCCGCACCTTCCTGCCCAAGTGGACCAAGGTGGGCCAGTCCTACTTCATCCCGCAGCTGGCGGGCTTCGACAGCGAGGACGTGTGGCCGGAAGATCCCAAGCTCAAGATCTTCCGCGACCTGAACAAGATCAACCGCCTGCCCGGTTACGGCGGCCCGCCGACGCCGGTGGCCGCAGAGGCGGTGAACAAGTATATCCTGGTGGACATGTTCGCGAAGGCCTGCACCGGCCAGCTCACCCCGCGCGACGCCGTTGCCTGGGCCGAGAAGGAATACCAGCAGATCGCCCGCCGCCGCAGCCGCACCTGATCGCAACCCCGCCGGGCGCGCCCTAGATGGGCTCCTCGACCACGACCGGCACGCCGGACCGTTCCTCACGGACGGTTCGGCGCAGCCGTCTCTCCGACCTCGTCGATAGCGAACGCTCGCTCGGCTACCTGCTGGTGGCACCGGTCGTGCTGCTGCTGTTGGCGCTGGTGGCCTATCCGTTCTTCGTGGCGATCGGCTACGCGCTGTCCGACCGCACGCTGGCGGACCCCGGTGTGTTCGTTGGCCTGGAGAATTTCGTGCTGCTCTGGGAGAGCAGCATCTATCGCCAGACGCTGCGCAACACCTTCATCTTCACCGCGGGCTCCGTCGCCATCCGCCTGGTGCTCGGTGTTGGCCTTGCGCTGCTGCTGAACGAAAGCTTCCGGTTCCGCCGTGCTGTGCGGGCCGCGATCCTGCTGCCGTGGATCGTGCCCACCGTGCTGGGCACCATGGCGTGGCTGTGGATGTTCAACCCGAATTTCTCAGTGCTGAACTACATCCTGGTGCAATCCGGGCTGATGGAGCACGGCTTCAACTGGCTGACCGATCCCGACCTCGCCCTGTTTTCCGTGCTGCTGGTGAATGCCTGGCGCGGCGTGCCCTTCATGGCGATCACGGTGCTGGCCGGGTTGCAGGCCATCCCGCAGGATCTCTACGACGCCTCCGCGATCGATGGCGCGGGCAAGTTCCAGCGCTTTCGCTACGTCACGCTGCCGCTGGTGATGCCGGTGCTGCTGACGGCGCTGGTCCTCTCGATCATCTGGACCTTCTCGGATTTCGGCATCGTCTATGGCCTCACCAAGGGCGGGCCGATGAACGCCACCCACGTGCTTGCTACCCTCAGCTACCAGACAGGCCTTGCAAGCGGGAACATCGGCGAGGGGGCGGCCATCTCGCTCACGATGCTGCCGGTGCTGTTGGTGCTGATTATCTGGCAGCTGCGCCGTATCCGCCGCAGCACGGTCGCCTGAGGAGCCGTTGATGAGCGCACCCCTGGCCCCCGGCGCCTATCGGTCCCACCACCCGCGGCTGGAGCGCGCCCTGTTCGTCTGGGCGCCGCTGGCGTTCTTCCTCATCTTCCTGGTTGGCCCGTTCTACTGGATGCTGATCACGGCGCTGAAGCCGGATTCCGAGCTGTACGACGGGTCGAAAAGCCCGCTCTACGTCGCCACGCCCAGCCTGGACCACTTCATCTACCTGTTCGAGAAGACCGATTTCGTCACCTGGGTCGGCAACACGATGATGGTAGCGACTCTCTCCACCGCCATCGCGCTGATCATGGGCGTGCCGGCGGGATATGCCCTGGCGCGGCTGCGCTTTCGGGGGTCGGAATTCGTCGGCACCGCCATCTTCGTGACCTACCTGGTTCCCACCACCCTGCTGTTCATCCCGATGGTGGAGGTGATGGCCAGCATCGGCATGGATGACACGATCTGGGCCCTGGTGATCGTGTATCCCACCTTCCTGGTGCCGTTCGTCACGTGGCTGATGAGCGGGTATTTCCGCACCATTCCCGCTGACCTCGAGGAGTGCGCGCGGATCGATGGGCTGACGCGGCTGGGTGCCATGCTGCGGATCGCGCTGCCGCTTGCGCGGCCTGGGATCCTGTCGGCGGGCATCTTCTCCTTCACGCTGTCCTGGAACGAGTTCATCTACGCCCTGACGCTGGTGACCGCGTCCGCGGAACGCACGATTCCGGTCGGTGTGATTGTGCAGCTGACCCGGGCGGATTTCTATTTCTGGGGGCCGCTCATGGCCGGTGCGCTGCTGGGCTCCGTTCCCGTGGCGTTGGTGTACTCCTTCTTCGTGGACCAGTATGCCTCCGGCCTCACGGCTGGCGCGGTCAAGGGCTGAGGCGACGCATACCGGAGTACGCCGGCATTGCAGGCTGCCAATCAGAAGGTTGTCATCGTCACGATTCGTGGTATGCGCTGCCCCGCGTTTCCGCTTTCCTCGCCCGGACCGCATCCGCGACGACGGAGCCAGGCGGAAGCGCTTGAGTTCTAGGGGCTACCCGGGCTCGCGCCCGGCAGCCGAGGCAGTGCAAGGCGTGACACGGCAGGGAGCCCGGGGCAGTGTTCCCGGGAGATGAGGCCCATGGTGGACCCGACAGTGGCTTCCCCGGCCGAGCGCCCGGGGACTTTCTGACACGATGGAGCGTCCGGTCCGCGCCCTCCTGCGTCGCTTTGGCGTGGGTCTCATGCTTGCCCTGGTGGTGGTGTTCACGAGCTTCATGCTTGTGAAGCTTGGCGCCGGCCCGGCCGATGTCCTGCTGGGTGGCCCCAGCCCCGGGGTTGAGGAGCGGGCCCAGCTGGTACAGGACTACGGCCTCGACAGGCCGGCCTTCGTGCAATTGGTGCGCTATGCCATTCGCGTCCTGGGCGGGGAGCTTGGCCGATCCTGGCTGACCGGCGAGGGCGTGCTCGACCAGATCCTCCACCGCCTGCCTGCGACCCTGGAACTGATGCTCTATGCCATTCTCCTGGGAACGCTGATGGCCGTGCCTACCGGCATGGCTGCCGCCTTCGCCCGGGATACCGCGGAGGACCGCACGGTGCGCGGCACCTCCGTGCTGGGGGAGGCGATGCCGCCCTTCTTCCTCGCCTTGCTGCTGCTCCTGGTGTTCTTTCGCTGGCTGGATATCGCGCCGGCGCCATCGGGGCGCATCAGCATCGTGCTGTCGCCGCCGCCCACCATCACCGGCAGCTATTTCATCGACGCGTTCCTGATGCAGGATTCGATCGCGGCGCGTTCGGCCCTGGCCCAGCTCGTGCTGCCTGTGTTCACCCTGGCACTGATGCTGGGCGCCTCGCTGACCCTGCTGGTGCGTGGCGCCATGTTGGCCCAGATGGATGCGCCCCATTTCGTCTACGCCCGTGCCCAGGGCATGTCGCGCGAGATGCTGACCATTATCGCCCTGCGCGGCGCGCTGCCGGCGATCGGGGGGGGCCTCGCCGCCCAATCTGCCGCACTGCTGAGCATGACGGCGCTGGTGGAATACGTGTTCGCCTGGGGTGGCATTGGCCAATATGGGCTGGAGGCCATGGCCAAGGCGGATTTCGCTGCCGTGCAGGGCTTCATTCTCGCAAGCGCCGCCATCGCGGCCACCGTTCATCTGCTGCATGCCGTCATCCGACGGCTGGCCCGTATTCGGATCAGACGGGCATGATCGGAGGCATGTTGCGGCTGCTTCGCGTCTTGGCCCGTCGCCGCCTGGGCGCGGCATTGGCATTGGTTGTCCTGGTGGGGTTTGCGCTGGCCGTGCTGGCGCGCCCTGTCGCCTGGCCGTATCCGCCCGGGGCACAACAGGCCGGGCTTGTTCTTCAGGGGCCCTCTCTGGCGCATCCGCTGGGAACCGATGGCAATGGCCGGGATGTGCTGGCGCGTGTGATCGATGGCGCGCGCTATGCGTTTGCGGTGCCGTTGGCCGCCCTGGCGCTGGCGATCCTGATTGGTGCGCCTTTGGGGCTTGCGGCAGGGCTCGGCGGTGGCTGGTTTGATGCATTCCTCAGCCGCATCTTCCAGGGGATCAGCCTGGTGCCGCCGCTGTTGCTGGCGATGGCGCTGGTGGCTGCCATGGGGCCGTCCTTGCGCCACGTGGTCTTCGCCATCGGTGTGCTGGAAGCCATCGTCTTCGCCCGAGCCATGCGTGACGAGGTGCGGGCCCTGCACGAACGCGGCTTTGTTGAAGCCGCAACCGCGGCTGGCAACCCCTTGCATCGGCTGGTTCTTGCGCATCTGCTGCCCAACACCCTGGCACGGATCGCCGGCGAAATCCCGCGCCAGGCCGCCTGGGCGCTGGGCGTGCTGGCGGCCATGGGCTTTGTCGGTATCGCCACCGCGGCCGATACGACGGAGTGGGGCTCGATGATCCGCGAGGGGGTGGAGCATCTCTATGCCGGCCAATGGTGGGTCGTTGTGTTCCCGGGCTTCGCCCTGCTGGTGTTCGGCACTGCTTTGCGGGTGCTGGCCGAGAGCATCGATGAGCATGGCCCGCGCCGCGCCGCGTCGGGCGCCATGCTGGCGGGTGTGCCCGGCCAGTCGGCCAGGGCGCTGACGCCCCGTGGAGCTGCCTGATGCTGCTTGATGTCCAGGATCTGCGCGTTGACCGCATCGTCAGCGGCCCTCAGGGGGAGACTGGACTTGAGCCCGCGCTGGCCGGTGTCAATTTCCGCATCGTCAAGGGGCGGATCCTGGGCCTTGTCGGCGAACACGGTGCCGGAAAGTCGCTGGCTGCCAGTGCCATCCTGGGCCTGCTGCGCCCGAGCGCGCGCCTTGTCGGAGGCCGGGCGTTGTTCGAGGGCCAGGACCTGCTGCGCATGTCCGAAACCGACCTCACCCGCGTGCGCGGCGCCCGGATCGGGTTCGTGGTGCAATCCGGCCATGCCACGCTCGATCCCAATTCGCGCGTTGGCGCCCAGCTTGTTCGCGCCCAGAGCATCCACCGGCCCATCGTCAAGGCCGAGGCGGCCTGGCGTGCCGAGACGATCATGTCCTCCATGGGCATCCCCGAGCCCCGGTTACGCGCGCAGGCCTGGCCCCATGAGCTGACGCCCGGCATCGTGCAGCGCGTGGTCCTCGGCCTGGCCCTGATCAACGAGCCGCAACTGCTCATCGCCGACGAGCCAACCGCCGGGCTCGACATCACCACCCAGGTTCAGATTCTCGACCTGCTCCACCTGGAACTGCGCCGTCGGCGGATCGGTGGGATCATCATCACGCGCGATCTGGGAGTGGTGGCCCAGTACTGCGACGATATCGCGGTGATGTATGCCGGCCAGGTGGTGGAACAGGGGCCTGTGATGCAGGTCTTCGCGCGCCCCGCCCACCCCTTTACGCGCAGCATGATTTCCGATGCACCGGAGCGTCTTGGCATCGCCGGGCGGCGTATCTCTCCCCCGTTGATGGCGCCGGAACAGGGCTGTGCCTACCGTCCGCGCTGCACCGATGCCACGGAGCGGTGCCTGGTGGCGCCCCCGTTGGTTGGTGCAGGGGTTCATGCCGCGCGCTGCCACTTCGCCCGGATCGCCGCAGCATGAGCGACCCTGGCAAGACTGCCGCCGTGGTGGCCGAGCTTCGCCGCGTCTCCGTGGTACTCGGCCGGGGCCAGGACCGCGTGATGGCCCTGAACCGTATCGATCTCCAGGTGGCAGAGGGTCAGATCCTCGCGGTTGTCGGCGAATCCGGTGCTGGAAAGAGCACGCTGGCGCGGAGCTTCCTTCGCCTGGTCGCCTGCGAGGGCGGCTCCGTGCTGCTGGATGGCGGCGACATCACAACACTGCCGGAGCGTCGCCTGCGGCGCATGCGCGGCCGCATGACGATGGTCTTCAGCGATCCCGCGGACGTGCTCAATCCCCGCATGACCGCGCGGGCCTTGATCGAGGAGCCGTTGCGGCTGCACGCCCCGCGTGGCACGGATCGCCGCGCGGCTGTGGATGCATTGGCCACGCGTTTGGGGCTAACCCAGCCCGAGCTGGCGTTGCGGATTGGGGAACTGGCTCCCGGACGACTGCAACTGGTTGGCCTCGGTCGTGCGATGGTCACCCGCCCACGCCTGCTCGTGCTCGATGAGCCAACGCGCGACCTGGATGCGGCCGCTGCGGCCGATTTCCTGGCGGTGCTCGCCGGGCTGCGCGACGACGGCATGGCGATCGTGGTGACCAGCAATGATATCGCGGCCGTGCAGTCCGTCGCGGATCGCATTGCCGTGCTCTATCTCGGCGAGATCTCGGAGGAGGGGGCCACCGCCGAGCTGCTGCGTGACCCGCTGCACCCCTATACCCAATCGCTGCTGTCGGCCCATTTGCCGGCCGACCCCAGCCGGCGCGGCCGCCGGATCCGTCTGCGGGGCGATCCGCCGCAGCCGGAGGATCGCACCCCCGGCTGCGGCTTCGCACCGCGGTGCCCGATTGCCGAAAGCCGTTGCCGCAGCGGCGCCCCGACGCCGAACCAGGTCGGCGCCGATCGTCGCGTGGCCTGCCTGCGCGTGCTTGAGGGAACCAGCCGGATCCCCTTGTCGCGCTGAGCTATCCGGCCGGCGCCTGCTTCAGGCGTGGTGGCACGAAACCATCTGCCCGCCACCAAGGTCGCGCAAAGCAGGCTCGTCCACTCGGCACATATCGGTGGCCAGGGGGCAGCGCGTGTGAAACCGGCAGCCAGGCGGCGGGCGCAGGGCGCTGGGCACCTCGCCCGTGACCGCCACCTGTGGCCGATTGGCCTCGATCTCCGGGTCGGGGATCGGCACCGCGGCCAGCAGGGCCTGGGTGTAGGGGTGTTGCGGGCGCTTGTAGAGCGTCTCGCGGTCGGCGATTTCCACGATCCGGCCCAGATACATCACCGCAATCCGGTCGCTGATATGGCGCACCACGGCGAGGTCGTGCGCCACGAAGACATAGGTCAGGCCCAGGCTCTGCTGCAGGTCCTGGAACAGGTTCACGATCTGCGCCTGGATCGACACGTCCAGCGCCGAGACCGGCTCGTCGCAGATCAGCAATTCCGGGGACATGGCCAGCGCGCGCGCCACCCCGATGCGCTGCCGCTGCCCGCCGGAGAATTCGTGGATGTAGCGGTCGGCCATGTCCGGCCGCAGCCCCACCAGGGCGAGCAGTTCCCGCGCCCTGTCCGACCGGGCGGCGGAGTTGGGCAGGATGTCGTGCACGATCATCGGCTCGGCAATCAGATCCACGACCTTCATGCGCGGATTGAGCGAGCCGAACGGGTCCTGATAGACCATCTGCATGCGCTTGCGGATCGGCCGCATCGCGGCCCGGTCGTGCCGGGTGATGTCCTGGCCATCGAACACCACGCGCCCGCCGGTGATATCCAGCATGCGCAGGATGGCAAGGCCGGTGGTGGACTTGCCGCAGCCGCTTTCGCCGACCAGGCCCAGGGTTTCGCCGCGCTTCAGCGTGAACGAAACCCCGTCTACCGCCTTCACCGAAGCCACCTGCTTCTGGAACAATGTCCCGGCCATCACGGGGAAGTGGACCTTCAGGTCCTCCACCACCAACAGGGGCGCATCGGCCACGTTTGCGTCAAGCATGCACGGGCACCCCGGAGTCCACAGCCACGAAGCAGGCCTTTCGGTGCCCGCCCCCCACATCTTCCAAGACCGGCCGAGCGGTCAGGCAGCCCGGCTCAGCAACCGAGCAGCGCGGCGCGAAAGCACACCCCGGCGGCAGCCGCGTGAGATCGGGCGGCGCGCCCTCGATCGGCACCAGACGGTCACCCAGCGCTCCATCCAGCCGCGGCACGCAGGCCATCAGCCCGCGCGTATAGGGGTGCTGCGGCTTCTTGTAGATTTCCCGCGCCGTGCCGGTTTCCACCACGCGGCCGGCGTACATCACGCTGACCCTATCCGCGTAGCGTGCCACCACGCCGAGGTCGTGGGTGATCAGGATCAGTGCGGCACCGGTTTCGCGCGTGAGTTCCTTGAGCAGCGACAGGATCTGGGACTGCACGGTCACGTCCAGCGCGGTGGTCGGCTCATCGGCGATGATCAGCTTCGGCTGGCAGGCCAGCGCCATGGCGATCATGGCGCGCTGGCGCATGCCGCCGGAGAACTGGTGCGGATAGGCTTCCACGCGCGCCTTCGCATCCGGAATGCGCACGCGTGACAGCAACTCGCCCGCCTTGGCGAAGGCAGCCTTCCAGGAGGCGCCGCGGTGCAACTGCACCGGTTCGCCCACCTGGAGACCGACCGTCAGCGAAGGGTTCAGCGAGGTCATCGGCTCCTGGAAGATCATGGCGATGCGGTCGCCGCGCACCGCCTGCATCTCGGCATCGGACAGCTTCAGCAGGTCCTGCCCTTCGAACAGGATGCTGCCGGCCACGATCTCGCCCGGCGGATTGGGGATCAGGCGCATGAGCGAGAGCGCGGTCACGCTCTTGCCCGATCCGCTCTCGCCCACGATGGCCAGCGTCTCGCCGGCATCGACCTCGAACGATACGTCGTCCACCGCCATCACCGCCCCGCGTTCCGTGCGGAACCGGGTGGTGAGGTTGCGGACCTCCAGGAGCTTTGCCACTCAGTACCCCATCTTCTTCTTGAGTTCCTGGTCAACCCAGATCCGCGCATAGACCGGCGCCGGCTTCACGGCGCCCACGCGCAGCTCGCCATCGTAGTTCTTCACCCAGGGCCACCAGGCGCTGTACAGGTAGGGCACCGGCAGCCACAGATACGGCGCCTTGTCGACGATCTCGCGCGTCATCTCGCGGATCATCTTCTGCCGCTCGTCTTCGTCACGCGTGGCAAACACCTTGTCCATCTTCGCGGTGTACTCATCGGAGTACAGCATCGACGGTCCCCAGAGCTGCCCGGGCGTGAAGTTCTTGTGCAGCGAGCGCGTGGGGTTGGTATGCCCGTTGGACATGAAGTAGCCGGCAGTGTGCTTCTGCGTCGTCATCGCCGACAGGAAGGCGCCGTACTCCATCGGCTGGATCTCGATCTTCACGCCGATCTGTTCGAGATAGCCGGCCACCAGCGGCAGCAGGTCCATGTTGTCCGGCGAACAGGAGCAGACCTGGGTCTTGAAGGTGAAGCCGTTGGGATAGCCGGCCTCCCGCAGCAACTGCTTCGCCTTGGCGGGGTTGTAGGTGAAAAGCTCCTTCACCGAGTCCGGCATGCTCTCCAGCGGCTCGTAGTAGCCGATATAGTCGGGGTGCTGCGGATAGGCGAAGAGCTCGGCGTTGCCGCCATAGTATTCCTTCACGATCTCCTGCTTGTTCACCGCCATGTTCAGCGCCCGGCGCACCCGGATATCGTCGAATGGCTTGGTGTCCGTCCGCATCGACAGATAGACGCCCGAATAGTTCAGCCACTTCGCCCATTGCAACTGCGGCGCCGACTTCTTCAGGCTGTCGACGGCCTGCCAGCGGATCGACTCGAGAATATCCAGCTTGCCGGTGCGCAACGCGCTGTGCTGCGTCGCCTCATCACGCATGATGCGGTAGGTCACGCGGTCGACGAACGGCAGCTTGTATTTCTCGCCGCCGATCGTGTCCGTGTCCCAATACACAGGATTCTTCGTATAGACCTGCGAATTGCCCTGGACGTAATCCGTGAGCTGGAACGGCCCGGTGCCGGAGGCATTCTTCCAGTTGCCGATACCGGCCTTCACAACCTCTTCGGGGTAGATCGCAGAGTAGTAGCCCCAGCCGAAGCGGTAGTTCCAATCCGCGTTGAATTCCTTCATGAAGAAGGTCACGGTGTGGCGATCAGTCGCTTCCACCTTGTCCACGTAGTAGTAGTAGTCCTTGAAGGCCTTCGGGCTGCTGACCTGGCGCTTGAAGGTGTACACCACGTCGTCGGCCACGAATTCGCGGCTGTCCATCACGCCGGCCTTGGCGGGCCACATCACCCCCTTGCGCAGCTTGATCTCCATGCGCAGCGGGTTTTCCTTCCACGACCAACTCTCAGCGAGTTCGCCGCGCAGCGCCGTTTCCGGCAGCCAGGCATCAGGCTTGAAGTTGTACTTGCCGCCGCGGCGCACGGATTTGTCGAGGTCGCCGGCAAACAGCGTCTCATAGTGCAGGTTGTCGTGATTGGTTTTCCAGGCGTAGTCGGCGGGGTCCCAGGACAGCGCCGAAATCGTGGCGCTGACCGTGCCGATTTCCAGGGTGCCCCCGTATTGCGGCTTCTGCGCCGCCGCTGTCCCGCTCAGCAGGGCCGTGGCGGCAGCGCCGGCCAGCAGCCCCCCGAGTATCCGTCCGTATCGCATCAAAACCTCCCTCTTGTTGTCCCTGGCCGTTGTGGCTCTGTGGGGATGTGCAGGCCTAGTGGCCCATGCGCTTCTTCATGTCCTGGTCGATCCAGATGCGCGCATAAACAGGGCCCGGCTTCACCGCGCCCACGCGCAGTTCACCGTCGTAGTTCTTCACCCAGGGCCACCAGGCGCTGAACACGTAGGGCGTGGGCAGCCAGATATAGGGCGCTGCGTCGATCGCCTCGCGCGTCAGTTCCCGGATCATCTTCTGCCGGGTCGCCTCGTCACGGGTGCGGTACATCTCAGCCACGCGCGCCGTGTAGCCTTCGCTGAACCACATCGACGGGCCCCAGATCTGCCCGGGCGTGAAGCTCTTGCGGATCGAGGTGGTCGGGTTGGTATGGCCGTTGTTCATGAAGTAGCCGGCGGCATGCTTCTGCGTGGTCATTGCGGAGAGGAACGCGCCGTACTCCATCGGCTGAATTTCCACCTTCACGCCGATCTGCTCGAGATAGCCTGCGATCAGCGGCAGCAGGTCCATGTGATCAGGCGAGCAGGAGCAGACCTGGGTCTTGAAGGTGAACCCGTTGGGGTAGCCGGCCTCGCGCAGCAACTGCTTGGCCTTCGTCGGGTTGTAGGTGAACAGCTCCTTGATGCTGTCGGGCATGCTTTCGAGCGGCTCGAAATAGCCGACATACTCCGGATGCTGCGGGTAGGCGAACAGCTCGGCGTTGCCGCCGTAGTACTCCTTCACGATCTCCTGCTTGTTCACCGCCAGGTTGAGGGCGCGGCGCACGCGGATATCGTCGAACGGCTTGGTATCCGTGCGCATGGAGAGGTAGGTGCCGGACATTGCCAGCCACTTGGCCCATTTCAGCTGCGGCGCCGATTTCTTGAGACTGTCCACCGCCTGCCAGCGGATCGCCTCCAGGATATCCAGCTTGCCGGTGCGCAACGCGCTGTGCTGCGTCGCCTCGTCGCGGATGATGCGGTAGGTCACCTTGTCGACGAAGGGCAGCTTGAATTTCTCACCGTCGATCGTGTCGCTGTCCCAGTAGATCGGGTTCTTGCTGTAGACCTGGGAGTTACCCTGCACGTAATCGCTCAGCTGGAAGGGGCCGGTGCCGACCGCGTTCCTCCAGTTCCCGGCGCCTGCCTTGGCAAGTTCCGGCGGGATGACCTGGGAGTAGTAGCCCCAGCCGAAGCGGTAGTCCCACTCGGCATTGAATTCCTTCATGTAGAAGGTAACGGTGTGGCGATCCGTCGCCTCCACCTTCTCCACATGGTCGAAATAGCCAGGGATCTTCTTGGGGGAGGCGTTCTGGCGGTTGAAGCTGAACACCACGTCATCCGCCGTGAACTCGCGGCTGTCCATCACGCCGGCCTTGGCGGGCCACATGATGCCCTTCCGCAGTTTCACCACCACGGCCAGCGGATTGTCCTGCCACTGCCAGCTTTCCGCCAATTCGCCACGCACGGCATCGGAGGGCAGCCAGGCATCGGGCCGGAAGCTGTATTTCCCACCGCGGCGGATGGACTTGTCGAGGTCACCGGAGAACAGCGTCTCGTAGTGCAGGTTGTCGTGGTTGAGCTTCCAGGCAAAGTCCTGCGGGTCGAAGGACAGGGCGGAGATGGTAACGTTGACCGTGCCGACTTCCAGATTGCCGCCATATTGCGGTTTCTGGGCCGCCGCCGGTGCGGCCAGCATGGTGGTGGCAAGCAGTGCCGCGCCAAGCAGGGGGAAACGCATCCTCGTCACTCCATTCTTCACCGGCTGCCTCGCATCCGCGGGTCCAGCAGATCACGCATCGCATCGCCCAGCACGTTGATGCCGTACACCACCATCGTGAGGCACAGGCCAGGGGCCAGCGCCAGCCAGGGCGCCATGTACATGTAGGTACGGCCGGTGCCGCTGAGCATGCCGCCCCAGGTCGGCGCGGGCGGCGGCACGCCGAAGCCAAGAAAGCTCAGGCCCGATTCGACCAGGATCACCGCGCCAACACGGGTGGTGAACAGCACGATGATCGGCGGCAGCACGTTGGGCAGGATGTGCTGCAGCAGGATGCGGGACGTGCCGGCCCCCATCGATTGGGCGGAATGCACGTACATCTGCTCGCGCACCGAAACCACGGCACCGCGGATGATCCGGCTGCCGCCGATCCCGAACGTCAGGCCCAGCACGAAAATCACCTGGATCATGCCCGGCCCGAGCACGGAGACGACAACGATCAGGATGATCAGCTCCGGAAAGCTCATCCACGCATCGACAACGCGCTGGACAATCAGGTCCACCTTGCCGCCGAGATAGCCGGTGACGATGCCGATCACCACCGAGATGATCGTGGCCAGCGTGGCGGCGGCAAAGCCGATGATCACCGAAAGCTGGGCGCCATACAGGATGCGCGACAGCATGTCCCGGCCCAGATGGTCCGTGCCCAGCCAGAACCGCGCCGATGGCGGCTTCAGCCGGTTGACCGGGCTGATCTGGTTGATCCCATAGGGGGCCAGAATGTCGGCGAAGACGCCGCAGACCAGGAACAGCAGGAAGATCACAGCCCCGATCGCGCCCAGCGGCTTGTCGCGGACGAGGCGGATGAAGAAGCTGGCCATTGGCCCACGCTGCGGCGGGACGGCGGAGGTCCCGGCAGGAACGGCGGTGACGGACATCAGCGGTACCTCACCTTGGGATCAAGCAGGCCGTAGCTGAGATCCACCAGCAGGTTGATCAGCACCACGGCCACGCCGACGATGAGGAACACACCGGTGATGATCGGGTAGTCGCGCCGGCTCACGGCCTCCAGCAGCATCAGGCCCATGCCGGGGATCACGAAGATCTGCTCCATGATCACGGTGCCGCCGATCAGGATCGGCGCCTGCAGGCCAATCAGGGTCACAACGGGGATCAACGCGTTGCGCAGCGCGTGGCGCACCACAACGGTGCGCTCCCCCATGCCCTTGGCCCAGGCTGTGCGAACATAGTCTTGCCGCAGCACCTCCAGCATCAACGTGCGAGTCATGCGCATGGAGATCGCCGAGAGCGAAGTGCCCAGGATCAGCGCCGGCAACGAAAGCTGCAGCATGTTCCCAACGGGATCCTGCCAGAAGGGCACGAACTTCACCTCGGGCGAGATGCCCCACCAGATGGCGGGAAACACCATCACGATCGTGCCAAGCCAGAAGCTGGGCACCGCGAGCATCAGGATGGAGAAGGACCGTCCGAGATAGTCGCCCCAGGTGTCCTGCCGGATCGCCGACCACACCCCCACGGGGATCGCCACCACCAGTGCGACCAGAAGCGCCATCGTGCCCAGCTGGAAGGTGGTGGGCAGGCGCTCCATGATTTCGCCGATCACCGACTGCTCCTGCCACAGCGAGGAGCCGAAATCGCCACGCAGCAGAATGCCGCCCATCCAGCGGAAATACTGGATGTACATGGGCTGATCGAGGCCGAGCGCCTGTTCCAGCTGCTCGCGTGAGGTCTTGTCCGCGGCGATGTCGTTCTGCGCGATCATCATGTCGATGATGTCGCCCGGGATGAGACGCACGGTCGAAAACACGATGACACTGGCGAAAAACAGAGTCGGAATGAGCGCCAGGAGACGGCGAATCACATAGGCCCGCATGGGCGAGGATTTCCTTGGACGAGGATTGCTGACAATTTGCACGCGCTTTCGCCGCGGGGAAAGGGGGAACTAGATGGACATTCCGTCATGTTTCCCCCCGCCCGGCGCGGGGGCGGGTTGAGCCGGGAGGGACTCGTGCCCATCGGCGTTTCAGGCTAGGGATCGAACAAGGAAGTGAGGAGCCGTCCGGCGTGAGCAGCACTCTCGAACAGAAAATTCCATCCATCGAGGCGATCGAGGAGGGGTTGGCCGGCCAGGGCTACATCTCCTCCCGCCAGATCGCGACAGCGCTGTTCCTGGCAGTGCGGCTCGGCAAGCCCATCCTGGTGGAAGGCCCGGCCGGCACCGGCAAGACGGAGCTGGCCAAAGCCACCGCTGGGTTCATGAATCTGCCGCTGATTCGCATGCAGTGCTACGAAGGTCTGGACGAGTCCAAGGCACTCTACGAGTGGAAATACGGCAAGCAGCTGCTCTACACCCAGCTCCTGCGCGACAAGCTCGGCGAACAGCTGCGCGAGGCCGCCACCCTGGACGAGGCGCTGGTGCGGCTCGATGGCGTGGACGACATGTTCTTCTCCGATCGCTTCCTTGAACCCCGCCCGCTGCTGCGCGCCCTGCGCGAGCCCATCGGCTGCGTGCTGCTGGTGGACGAGGTGGACAAGGCAGACGAGGAGTTCGAAAGCTTCCTGCTGGAGATCCTCTCGGATTACCAGGTTTCCATCCCGGAACTGGGCACCCAGGTGGCCAAGGTCATCCCGATCGTGCTGCTCACCTCCAACAACACCCGCGACCTCGGCGACGCGATGAAGCGGCGCTGCCTGCACCTGCATATCGGCTACCCCGATGCGCGGCGTGAGGAGCGGATCGTGCAAACCCGCGTGCCGCACGTGCAGGCCAGCCTGCTGCGCCAGCTGGTGCATTACGTGCAGAACCTGCGCACGCAGGATCTGCGCAAGCTGCCGAGCGTGTCCGAGACCATCGACTGGGCGCGGGCGCTGATCCTGCTGAACGCCTCGCAGCTGGAGCCGGAACTGGTGCACAACACCCTGAACGTGCTGCTGAAGTTCGAGGGCGACATGTCCAGCGCCGGCAAGCTGGTGGGGGAGATGACGCACCAGGCGCTGCGCGAAAGCTCGCACGGCATGGCGGCGAAGTAGCGCCGCCGTGTCCGGCTCCTCGCCCTTCGGGCGCGCCGCGGAAACGGCGCAGTCCTCCGACATGCTGCTGCGGCTGCTGCGGGTGGCGCGGGGCGCCGGCGTGCGCATCTCCGTGGCCGAGGCGATCGATGCGTTCGAATCGGCCAACGCGGTGGGCTATGCCGACCGCCAGGCCCTGAAGGATGCACTCACCCTCACCATCGCCAAGACGTTCGAAGACAAGCAGATCTTCGAGCAGTGCTTCGAAACCTACTTCAAGCGCGAGAATACCGCCCTCAGCGGCGACCTCGCCTCGAAGCTTCCGCCACCGCCGTCCCCGTCGCAGGGCGAAGGGGCCGAAGGCGAGGCCCAGGGCATGGGCGGCGAAGGGCAGGGGGCGCAATCGGCCCTCGGCCAGATGCTGATGCAAGGCGACCTCGCCGGCCTCGCCGCTGCCATGGAGCGCGCGGCGGAAGCGGCCGGCGCCACCAACATCACCCTGTTCACCCAGACCAACCTCTATGCCCGCCGCATCCTGGACCGGATGGGCCTGGCAGAGCTGGAGCGCGAGATCACCCGGCTGCGTGGCGAGGGCAACGCGGAACTGGCCGACCGCCTGGCCAAGGCACGCGCCGCGCTCGGCGAACAGGCCCGTGGCTACATGGAACGGCAGCTGGCCCTGTTCTCCCAGGGCACCACGCGTGAAATCCGCGAGGGCGCGCTGCGCCAGGTCAATCTCTCGCAACTCGATCGGCGCGACATCCAGCGCATGCGCCAGCTGATCCGCGATATGGCCAAGAAGATCGCCGAACGCTACAGCCGCAAGCGCTACCGAGACCGGCGCGGCGTGCTGGATATGCGGCGCACCATGCGCCGGAACATGGTGTTCGATGGCGTGCCATTCCGCACCGTGTGGAAGCGCGAGCGGATCGACAAGCCCCGGGTGATGGCGCTGTGCGACGTCTCCGGCTCGGTCGCCAACGTCGCGCGCTTCCTGTTGATGTTCCTGTATTCGCTGCACGACGTGCTGGCCGATCTGCGCGGCTACGCCTTCTCCAGCCACCTGATCGACGTCAGCGACATCCTGCGCCGCGAAAGCAGCGACGACGCGATCACCAAGATCCTGGAGGCGATCGGCTTCGGCTCCACCAACTACGGCAAGTCGCTCGAAGATTTCTGCGGCATGGCACTCAAGCACGTGAACCGGCAGACCACCGTCATCATCCTGGGCGACGCACGCGGCAACCGCAACGAGCCGCGCGTCGAACTGATGGGCGACATCTTCAACCGCGCCGGCCGCGTGATCTGGCTGAACCCGGAGCCGCAGCCGCTCTGGGGCACCGGCGACAGCGACATGTATCGCTACGCCCCGTTCTGCAGCCAGATGATGACCTGCAACACGATCGCCCAGTTGGAGCGCGTCGTGGAGGAATTGCTGGCCAACGCCCGTTGATCGAGACGTTGCGGCGAAGTCCGGGTAGGCGCTGACCGATCGAGACAAGGGAAGGCCAGGGCGCTGCCCTGGACCCGCAAAGGGCCGACGGCCCTTTGATCCCATATTTTTTCTCAGGATGAGGTCCAGGGGAGTTGCGCGTCGATGGCGCGCTCCGCCCGTGGGCGAAAACAGCGGCGCTCCAATGCCCAGTCAAGTACATAATTTCACATTATTGAAGAAAATTTTCTGGTCCACCGGTCTTGTCTGTGCTGGAATTCCTGGTGATGACCCATCAACCCGCCGCACCGCGCCAAGCAGACGCACCGCGCCCCTGGGCGCGGGCGATTCTGCACGCCCGGATTCCGGCCGTGTTGAAGCTCCTGCTGCTGGCCCTGTTCGCCGCCCTCGCGGGCGCCGCCACCGCGCGCCACGCCCTGCGCCGCCCGCACAAGGACTGGTTCCTCTCCATCACCACCGACACCAGCGAAGACTCCGACTGGGATCCGTACGTCCTGCGCCGCCTGTTTCGCCGCCGCGCCCGGCTCGGCTGGCTCATGCGCTGCCACCCTGCCGAGGGTATGTCCCTGTCCGGCCACCGTGCGCCCGTACTCCGCCCGTCCCAGGCCGCCCGCGCGCCGCCAAGGCCACTGCACGCCCAAATCCACCTTGAATCCGTCGCGAAAACACCGCGTCCCGCGGCGATCAGTCGTGCCCAAAGCCCAGCCAGGGGCCAGGCCCGCTCAGCGAATCGCGCCTGAATCCAGCAAGTCCAGATCGCCGCCGCTCGCATCGAAGCCGCGGTTCGAACGCAGCAACTGCTGCGTGTAGGGATTGGAGACATTGCCGGCCGCCAAGGCATCGGCCGTGGTCGTTTCCACGATTTCGCCCCGGTTCATCACGGCGATCCGATCACAGAGATGGGCAATCACCGCCAGGTCATGGCTCACCATCAGCATGGTCAGCCCGTGCTCGCGGCGTAGCCGGCTCAACAGGTTCAGGATTTCCGCCTGCACCGACACATCCAGCGCACTGGTCGGCTCGTCCAACAGAAGGATGCGCGGCTCCAGGATCAGGGCGCGGGCGATCGCAATGCGCTGGCGCTGGCCGCCGGAAAGCTGGTGCGGGTAGCGGAAGCGGTGCTGCGGGCCCAGCCCCACCTCCTCCAGCGCGGCCGATACGCGGCGATCGGCATCGCCCAACTTATGGATGGCGATCGGCATGGACAGCGTCTGGTCCACGGTCTGGTTCGGGTGCAGCGAGCCATACGGGTCCTGGAACACCATCTGGACCATCTTGCGCTGGGCGGTGGTCCGGCGCTTGCCCATGGTCTCCCCGGCGAGCACCACGCGGCCTTCGGCATGGGCGATGAGCCCCGCGACAGCCCGCAGCACGGTGGATTTGCCGGAACCGGATTCGCCCACCAGGCCAAATGCCTCCCCCTCCGCCACGGAAAGGGTCACGTTGCGGGCGGCATCGAATCGCTTGGCGCCCCGGCCATAGCTGACCGTCACTTGCTCCAGGAGGATGCTCACGCGCCCACCTTCCTGCTTCGCGTCTCCAGGGGGGCGGCGATGTCGTCCATCCAGGCCGGGTCACGCTGCAACTGCGGCAACTCCCCACGCTTGCGGCCCAGCTCGGGCAGCGCGGCGAGCAGGCCCCTGGTATAGGGATGCTGCGCATCGGCGAGGCTGCCCGCATCGCAGATCTCCACGATCTGGCCTGCGTACATCACCAGCACACGGTCGCAGAACGACGAGACGAGGTGCAGGTTGTGGCTGATCAGGATCAGGCCCATGCCGCGCTCGCGCACCAGCTCGTCCATGATGGAGAGCACCTGGGTCTGCACCGTCACGTCCAGCGCGCTGGTGGGCTCATCCGCGATCAGCAACTCAGGCCCGGCAATCAGCATGGCCGCGATCATGATCCGCTGCCCCATGCCGCCGGAGACCTGATGCGGATACATGCCATAGACCCGCTCGGGATCGCGGATATGCACCGCCTGAAGCATCTCCAGCGCAGCCGCGCGGGCTTCGGCCTTGCTGCTGCCCAGATGGGTGCGGTGCGTCTCGGCAATCTGGTCGCCTACCCGCATCACCGGGTCCAGCGAGTATTTCGGATCCTGCAGCACCATGGCCATGCGCTTGCCGCGCAGCCGGCGCAACTGGCGCTCGCTTTGCTGGCGCAGATCGATCTCGCCCAGCAACAACTCATCGGCATGCACCCGCGCCGGCGGGCGCGCGAGGCCCATGATGGCCCGCCCCGTGGTGGACTTGCCGGAACCGGATTCCCCGACAATGCCCAGGCGTTCGCGGCCCACCGTGAAGCTCACGTTCCGCACCGCCCGGAAGTCGCCGTCATCCCCGGGATAGGTCACGGAGAGATTGCGAACGCGCAGCAGGGGGGAATCCATGCCCATGCCCTTAGCCACGCCCGGAGGACACGTCGCGCAGCCCATCGCCGAGCAGGTTGAAGCCGAGGCTGGTAACAAAGATCGCCAGGCCCGGGATCGTCGCCACCCACCACTGGTCCAGCAACACCTCGCGCCCCGTGGAAACCATCGCGCCCCACTCCGGCGAAGGCGGCTGCGCGCCAAGCCCGAGAAAGCCCAGGCCCGCGGCCGTCAGGATGATCCCTGCCATGTCCAGCGTCAGGCGAATGATCACGGAGGGAAGGCACAGCGGCACGATCTGGGTCGCGATGATCCGCAGATGGGATGCCCCCTGCAATTCGGCAGCCTGAATGAACTCGCTGCGCCGGCGTGTCAGCGTCTCGGCGCGGGCAAGGCGGGCATAGGGCGGCCAGGCGGTGAGTGCGATCGCGATCACGGCGTTCTCGATGCCGGGCCCAAGCGCCGCGGCGAAGGCCAATGCCAGCACCAGCCGCGGAAAGGCGAGGAAGATATCGGTGAACCGCATCAGCGCGGCGTCGATCCAGCCACCGAAGTAGCCAGCCGGCAGGCCAATGGCGAGGCCGATCGGCACCACGATCAGGCTCACCAGCACCACGATGGTGAGCGTGATGCGCGCACCGAACACCACGCGCGCCAGGATATCGCGGCCCAACTCGTCGGTCCCGAACGGATGCGCCCAGGAGGACGGCTGCAGCCGATTTGCAAGCACCTGCGTCAGCGAGCTGGCCGGGTCGACGATCAACGGCGCGAAGGCTGCAACACCAATCAGCAGCAAAACGATGCCCAGTCCGATCATGCCCAGCGTATTGCGGCGAAAGGCCAGCCAGGCGCGGAACCAGCCACCAAGCCTTGCTTGGCGGCGGCTGGCAGGGGCGGGGTCGAGCAGCCAGGCGCGCATCTGCATCAATTCGGCTCCCGCGCGCGCGGATCGACCATCGCATAGACAAGGTCGGACAGCATGTTCAGCACGATGTAGATCGCCCCGATCAGCAGCGTTCCGCCCAGCACGGCGTTGAGATCCGCCGCGAACAGCGAGTTCTTCATGTAAAGGCCCAGCCCCGGCCACGCGAACACGGTCTCGGTCAGCACCGCGCCCTCCAACAGGCTGCCGAAGGTAAGTGCGATTACCGTGACCAACTGCACCCAGACATTGCCCAGGGCATGGACCCAGATGATCCGCCACGGCGAGAGCCCCTTGGCCAGGGCGGCCAGGATGTATTCCTGCTCCAACTGCGCCAGCATGAAGCTGCGCGTCATCCGGGCGATGTAGGCCAGCGAAAGGAACCCAAGGATCGATGCGGGCAGCACAAGATGGCCAAGAGCGTTGACAAAGACATCGTTCTCGCCCGCCAGCAACGCATCGATGGTCAGCATCCCGGTGACCGGTGCCACGATGTCGTCAAACGCCACGTCCAACCGGCCCGGTCCCTCGACCCAACCAAGCTTGGCGTAGAACAGCAACAGGCCCACCAGCCCAAGCCAGAACACCGGCATGGAATAGCCGACAAGCGACATGAATCGCACGATCTGGTCGGGCCAGCGGCCTCGATTGGTCGCGGCGATGACCCCGAAGGGAATTCCGAGCACCACCCCGATCACCAGTGCCAGGAACGCCAGTTCGATCGTGGCCGGAAAGACGCGCACGAGGTCTTCCAGTACCGGCCGCGCCGTCATGACGGAGTTGCCGAACTCACCACGCGCGATCTTGCCGAGATACGTGCCGTACTGCAGCAGAACCGGCTGATCGAGCCCCAGCTCCCGATAGACCCGGTCGTACGTCTCCTGGCTCGCCTTGTCCCCGACGATGGCGATCACCGGGTCGATCGGCATGAACCGGCCGATCGCGAACGTCACGGCGGTCAGGCCGAGGAAGGTGAGCGCAACGGATACCAGCAAGGCACCCACACGGCGAAGCAGCGCGGCAATCCGCCGCACCACGCCCCCGTCCGTGTGCCCTGCCCCGGAAGTGGCGGCGGACACGTGCTCGTTCACTCAGGTCTTGGAGATCGTCCGATAGAAGAACTGATCCTCGAACAACCCCTTGGGATAGCCCCGCAGGTTGGACCGCATCGCGATGACCCAGTTGTTCTGGAACATCCAAACATACGGGCCTTCGTCGGTCACCTTCTTCTGCAGATCGATGTACATCTGCTCGCGCTTCTTGCCGTCCAGCTCCTGCGCGGCCTTGCGCATCTCCGCCGTCAGTTCGGGGATCAGCCAGCCCGCGCGCCACGGGCCAGTGCGCGCCTTCGGCGTGTCGCTCATGTCCTCGCCCTGCACGAAGAAGTCGGCGTTGGTGTGCGGGTCGAAATAGTCCGGCGCCCAGGAGATCACGGCCATCTGGAAGGTCCGGCCACGGATCTCGCCGATCACCTGGCGCGCATCGCCGGAGGCGATCGTCACCTTGATGCCGCCCAGCGCCATGGTCTGCTGCATCGCCTGGGCGATCTGCGGGAACGGGTTGTTGGTATTGGCCGAAAGCCGCACCTCGAAGCCGTTGGGGTAGCCGGCTTCGGCCAGCAGCTTCTTGGCGCCCTCCACGTCGAGCTTGAACGGGTTGTAGGGGGTCGCGCCGAAATACCCGATCGGCAGGAAGGTCTGGTGGACGAAGAAGCGATCCTTGAGGAAGGTGCTGGCCATTGCCTGGTAGTCAACCAGCATCTTCACCGCACGGCGCACGCGCACATCGGCGAGCGGCCCGTGCTTCAGGTTCATGATCGCGTAGAAGTTGTTGGCGCCCGGGAAGCTTTCAACCCGGATGTCCTTGTTGGCGGCTAGCGGCGTCAGCTGGTCCGGCGTCAGGCCGCGCGCCACATCGATGTCGCCGCGCTCCAGCTGCAGGCGCTGGGAGCCGGGCTCCGGCACGTGGCGCATGATCACGCGGCGCAGCTTGGGGGCACCCAGGCGGAAGGCGGGATTGGCCTCCAGCGTGACGCTCTCGTTCGGGCGCCAAGCCACCAGCTTGTAGGCGCCGGAGGAGGCAGAGTTCGTCTTGAGCCACGCGTTGGCCAGATCGCCGTCCTTCTCGTTGGCCAGCGCGGTCTTCATGTCCACCACCGAAGCGACGATGGAGGTCATCATGTTCAGCACGAGGGTTGGCGCGAAGGCGGCCGGCACGTTGATCACCAGCGTGTCCGGGCTGGTGGCCTTCACGAGCTGCTTCACATTGTCCTTGTTCCAGCCGAACTGCGTCAGCAGGAACCCGGAGGTCTTGTTCATGATCACAACGCGCTGGAGCGACCAGGCACAATCCTCTGCCGTCACCGGATTGCCGGACATGAACTTCTGGCCCGGCCGGATCTTGAACGTGTAGGTCTTGCCGTCGGCACCCACCTCCCAGGATTCCGCGATACCGCCCACCATCTTGGTCAGGTCATCGGCCTCGTAGCGCAGAATGCGGTCATACAGATTGGTGCAGATCTCGATCCCGGTCAGCTCGTAGCACTCGCCGGGGTCGAGCGTGATGATGTCGTCGATCGACTTGGCAATCACCAGCGCATCGCGCGGCGTCGCTGCTTCCACCTTGGGGCTCCAGGTGGCAACCGGCGCCATGGCGGAAAAGGCCGCAAGCGCCTGCCGGCGCGTGAGCTTGAACATGGTCGGGTCTCCTGCGTAGGACCATTCGATCTTGTGACTGGAATGAGACACCAGCCTTGCATGGGGCGCAAGCCGGATATTCGTTTCTAATCCCGCAAGATCAGCGTGGCGCAGCGGCGCGGATCTCCGCCAGCAACTGGCGCACGGATGCGGGCATGAACGGCTTCTCCAGCACTGGTCGCGCTGCCCGCGCCAGGAACGCTTCGGCGGCGGAACCCAGCGTATCGCCGGTCACGAAGCCCACACGCGGGCAAAGATGCGGGCGGTGCTTCGATATCCATTCGAACACCGCCGGGCCATCGATCCCCGGCATGCGCAGGTCGCACAGGATCAGCGCGTAGTCGCGGCCGGCAAGAAGCTGCAACGCAGCCTCGCCGCTGTCCACCACATCGCAATCATAGCCTTCGCGCGCCAGCATGTCGGCCAGCAGAACCGCGATCTCGGCTTCGTCGTCCAGCACCAGGGCCGGCTGGCGCTGACCGCCAACCGCCTCCGCCGCGGTCTCTTCCACTGCGGACTCGCCGGGATCACGCCGTGGCAGGCGGATGATGAAGCGCGCGCCGCCTTCTTCCGCCCCCTCCAGCGTCAGCGTGCCGCCATGCACCTCCACGATGCTGCGCGAGACGGCGAGCCCGATCCCCATGCCGATCCCCGCTGGTTTCGTGGTGAAGAACGGATCGAATATTTGCTCGCGCAAAGCCTCCGGTACGCCCGGCCCGTTGTCGGCGACGGCCAGCTGAACATGGGCCGCCTCCACCACCGCCGAAATGCGAATGCGGCGTGGCTGGGGCTGGGCCTCCAGCACCTGGCGGGCATTCACCAGCAGGTTCGACAGCACCTGGTTGAACTGGTCATGGTCGCAGGGAACCATCGGCAGGTCGTCCGGCAGGTCGCGTTCCACCTCCACCCCACTGCCGCGCAGGCTGTAGGCGAGCAATTCGAGCGCCGTCTGCACGGCGGTGCCGATCGCCATCGGCTTCACCTGGCTGCGGTTCTGGCGTGCCAGGGCCAGGAAGCTGCGCACGATGCGCCCGCAGCGCTCTGCCGCGGCCTGGATGCGGTCCGTGCGCGGGATCAAGACCGGGGCGAGTTCCTTCACCTCCTCGCCCAGCATCATGGCATTGCCCATCACGATGGAGAGCGGGTTGTTCAGCTCATGCGCCACGCCGGCCAGCAGCGACCCGAAGGCGGCCATCTTCTCGTTCTCATGCAACGCCTCCCGCTGGCGCTGGATCTCGGCCTCGGCCTGGCGCACGGAGGTAAGGTCGCGCAGATAGGCGGTGAACAGGCGCCGTGACGGCAAGTGTACCTCGCCCACCGCCAACTCGGCGGGAAAGCGGGTGCCATCGGCACGGAGCGCATCGGTCTCAATGCGCCGTCCCACCCAATCAGGCGTCGCCTGCGGTGCCGTGCACGGGGTTAGGCCCAAGGACCGCAGCGCCACCAGATCGACAAAGCAGCCCACGGGGCGCCCGATCGCGGCGGCCCGGGACAGACCCAGGCTGTGCTCGGCCGTTGGGTTGAACTCCACCACCTGCCCCGTCTCATCGAAGACAATGATGCAATCCAGCGCCGCGGCGGTGATCGCCGCATACTGCGCTTCGCTCGACTTCAGCTCGGTCAGGTCGCGGCTGTAACCCACCACGCCCACCACTTCGCCTGCGGCATCGCGGTAGGGATAGTAGGTGCGATGGACGTATCGCTCCCCTTCGAGATACCCCAGCCAGCCCTCCCACTCCGTTGTCTCCCCCGCCAGGCTCCGCTCGAAGAGCTGCCTATGGATCGGGTCCGGTCGCATGCGGGCATAGATCTCCTCGCCGATAATCTCCCGAATGGTCCTGCCGAGAAGGTCAGAGGCAGGCATGCGCAGGTAGGCGGAGTAGGCGGCGTTGACATAGCAATGCCGTCCCTGCCGATCGACGATGGCAAGGCGTGCCGGAATGGTATCGAGCATCGCATGCAGCCCGGCCTCGGAGATGCCCAGCCCCACGCTCTCGACCTGCAGTGTCATGGTCGTGCCTTGCCGTTTCGTGCGTTCTGTGGCGCCAAGCTAGCGCATCGCGGAGAACTCCGGCAGCGCATGGGCCGTGACCGGCGGCAGCGGGCCATCCGCCTTGCGCACTTCCACCAGGCAGGATTGTGCCGTGCAGCCCTGCGACAGGCCCGAAGCCCCGACATCCCGCGTCAGCGCATTCGGGTTGCCGTGCTTCTCGATCCCCGTCTGCCAGTCATGGTCGTACCAGGCACCCGTGGCCAGCCGCACCACGCCTGCCATGATGTCCGCGGTCACCACCGCGCCCGCGAGGCTGCGGCCGCGGGCATTGAACACCTCCACCACGTCACCATCGGCAATGCCGCGCGCGGCGGCATCCTCCGGGTTGAGGTAGATCGGCTCGCGCCCAGCCACCTTGCCGGCCGCGCTGTGCGGGCTGGCATCCAGCTGGCTGTGCAGCTTGCGCGCAGGCTGGTCGGACAGCATGTGCAGCGGCCAGTCCTGCGCCTCCGTGGCCCCCAGCCATTCCAGAGGCTCGAACCAGGTGGGATGGCCCGGGCAGTCCGGCAGGTTGAAGCCGGCGATGCGCTCCGAGAAGATCTCGATCCTGCCTGATTCGGTGTTGAGCATGTTCGCGGCGGGGTCCTTGCGGTAGGCCTCCAGCATCACGATCGGCTTGGCGTGGGCCTGCAGGTTGATCAGGCCCTCCTCCCAGAAGGTGGCGAACTCCGGCACGGCAATTCCCATGCCGTCGGCGCGGCGGCGCAGCACCTCGTAGAGGGTCTCCACCCACTGCATTTCGTCACGACCTTCGGTGAAGGCCTCCTTCACGCCCATGCGTTCGGCCAGGCCGGTGAAGATCGCGTAGTCGTCGCGGGCTTCCCCGGCAGGCGGCACCACCTTGCGCATCGCCACCACCACGCCCTCATGGCTGCCGAAGCCGATGTCGTTGCGCTCCAGCGTGGTGGTCACCGGCAGCACCACATCGGCGAACTTGGCCGTGCTGGTCCAGAACGGTTCGTTGACGATGATCGTATCGGGCTTCTGCCACGCCTTCGCCAGGCGCTGCAGGTCCTGGTGGTGGTGGAACGGGTTGCCGCCGGCCCAGTAGATCAGCTTGATGTCCGGGTAGGCATGCACGCCGCCATTGTAGCGGAACTCAGCCCCGGGGTTCAGCAGCATGTCGGCAATGCGCGCCACCGGAATGAAGCCCCGCACCTTGTTGGTGCCCTGCGGCAGGGAAGGCCCGGGCAGCCGGGTTTGCGGCGAGCCCATCCGGTTGGTGGGGCCGTAGCCGAGCGCAAACCCGCCACCGGGCAGGCCCACCTGGCCCAGCATGCAGCCCAGCACGATCGTCATCCAGAATGGCTGCTCGCCGTGCGAGGCGCGCTGCAGCGACCAGGCGGTGTTGATCATGGTGCGCGTGCCGTGCATCTCGCGCGCCAGCGACACGATGCGCGCGGCCGGCACGCCGGTGATGGCGCTGGCCCATTCCGCCGTCTTGGGCTGCCCGTCCGCGGCACCCGTCAGGTAAGGCTCGAAGCTCTCATAGCCGGAGCAGCAACGGGCCAGGAAGTCCCGGTCCACCGTGCCGTCGATCACCCATTGGTGGGCCAGCGCCAGCATCAGCGCGGTATCGGTGTTGGGGCGGATCGGAATCCACTCCACCTCGCCCCCGGTCTGCAGGTTGTCGTTCACCGGGGAGATGTTGATGAAGCGCACGCCGGCCTTGGCCATTGCCTCCAGGCCCGGTCGATGCTGGTGGAAGCCCACGCCGCCCTGGCTGATCTGGGCGTTCTTCAGCGGCACGCCACCGAAGGCGACGAACAGCTTGGTGTGCGCCGCCATCACGTCCCAGCTGGTCAGCTGGTTCCAGCTTTCGTCGATCGGCATCAGCACATGCGGCAGCAGCACGCGCCCGGCACCCAGCGAATAACTGTCGTTGTGGCGCACATAGCCGCCGATCGTGTTCAGGAAGCGATGCACCTGGCTGTTGGCATGATGGAACCGACCAGCACTGGCCCAGCCATAGGAGCCGCCGAAGATCGCCTCGTTGCCGTGCGCTTCCTTCACCCGCTTCAACTCGGCGGCGACGAGATCCAGCGCCGTGTTCCAGTCCACCTCCACGAAGGGCTCGCGCCCGCGCAACTCCGGCGCACTCCCAGGCCCGCGCTCCAGCCAGGAACGACGCACCGACGGCCTGCGCACCCGCACCCGGTCGAGTTCGGGTGCCAGCATGTGCAGGCCGATATCGCAGGGGTCGGGGTCCTTCTCCCAGTGGCGCAGAACGGGCGCGCCGTCGCTGCCCTGTTCCACCCGGTAGGTGCCCCAATGGGCCTGCGTGTAGTGCGTCATGCCTCGGTGCCCTTCGTGCTAGGTGCCGGTGAAGTTCGGCTTGCGCTTTTCCCTGTAGGCGGCCACGCCCTCCTTCAGGTCGTTGCTGCTGCGCACCGCCGCCAGCTGCTGGCTCACCGCCACCATCCGCTCCACCGGCCCAGCCGGCATGATGATGTCGTTGACGAAATGCTTCAGCGTGGAGATCACCAGCGGGGCGGAATTCACCAGCTCCTCCGCCATGGCGATCGCCTCCTTCTCGTGCCCGCCATTCTCGGTCACGCGGTTGATGAACCCGACGTCATAGGCGCGCTGGGCGCCGACCTTGGTGCCCAGCAGCATCACTTCCATCGCCAGCTTGTGCGGCATGCGTGTCACCAGGGAGGAGATCATGCCGCCGGTGAGGCCCAGCTTGGCCTCCGGGTAGTAGAAGATCGTGTCCTGCGTGCTGACGATCATGTCGCACATCATCGCCATCACGATCGCACCGCCCACGCACCAGCCGGAGGTGGCGGCGATGATCGGCTTGTTGGTCTTGAAGCCAACCGTGGGGATGCAGCGCCACAGCTCCGGCAGATCGGTCACGTCCGCGCCGGAGGAGAAGCTCTTGGTGCCGACGGCGGACAGCACGGCCACGCGCTGGTCGGAGGCATCGAATTCCTGGAACGCCTGCTGGATGCCCTCGGCCACGCCCTTGCTGATGGCATTCATCTTGTCCGGCCGGTTGATCCGGATCACCGAGACCTTGCCGATCTGTTCGGTCGTCACGACAGACATGAGCGTTTCCTTATATTCATCATATGCCGGGCTGTTCCGTCGCAGCCGCGTTTGCCGCGCTACCCTATCCCGGCCAACGCCAAAGTCGAGGGGCGCCCACGCCGCGGGGCGGTTGCCGCACCGCCGGGTGTTCCATACGCTGCCCCCGCAAGCGAAGGGCAGGCACATGAGCATCGAGGCACGTCTGAAGGAACTGGGCATCGAATTGCCGCCGGCCAAGCCGCCGCTCTATGCCTATGTGCCCGTGGTGGTGGAGGGTGGCCTGGCCTGGGTCTCCGGCCAACTGCCCTGGACCGGCGACACCACCCTGGTCGCCACCGGCAAGCTCGGTGCCGGGGTCGATATCCCCACCGGCCAGGCCTGTGCCCGTATGTGCGTGCTGCACGGGCTTGCCTCGCTGCGTGCCGCGCTGGGCTCGCTCGACCGGGTGAAGCGCATGGTCAAGGTGGTCGGCTTCGTCGCCTCCCATCCGGACTTCACCGACCAGGCCCAGGTGGTGGACGGCGCCAGCAAGCTGCTGGGAGAGATCTTCGGCGAGGCGGGCCGCCACGCCCGCTCCGCCATCGGCATGGCGGTGCTGCCGCGCAACACGCCGGTGGAGGTGGAGTTCGTGGCAGCCGTCCGCGACTAGGGCGCCAGGGTCGCGTATTTCGCGGGGAAGCCGAGCAGCGCCTCGATCCCCAGGCACGCCTCCAGGATCGCCCGTTCGGCGAAGCGCGGCCCCACCACCTGCAACCCCACCGGCAGGCCGGAGGCCGAGAGCCCCACCGGGATGGTTGCGGCCGGGTGTCCGGTCAGGTTGAAGGGCAGGGTATAGGGCACCCCGTCATCCCAGCGGTCATAGCCCTGGCTGTGATAGGCAATGTCCGCCCGCGGGGCGACATGCGGCGTGGTCGGTGTCAGCAACAGGTGGTGGGTGTTGAACAGCGCCGCCACCCGGTTGTGCAGACGCGGCCGCGCCACCATTCCGGCCAGCACCCGGTCCACGGGAATATCCAATCCTGCCTTGGCCAATGCCAGCCAGCCCGGATCGGTCTCGTCCCATCGTGCCTCGGGGATTTGCCGCAGCCGGTTGGCAAACCCGGCCAGCCAGAAATCCTCGAACACCGGCTTCAACGGGTCAATCACCGTGCCCACGCTCTCCACTGCCGCCCCCGCTCGCCGCAGCGTGGCCAGGGCCGGTGCCAGCGTGGCCAGCACCTCGTCATCGGCCATCACGCCGCCCAGGTTCGGTGACCAGGCAAAGCGCACCCCCTTCACCAAAGGCGCCAGGTTCGCCAGCCAGCCGGCCGGGGCAGGGGGGATGGAATACCAATCCCGCTCATCCGGCCGCGCCATCACCTCCAGCGTGGTGGCCGCATCCTGCACCGTGCGGGTGATCGGGCCACCGGCCACCACGGTGGCAAACGGGCTTTCCAGAGGATGGTGCGGCACCCGGCCGAAGGTCGGCTTGATGCCGAAGGCACCCGAGAACGCCGCCGGAATACGGATGGACCCACCACCATCATTGCCGAACGCGATCGTGCCAATCCCCGCCACCACAGACGCCGCCGCCCCGCCGGAGGAGCCGCCGGAGGAATGCCCGATTTTCCACGGCGTATGCGTCGCCGCCCCGCGCAGGGTGGAGTCGGTGATCCCCTTCCAACCGAACTCCGGCGAGGTGGTCTTGCCCAGGAAAACCGCACCGGCCTCGCGCAGCCGCGCCACCACCGGTGCATCCGCCGCCGCCGGCGTGTCCGGCGTGGTGGTGGAGCCGTTGCGGGTGGGAAAGCCCGCCATGTCCACGTTGTCCTTGATCGTGGCCGGCGCGCCGTCCAGCTTGCCCAGCGCAGCACCGCTGCGCCAGCGCGTCTCGCTGGCCCGTGCGGCGGCCAGCGCGCCCGACTCGTCCACGATCTGGAAGGCGTTCAGCTTCGGCTCCCACTTCGCCAGGTTCGCCAGATGCGCCCGCGCCACCTCCACCGGGGAGAGCGTGCCCTTCTGGTAATGGCCAGACAGCTCGTCCAGGGACATCAGAAGAACGTTGTCGGCCATTGCGGTTTCCTCCGGCGGCAGTTCAACTCGCACCGTGCCGCGACAGCGGCGAATGGGAAAGAGGCACATATGAGCGAACGCATCGGCTTCATCGGCCTGGGCAACATGGGGCGGGGCATGGCGGGCCAGCTCGTCGCCAAGGGCTTCGACACAACTGTGTTCGACATCGCGGAAGCTCCCATGGAGATCCTCCGCCAGAAGGGCGCCAAGCGCGCCGAGAGCATCCCCGCTTTGGTCGCTACCTGCGACATCGTGCTGACCATGCTGCCGAACACGCCCGATGTTCAGGGCGTGGTGCTGGGCGATGGTGGGCTGCTGGCCGCCGGCCGCCCCGGCATGATGCATATCGACATGAGCACGATCGACCCGCTCGCCAGCAAGGCCATGGCCGCGGCGCTGGCGGAGAAGGGCATCGGCTGGGTTGATGCCGGCGTCGGCCGCTCGCCCGCCCATGCCGAGCGCGGCGAAGTGAGCTTCATGGTTGGCGCCACCGATGCCGATTTCGCCCGCGCCAAGCCGATCCTGGAGGCGATGGGCACCACCATCGTTCAGTGCGGCGGCCCCGGCGCCGGCATCTCGATGAAGATCACGCTGAACTTCCTCTCGATGGCCACCTGCCAGCTCACCGCCGAAACCCTGGCGCTGGGTACCAAGCTGGGCCTCAAGATGGCGGACATGCACACCATCATCACCAGCGGCCTCGCCTGCAACGAGCATTTCCGCCAGTACTGGCCCACCAAGGTGCTGGCCGGCGACACCACGCCGGGCTTCGCGATCGACCTCGCCTTCAAGGACCTCTCGATCGCGGTCGCCACTGCCGCCGCCGCCGGCGTGCCAGTCATCACCGGCTCCGCGGCGCGTGAGGCCATGGGCATCGCGCGCTCGGTGCACGGGCTGGGCAAGGAGGACATCACCGCGGTGCTGGTCGCCGCGTCGAGGAATGCGGGGGTTGAGACCCCCCGACTCTGATGCGCCTTAAGTGGGCAGGGTGATCCCTGCCCGCTGCACCAGCGCCTCGTCGCGGATGGCGCATTCGCCCTGCGGATAATCCGCCGCCTCGGCGCGGCACAGCCAGGCGATCACCTGCGCCGGAACTTCCGGCGGCAAATGCTGCTCCGGCAGCAACTGGCTCACTGGGTTCATGCCGGAGGCGCGGATCTTCTCCTGCATCGCCGTGCGCACCGTGCCCGGCGCGAAGCCGTACACCCGCAGCCCCTGCGCGCCATATTCCAGCATCAGGGAACGGCCGAGCATCGCCAGCCCGGCCTTGGAGGCGCAGTAGCTGCCCCATCCTTCCAGCGGCCGATGCGCGGCGCCGGAACTGACATTCACGATCACCCCCTTGCTCGCCAGCAGATGCGGCAGGCAGGCATGGATGGCGTAGTAGTTGCCGCTCAAATTGATCTCGATGGCCTTCGCCCAGGCCGCCGGATCGGTGTCGGCCACCCGCCCGATCGGGTCGATCACGGCTGCGTTGTTGATCAGGTGGTCCAGCCGCCCGAACCGCGCCACGGTGGCCTCCACCGCCGCCTTCACCTGGCCGTAATCCGACACGTCGCAGGTAATGGGCAGCACCTTCGGCCCCAGCCGCGCGGCCAGCGCGTTCAGATCGTCGCCGCGGCGTGCGGCGATGCCGATCGAGGCGCCCTGCGCCACAAGGATCTCGGCCACCGCGGCGCCGAGCCCCACGCTGGCGCCCATGACGAGGCTGACGGTTCCTGCAAGCGGCGCGGCGGTCATGGCCGGACTCCCTGGGTGTGGTCCCCGTTCTTGGCGCAGCCGGGCCGATCGGGCAACCTCGTCTGAGAGACGGGGGAACACGGATGAGCAGCGATCCGGTGCCGGCCATTGCCGAGGCCGCGGCCACAGGGGAGACGGCGGTGCTGTTCGCCGATATCCGCAAGGTCTACGGCGTCAACGTGGTGAACCTGATCTGGCGCCATCTTGCCACCATCGACGGCGCGCTGGCCCATGTATGGGGCGCGGTGCGCCCGCTCTATGCCGACGGCACGATTGCGCGGGAGGCGGAGTTCCTGCGCGCGGCCCTCGTTTTGCCGTCCGCACCCGAGGTACCGGGCTACGTGCTTGAGGCCGCCGGGCTCAGCGCTGAGGATCGCCGCGGGATTGGGCGCGTGATGGCTGCCTATGACCGCACCAACGCAATGGCGCTATTGGCCCTCTCCGCCGCCCGCGCGCGGCTGGCAGGGCAGGGTGGATCGCCCTGGCAGCCCGCCGAAGGCGCTTTGCCGCCAGGGGAGTCGCTGGTGCTGCCGCCGCTGCTCGACCTCGCCGCCATGGCGCCGGATACCGCCGCCCTGGTGACGGCGCTGAACCGCATGGGGTCCGACCGCGCCGACCCCGTGCTGGCCAGCATGTGGCGCAACCTGGCGCATTGGCCGCCCTTCCTCGCGCTGGCCTGGCCGATTCTTTCGCCACTCGATGCCGATAGCCGCCTGGAGCGTGCCATTGCCGGCGGCCTCGCCCTTGCCCGCAGCCGCGCCGCCGCCCTGCCGCGCGTGGCGGAGGTACCGTCGCTGGATCCCGCGCTGGTGCCGCAGGTCGATGCCGCGCTGGCACAGTTCACTGGGGACGCCATCGCGCGGATGCTGATCGTCACCCGCGTTCTGCGCACGGGCTTCGGCGACGCCCTGCGGTAGCGGCCTGCCGCCCGGCGCCGCATACTGACTTCACGTTCCTTCGGAGTAGCCCATGTCCAGCCGTGACCACGCCATTTCGTCCGCCCTCGCCTTCTTCGACGCCGGCGGCTTCCGCGACCGCCTGGCCGCCCTGGTGGCGATCCCCAGCACCATGCAGGACCCGGCCTATGAGAAGGATGTGTGGCGCTATCTGAAGGAAGCGATCGAGCCCTGGGTCACCCGCATGGGCTTCAAGGCCACCATCCACCCCAACCCGCGCGAGGGCTTCGGCCCGATCATGGTCGCCGAACGCATCGAGGACCCCAGCTACCGCACCGTCCTCACCTACGGCCACGGCGACACGGTGCGCGGCCTGGACGACCAGTGGGACGAAGGCCTCAAGCCCTGGGAGATGCAGGAGGTTGGCGACCGCTGGTACGGCCGCGGCACGGCCGACAACAAGGGCCAGCACGCCACCCACCTCACCGCGCTGGAACATGTGCTGGCCGCCCGCGGCGGCAAGCTCGGCTTCAACCTCAAGCTCGTGCTGGAGATGAGCGAGGAGCGCGGCTCCACCGGCCTCAAGGAATTCGTCGCCAGCCACGCCAAGGAACTCGCCGCCGACGTGCTGATCGCCTCCGACGGCCCCCGCGTTGCCGCGCCGATCCCCACCGTCACCACCGGCACTCGCGGCTCCTGGGGCTGCGACCTCAGTGTCCGCCTTCGCCCGGGCGGCGTGCACTCCGGCAACTGGGGCGGGATGATCGTGGATCCTGTCGTGGTGCTGTCCCACGCTCTCGCCTCCATCTGCGACCGCAACGGCAAGATCCTGGTGCGCGACTGGCTGCCGCAGAACGGCCTGCCGGCCCAGGTGCGCGGTGCGCTCGCGGGCCTCGAACTGCCCAGCGAGGAATCCGCCACCATCGACCCCAACTGGGGCGAGCCCGGCTTCACCAGCGCCGAGAAGGTGTTCGGCTGGACCAGCTTCATCGTCCTGGCGATGATCGCGGGCCGCCCGGAAGCCCCCGTGAACGCCGTCGCCCCCTGGGCGAGCGCCAACATCCAGCTGCGCTACACCGTGGACAGCGACGTCGCCGGGTTCGAAGCCGCGCTGCGGCGCCACCTTGATGCCGCGGGCTTCCCGGAAGTGCAGATCGAGAATCCCAAGATCGGCATGCCCGCCAGCCGTACCGACCTGTCGAACCCCTGGGTCTCCTGGACCGTCACCAGCATGGAAAAGTCGCTCGGCAAGCACGTCCAGGTCATCCCCAATGGCGGCGGTGGTCTGCCCGGGGACGTGTTCGTCGATCATCTCGGCGTGCCGCTGGTCTGGATTCCGCTCAGCTACAACGGCTGCAAGCAGCACGGCCCCAACGAGCATTTCCTGATCGCACCCGCGCGCGAAGGGCTCGCCGCCTATGCCGGCCTCTGGTGGGATCTCGGCGAACCCGGCGTGCCCTGAGTCTGGCGCTTGCCTTCTGGAAGCCCGCGATGCTAGCGCGGGCTTCCCCCAGGCACGCGGAGAGACTCAATCATGGCCGGACACGCCCATGCCGATCACGGCGGCGATAAGCGCATCGCCCTGCTGATCGCCATTCTTGCCCTCTTCCTCGCTGTCGTGGAGACCGGCGCCAAAAGCGCGCAGACGGAGGCGCTGGCCCGCAATATCGAGTCGGCCAACCTCTGGTCGTTCTTCCAGGCCCGCACCATCCGCCAAACGACCGTCCGTACCGCAGCCGAGGAAGCCGAGCTGGCCAAGGCGGCGGCCGCACCGGAGCTGAAGACCGCCATCGAAGCCCAGCAGAAGCGCTGGCGCGACACCGCCGCCCGCTGGGAAAGCGAGCCCGAAACGGGCGAGGGCCGCAAGGAACTGATGGAACGCGCCCGCAAGGCCGAAGCGGTGCGCGACCGCTCCATGGCTGCCTACCACCTGTTCGAATACGGCGCCGCGGCTTTCCAGGTGGCCATCGTGGTCGCCTCCGCCAGCATTGTCACCGGCGTGCCGATGCTCGCCCTGGGTGGCATGGTGCTGGGCGCCGTGGGCATCGTGCTTGGCCTGTTCGGCTGGATGGCGCCCACGTTGATCCATTTCTGATTGCCCGCCGCAAAAGCTTCACTTGACCCTGTGCGTCCGCGGTATAGAGCCCGTAGGGTAATGACAGGCGCGTGATGCCTTCGCTAGCGTTCCCGCGCCACGGCCAAGCGGCGGCCGGAGCCGGGAGCCTTGAATGAACGAGCGCGACGACGGGACTGAAACAGAGCGGACGATGATCAGCCGCGCCGCCGTACCCACCGGGCCGGTGGACGGCACTCTCGTTCATGCCCTGGTGCAGGAGGCCGACGGTACCCCGATCCAGCGACACTCGCTCGAAGGAACCACCCTGGTGGTGGGCCGCGTCGCGCCCGCGGCCATCGTCCTGGACGGCAGCGCGGTCTCCCGCCGCCATTGCATGCTCGACCGCGCCGGCGACCAGGTGACGATCATCGACCTGGGCTCCACCAATGGCACCTTCGTCGATGGTTTGCGGATCCAGCAACCGGTCGTGCTGGCCGATGGCGCGCGCATCCAGGTCGGCCCGCACACGCTGCGCTATGAGCGCCGCCGGCGGGAGGAGGCCCATGCCGCCGCCTCTCTGGCCAGCGACATCGCCAAGGCTCGCGCCTACGTCAACGCCTTGCTGCCGCCCCCGATCACCGACGGACCCGTGCAGGCCGCCTGGACCTTCCAGCCCTGTGCCTCGCTGGGCGGCGACGCGTTCGGCTACCAGCGAGAGGGAGACTGGTTCTCCGCCTATATCCTGGATGTGTCCGGCCATGGTGTGGGCTCGGCGATGCATTCCGTCAGCATCATGAACGTCATGCGCCAACGTGCCCTGCCGGGCACCGATCCGCGTGAGCCCGCGTCCGTGCTGGGTGCGCTGAACGACATGTTCGACATGGACAAGCACCACGGCATGTATTTCACGATGTGGTACGGCGTGCTGCACATCCCCACGCGAATGTTGAGCTACGCGGCGGGCGGGCACCATCCCGCCCTGCTCCACGCCGGCGGCGAGGCGCGGGCCCTGCCGGGGCGCGGCGCAGGGATCGGCACCATGCCGGGCTTCCCCTACCGCACCGCCACGGTGGAGCTACCGGCCGCGGCGCGGCTGCACCTGTTCAGCGACGGCGCCGTGGAACTGGCCGAGGACGTGCGGGAGCCCTGGGGCATGCCACAGGTCACCGCCGCCCTCTGCGGCCCCGGCGATTGGTCCCAGGGCCCCGACCGCCTCTACCAGCGTGTGCGCGCTCTCTCAGGCCAGCGCCCGCTGGACGACGACTTCTCCGCGATTACCTTGCAGCTCGGCTAGGCCGGGCTCCCTCGAAAGGACGGCCGATGAAATACGAGATCCAGGCACTGCCCCCCGGCGCCAGCCGCATCGTCCTGATCGGGCGTGCCGACGCGGCCGGGGTCGACCTCATCGAGACCGGGCTCAGCGCACAGTTGCGGGCAACGGAAGGGCATGTGGTGATCGACCTGAACCAGGTTCCCTTCATGGGCTCGCTCGGCATCCGCATGCTCATCTCGATCGCCCGCATCACCGCGCGGCGTGGTGCACGAATCGCCATGACAGGGGTGCAGCCTCAGGTCCTGGAGGTGTTCGAGACCATGGCCCTGCTCGATCTCATTCCGCATGCGCCTGATGCCGAGGCGGCGATGGCCCTGGTCGCGGGCTGATGAGCCCGGCCGCGGGCGCCCTTCACCTGGCGCTCGCACTCGACCTGCCCGCTTTGTCCGCCGCCCAGCGCCAGCTCGGCGACTTCCTCGCCGCCGGCGGCTGCCCGCCCGAGGTCTGCTTCCGTGTGGAGCTGGTCGTGGAGGAGGCGATGATGAACGTCATCCGCCACGCGGAGCCGATGGGTGCCACCCACGCAGCGCTGAATGCACGCTGCGCGGATGGGTGTGCACTGGTCGCCATGGAGGATGACGGCCCAGCCTTCGACCCGCTGCAGGCAGCACCGCGCCCGATCGCCGGCGCGCTCGCCGGCGCGCATGACGGCGGCTTCGGCCTTCACCTCATCCGCGGCAACACCGATGCGGCGCGCTACGCCCGCACCCAGGCCGGAACCAACCTGCTGGAGTTGGAATTCGCCCCCCGGCCCCGCTGAGCAGGCACCGCGCGTCGAACAGACCAAGGAAAAAGGAAGCGGGCCGGAAAGTGGTGGGCGCGACAGGGATTGAACCTGTGACCCTTCGCGTGTGAAGCGAATGCTCTCCCGCTGAGCTACGCGCCCGGCCCGGGAGGCGCGAAATAGGGGTGTTCCGGCGGCAAGTCAACCCACTGGTTGTCGCCAATCGCTTCCAGCCTTACATCCGTGTCATGAAAACACGCATCCTGGCCAGTTCGCTCCTGGGCTTCCTCTGCGTGGTCCTGCCCGCAGCCGCCCAACCAGGCCGCAGCTTCACCACCCTGTCCTATGCCACCACGGTCGCGGGCCTGACGGTGATGATGACGGAAGCCGATGTGGAGATGTCCAGCCGCGGCTACCGCGTCGATATCGCCACGCGCACGGCGGGCACCTATGGCCTGCTGTTCCGCGGCGAGACCCGGACCCTCGCCCTGGGCATGTGGTCCGGCAACACCGTGGCCCCGCAGCGCTACGCGGTGTCCGGCACCTGGCGTGGCTCCCCCCGGCAAACCCTGATGGACTACGTCACGTCGCAGCCGGATGTCCTCCGGCTGGAGCCGCCGAACGCTTCAGAGCGCGAACCCGTGCCCCCGGCACTCCAGCGCGAGACGGTCGATACCATCAGCGCCGCCGCCCTCCTGGCCCGCCAGGCCACCCTCACCTCGGCCTGCAATGGCAGCCTGCGCACCTTCGACGGCCGCCGCTTGTTCGAGGTCACCTCGCGCACCGGCGGCTGGGAGACCCTCGCGCCAGGCGCCACCCCGGCCTATGCCGGCCCGGCGTTGCGCTGCGATTTCGAGGGCCGGTTGCTGGCCGGCTTCCTGCTTGATGCCGACCGAGAAGCATCCGCCCGGCCGCAGAAGGGCACCGCCTGGCTGGCGCGCCTCACGCCAGACTCACCGATGCTGCCCGTCCGCCTGAGCTTCGAGATCCGCTGGCTGGGCTCCGCCTCCATGACGCTCCTCGCCGCCAAGCCGGAAGGCCCCCCCCTGGTGCGCCAGCGCGCCGACGCGGACGCAGCCCCACTCCGGCGCTGAGCGCGGCCAACCAGGGCCGGGCCATCCGCAAGCTGAGCCCTCGCGCCTAGAGCGTGATCTTCTTACACTGAAGCGTATCCTGCATGTCTGAGGTAGCTCGCGCACTCTGCGGGTGAGAATGCGCTGAGGAGGGTGCCGATGCGGTGCCAGACGGCGGCAATGGAGCGTTCGTCGGCGCGTCGCAGCAGTGTCTTGAGCTTGGCGAACATCATCTCGATCGGGTTAAGATCGGGGCTGTAGGGCGGCAGGAACAGCAGGTGGGCGCCAGCAGTTCGGACGGCGCGGCGGACGGCCTGGCCCTTGTGACTGCCGAGATTGTCGAGCACCACGATGTCGCCGGGCCTCAGCGTGGGCACCAAGAACTGCTGCACCCAAGCGAGGAACAGCGCGCCATTGATCGGCCCGTCGATGACGCAGGGCGCGTCGATGCGGTCATGCCGGAGCGCAGCGATGAAGGTCATGGTGGTCCACCGCCCGTGAGGCACATGGGCGACCAGGCGCTGTCCACGCGGGGCGCGGCCGTGGGTGCGTGTCATGTTGGTCTTGGCCCAGGTCTCGTCGACGAAGACGAGGCGGGTGGGATCGATGCGCGCCTGATGGCGACGCCAGCGCGCACGGCCGCGTGCGACGTCGGGCCTATGCTGCTCGGCGGCGTGCAGCGTTTTTTTTGAAGCTGAGGCCCTCACGGGCCAGGAAGCGCCAGACCGCACCGTAGCCAACGCGCAGGCCGCGCTCGATCTCCAACTCGGCTCGCAGCGCGCGAACCGTCAGGTCGGGTGCAGCCGCGATCCGTGCCAGCAGCCAGTCGCGCTCGGGCAGCAGCACGAGGCCGAGGGGCTTGCCGAAGGGACGAGGTGCCGCGCTGCCGGTGTCGCGCGCACGCTTGGACCAGCGCGCAGCACTCGCGACGCTGACTGAGAATGTCTTGGCAGCTTCGCGGCAACTTGCCCCACCGGAAATCGCCGCCACCACGCGCTCTCGCAGATCGAGGGAAAGGGCCCGGGTCATCGCTGCTGGCCTCCGCCCAGCCAGCAGCTTGAATCAGAAAACGCGCCGCGCCGGAATCACCAAAGCGATTCACTCAGACAGAATCACGCTCTAGGTGTCATTGCCAAGGAGGTTGTCCCTGTCGATACGGCTGATGGGAGGCCTTCCCTTGAGTGCTGAGTGTGGCCTTGTGGTGTTGTAGTCGCTGAGCCAGGGGTGCATGGCGCTGCTGCGCTCGGCGGAGCTGCTGTAAGGCTTGGCGTAGGCCCATTCGCGGATGCTGGTCTGTATGAACCGCTCGGCCTTGCCATTTGTCTTGGGCGTGTAGGGCCGTGTGCGCTTGTGGCTGATGCTATGAGCGTCGAGTGCCTGGGCGAACAGGCGGCTTTTGTAGGCCGATCCGTTGTCGGTCATCACCCGCTGCACGCAGACGCCGTGGGCGCGGAACCAGGCCAGCGCGTCGTGCAGGAAGCGGGTCGCGCTTTCCTTGCGCTCGTCGGGCAGCAGCGCTGTGAAGGCCAGGCGAGAGGCGTCGTCGATGGCGACATGCAGGTATTCCCAGCCGGTGCCACGCTTGCTGCTTTGGCCGGTGCGATCGCCGGTGATGCGATGTCCGATGCCGTCGATCCGACCGAGCTTTTTGATGTCCAGGTGCAGCAACTCGCCCGGGTTCTCGCGCTCGTAGCGAATGATCGCAGGCTTGGGGTCCAGCGCCCGCAACCGGCCGAGGCCGAGCCGGCGCAGTTCCAGCCCCACCGTAGAGACCGCCAGTCCGAGGCGCCGGGCGATAACTGGACCGCTGAGCCGCTGGCGACGCAAAGCCTCGACGGCGGCGGTGGTCTCGGGCGCCAGGCGGTTGGGGCAGTGAAGTGGCCGGGAGCTGCGGTCGCGTAGCCCCTCTGCCCCCTCAGCGGCGAACCGATTGCGCCATTTCCGCACCGTGGCCGGGCATACCCCGAACGCGGCGGCAACCGTGGCAATGCTCCAGCCTGCCTGCAGACGCTCAATCATCAGCAATCGACCACGTGCCGTGGTTCGGGCATTCTCATGGCTGTCCATCCGGGGCTCCGAGTTGCTGGGTGTTGGCCTCGCAACCACAGCCAACCAACTCAGCTCCGGAGGGACAACCTCCATAGCAGCGACATCTAGACCACGCAAATCTCCACTTTCTCTTAACACCGCCTCACAGAAACTATTTTTTATATCCTTTTATCATGACACCTAGCTGTTGCACCCAAAACTATTGTAGTCGCACTGTATCAGGCTTACGATTTTCAGTGTTA
>JAIXTK010000175.1 GCA_027483995.1 Acetobacteraceae bacterium
GGTATCGCGCGCGGGGCTGGCCGGTGGCCGCGCGCAAAGCAAAGACTCCTGCTGACAGGAACTGTCACAGCCAGGGCGCACACAGGGGTCACCGCAACAACGGAGGCACCCATGCCCGACTTCAGCTTCATCCTGCTCCCCGTCGCCGACCCGATCGCCAGCGCCGCATTCTACGAACGCCTGCTCGGTCGCCCCCCGGTCGAAGCGGCCCCCACCTTCGCCATGCTGCCGCTGCGCGAGGGCGTGATGCTGGGCCTGTGGCAGCGCGATGGCGTGCTGCCCACACCCGGCGCGGCTCCCGGTGGCAGCGAGGTGGCCTTCATCGCGGCAGACGTGGATGCCACCCATGCCGAGTGGCTGGCCAAGGGCACCACGATCCTGCAAGCGCCGACCGACATGGATTTCGGTCGCACCTTCACGGCGGCGGACCCGGACGGCCACCGCCTGCGCGTGTTCAAGCCGGGCGGCTGATCCCCGGGGGGATCAGGCAGCGCGCAGCCGGCGCACCACCTCGCCCAGCCCGGTGGCCAGGCTGCCGCTGCTCTGCGCCACCACGCGCGCTTCCTCCCGCACCGCGGCGGCCGTGGTGCGGGCGGCTTCGGTGCCATCCGCCACGCTGGCGATGCCGCTCTCGATCGACTGCACGCTGGAAGCGGCGCGCTGCACATTGGCGGAGATGGCGGAGGCCGCGGTCTGCTGCTGCTCCATCGTGCCGGCGATGGCGGTGGTGGTGCCGGTGATCACGGCCACCGCTTCGCCAATCGCGGTGATGGCCTGCACGGCACGCTGCGTGCCGGCCTGCAGGCTGGCGATGCGGCGCGAGATGTCGTCGGTGGCGCGCGCAGTCTGCACCGCCAGCGCCTTCACCTCGCCGGCCACCACGGCGAAGCCCTTGCCGGCCTCGCCGGCGCGGGCCGCCTCGATCGTGGCGTTCAGCGCCAGGAGATTGGTGCGCGACGCAATGTCGTTGATCAGCGAAACCACGTCGCCGATCACCGCCGCATCGCCTTCCAGCGCCCGCACCACCTCGCCGGTGGCCAGCACCTGGGCATCGGCCTTGGCCCCGCCCTCGGTCGCCCGTGCCATCTGCTCGCTGATCGCGCCCACGGAGGCGGCAAGCTGCTCCACCGCCGCGGCCATGGACTGCACTTCGGAGGAGGCAGCGCCGACATTCTGCGCCACGTCATGTGCATGGGTGGCACTCTCGTCGGCCGAACCGGCCAGGGTATGCGCCTGCGCATCCATGGCCCCGGCGGCGCGGGTGAGTTCATCCACCGCGGCGTGCAGCGTGGCTTCCAGCTCGCCGGCCACGGTGGCAAGCGTGGCCGCCCGTGCGCGGGTGGCCTCATCCTGCGCCTGCTGCAGCGCGGCATGGGTGGCTTCCGCCTGGGCTCGCGCGGCCTCGGCCTCCGCCAGGCTGCGGCCCGTCGCCGTCACCAGGGACGTGATCGTGGCCACCATGCCGATCAGCGCCGCGGCCTCCAGCACCAGGATCACCGCATGCAGCACCACGCGGCCGAGATCGCCGCCGCCGGGGAACACCAGGGCGGGGGCAACAAGGTTGAGCCCGAGGTGATGCAGTGCCACCAGCCCGGCGCCGAACAGGATCACGCGCACATCGCAATAGGCTGCCAGCAGTGCGAGCCCGGCGAAGTAATACATGTGCAGGTCCACCTGCCAGGCAGAGCCTGCGGCGGTACCAACCATGAGGGAGATGGAGCCGACCAGCGCCGCACCGATCACCATCCGCGCCACCATTTGCCCGTGCGCGGCCAGGCGGGCACCGAAGGCCAGGCCGGCCAGGCCCAGCCCGGCCAGCACGGGCGGCAAGGCTGCGTGGCCGGCGATGGTGGCCAGCCACCACAGCAGCGGCACATGCGCCAGCACCAGCAGCGCCAGAACATTGTCGGCCAGGCGGCGGAAGGCGGTAAGGTCGTGCGTCATCCGGCAGTCTCCGTTGCTGCGGGGGCACAGCCGCCCAAAAGGGCGGCCGGCAGGATCCACCATGCCCCGGCCGCACGCAGCGCCGCGGGATCGGCCTGCGGCATCAGCACCACGAAGCCGGCACCGCCGAACCCGGCCACCGGCCCGGCCGAGGTCGCTGCCAGCGCCGCGCGTGCCCCGCCCCACCAGGGCGGAAACACGGCCGCCACCGCCTCGCCGCTCCGCGCGGCAGGCAGGGCAAGCATGGGTACGAAGGCCGCGAGCAGCAGGGCGGCTCCGGTCAGGGCATGTCTCATGCACCGCAGCGTGCGTGCGGAAGATTAAGCCGGAATGACCCGCGCCGGAAAAATCTTCACTCCAGCACGGCCTCGGTCTTCGCCTTGATCATCGCGAAGTCGATCTTCGCCCCCAGGCCCGGCCCGGTGGGCGCGGCGAGCATGCCGTTTGCGTCGGGCCGGAACTCCTCTTCCAGCCCGTAGCGATGCGCCCCGTCGGGCAGCAGCACCTCGAACCAGGTGGTGTTCGGGATGGCCATGCACACATGCAGGTTGGCGAGGTTGTTCAGCGAATTGCCGCTGTGATGCACCTCGTAGTTCATGTGGAAGGCCTCGGCGAGATGCGCCGTTTTCAGCATCGTGGTCAGCCCGCCCTTGGCCGGGATGTCGCCGCGCAGATAGTCGGTGGCCTGCTGCATCACCCAGGTGGCATAGGTATCCAGCCCGCCCGCGGGATACTCGGTGGCCATGATCGGGATGTTCAGCTCCTCGCGCCGCCTGCGGTAGCTGGTGATGTCCTCGTCGGCCAGCGGGTCTTCGTACCATTTGAAGCCCATCTCCTGGATGGCCAGGCCAACCTTCAGCGCGGCGGGGTAGTCGTAGCTCCAGGTGCTGTCGAGCATCACCGGATAGCTGTCCCCCACCGCGCGGCGCACCGCCTCGCACACCTTGATGTCGGTATCGGGGTCGGTCGGCGGATGGATCTTGTAGCCGGCCCAGCCCTCCTGCTTGTGCTGCTGCGCCTGCGCCACGTAGGCCCCGGCATCCGGCAGAAGCTGGGAACTGGCGTAGGCGCCGATCTCGGTGCGGTGCGTGCCCATCAGCGCATGCACCGGCAGCCCGGCGATCTTGCCCACCAGGTCCCAGAGTGCGACGTCCACCGCACCGATGGTCCGCCAGCTCACGTTGCGGTTCAGCTTCAGCATGCGCTGGTGGATGCGCTCGCGCTCCAGCGGGTTGGCGCCCATCAGCACGGGCTTGAGCCAGCGGATCAGCTGCGGCCCGTCCATGCTGCCGGGGTTGCTGGCGGAGCCGAGGAAGGCATGGCCCTCATGCCCCGCATCGGTGCGGATGCGCAGCAGGCCCAGATTGCTCACCGGCTGGGTGAAGCTGCCGGCGTGGTAGCTGGTGCGCGGGATGTTGTCCCAGGTGAAGATGGTCAGGGACACGTGATCGATCTTCATGGCGCGCTCCTCCGCTTTGTTTTGCCGGAATGCTGCACCATGCGGGGGACGCGGCTCAAGCAGCGGGCGGCTGCTGCTTCATCCGGTGGATCACCCGGGCCCACCGCTGGCAGGCCAGATGGGTCCGCAGGCGCGCGGCGTGTTGCCGGTCACGTGGCGGCGCATGTCATCGGGCCGGGCTACCAGAGGCACGCGATGGCCGGCGGCGAACGCCAACCCAGCCTCATGAATGGCGCGCTCGGTCGCCGGCAGGGGTGGGGGCGGGGTGGATGGCAGGTGTTGCATCATGCCGCCTTCCCGCCGTTGCACTGCGCCGGTGGCAGGGGCTGGCGGTGGGGGCTTTTGCACAGGGGCAGGGTTGATCGCATGACGATGCTCCAGCGCGAAAGTGCGCTTCGGCAACAAAAGCAAATCTCGCCTTTCGGCGCAAGCAAAAACGAAAGTTCTGCTTGCGTGCGCGGCGAGGCGGGTCAGTCCAGCCGGCGCCGAATGTCCTGTGCCTTGGCCTCCACGGCGAAGCGCGTGCGCTCCTCGAAGGGCAGCGCCTGGTTCATGCTGGAGGCCTGGCGCAGGGCCGCCTGCGCATGGGCCGTGGTGCGGCGCGGGCCAAGGCTGATGCCGTCTTCCGCCAGCTTGGCGGCAAGGGCCTCCACCACCTCCGGCAGCCGGTGAAGCTCATCCGGTGCGGCGTGGCCCTGGAAGTCATGGACCGCATCGCTGAAGCCTGCCGCCTGCGCGAACAACTCGTCGGGCGCCACGTCCAGCGCCTGTGCCAGGTCGGTCATCCGGCGCCCGACAGGATGGGTCTTGCCGTCAAGCCATTGGCGCACCGCGCTGGGTGTGACGCCGAGGCGAGGGCCGAGCTGCGCCGCACGGATGCCGCGCAGTTGCATGAGTCGGCGAAGGTTGTCCGCGAAAGCCATGCTTTCATTGTGCAACACGCTGGCAGCCGCGTCTGCGAAAGAAGTGTCACGCCGTGGGCGAGAGTATGTCTTTCCCCCGACGCGCCCTGGCCCGCAGCGACGTTGACCATCCGGCCGGGCCGCAGGACACTTGGCGCAGAAACGCCAGAGGCGCCATGCCCGACGAATCACGCCCCCTGCCCGCAACGCCCGAGGCCCGTGCCCGTGCCATCCTGCCGGTGCTGCGCGCGGAAGCGGATGCGATCGAGGCGGGCAAGCGTCTGACGCCCGCCACGCTCGATGCGCTGCATGCCCAGCGCCTGTTCCGCACCCTGGTGCCGCGCAGCGTGGGCGGGGACGAGGTGCGGCCTTCCGACCATTCCCGGATGCTGACCGTGATTGCGAGTGCGGATGCCTCCACCGCCTGGTGCCTCAGCCAGGCCGGCGGCTGTGCGCTCGCCGCGGCCTATGTGGCGCCGAGGGTGGCGCGGCATGTGTGGGGCCCGGCCGATGCCGTGCTGGCCTGGGGGCAATCCCAGGGCGCGCGGGCCCGGGTGGTGGATGGCGGATACGCGGTCACCGGGCGCTGGACCTTCGTCTCCGGCGGGCATCATGCCACCTGGATCGGTGGCCATGCCCATATCGAGGAGCGGGACGGGACGCTGCGCAAGCATCCCGATGGTCGGCCGGTGGAGCGCACCATGCTGATCCCGAGGGCGGATCTGTCGGTGACGCCGGATTGGGAGGTGATCGGCCTGCGCGGCACGGGCAGCGATACGTTCAGCGTGCCCGATGGGTATTTCGTGCCGGAGGCCTATTCGCTGGCCCGCGACGTGGACGCGGAGCGGCGGGAGGATGGGCCGCTGTACCGGTTCCAGACCAACCATTTCTACGGCTCCGGCTTCGCCTCCGTGGCACTCGGCGTGGCGCGGGGGTTGCTGGACCTGTTTGTCGATCTCGCGCGCGACAAGCATCCCACGCTCACCGGGCGGGGGCTGAAGGATTCGCAGGCGGTGCAGCGCGACCTCGCCATCGCCGAGGCGCGGTGGCGTGCGGCGCGGGCGGGGGTGATCGCCGCGCTGGACGAGGCGTGGGAGGCGACTCAGGCCGGGCCCATGCCGCTCGACCAGCGCATGGGCATCCGCATGGCCTCCACCTTCGCCATCCACCAGGCGCGCGAGGTGGCGGATTTCTGCTGGCGGGAGGCAGGGGCCACCGCGGTTTTCGAGGCCAACGGCTTTGCCCGGCGCTACCGCGACATGATCAGCGTGACCCAGCAGGTGCAGGGCCGCATGATCCATTTCGAGACGGTCGGCCAGCATCTGCTTGGCCTATCCGATGCCTCCACCCGTTTCGCCTAGGAACGCCACGATGCCGCTGAACGCGCTCAACCACTTCACCATCCGCCCGGTGGACCTGGAGCGGACAAAGGAATTCTATTCCGACCTGCTCGGCCTGCCGGTGGGCTATCGCCCGCCGCTGGGGTTTCCCGGCTACTGGCTGTACTGCGGTGACATCCCCACCGTGCACCTGATCGGCCCGCGCGAGAGCGATGCGGGGCCGCGGGCGAGCGGGCCGACCGGGCTGCTGGATCACATCGCGTTTTCCTGCACCGGGCTCGCGGAGATGAAGGCCAGGCTTGGTGGCCGTGGCATTGCCTTCCAGGAACGGGTGATCCCGCGCGACCGGCAGACGCAGCTTTTCCTGCATGATCCCGACGGGATCGCGGTGGAGCTGAACTATCCGCCTGAGGAGACGATTGCGAAGTGATCCGGCTTGAGGCCAGCAGCCTTTCGCGCGATCCGGCGCGGGCGGAGGCGAACGAGGATGCGTTCGTGGTGCTGCCGGGCCGGGCCTATGCGGTGATCGACGGAGTCTCGGACCGGACCGGCACGCGCTATGACGGCGAGCTTTCCGGCCGGCATGCGGCGCGGCTGGTGGCGGCCACGTTGGAGCGGTTGTTGCTGGGTGCCGCACCGCCGGTGGAGACGATCGTGCCGACCCTGACGGCGGCGTTGCACGAGGCCTATCTGCGGCATGGCACGCTGGCGGCGGCGCAGGAAGGCTGGGGCAACCGGCTGTGCTGCACGCTGGCGCTGGTCCTGCATGACGGGCCGCGGCTGCATCTGGTGCTGGTGGGCGATAGCGGCATCCGGCTGAACGGGCGGCAGGTGCTGCAGATGGACAAGGACCTCGATTACATCACCGCCACGCTGCGCAGCCATGCCTGGCACCGGGTGGCCGATCCCGATCCGGCGGTGCGCGACCGGGTGGCGCGGCAGGTGTCGTGGAAGGGGCTGGGGCAGGATTCGTCGGTGTTCGCGCCGGATTTCTCGCGCGCGGATATCGCCGCGATCGGGGATGCGGCGGAGGCGGAGCTGGTGGCGGCCCTGCCGCATGTGCCGCGGGCGGATATCGTGCATCTGCTGAACCGCGGCATCGTGGGCGGGCAGGGCGACTACCAGAACACGGCGGATTCCGTGCTGGGCTATGCGTGCCTCGATGGGTTCGCAGTGCCGCGCAGCCTGATGCAGGTGAGCACGATCGAGGCGCGCGGGGTGGAGACGGTGGAGCTTTTCACCGACGGATACTTCGATGTGGGCGCCGAGGCGACGCTGGCGTCGTGGGAGGCACGGCATCAAGAGGTGGAGCTTGAGGACCCGGCCAAGGTGGGGCGGTTCCGGTCCACCAAGGGGTCGGTGCCCGGGCGGTGGTCGGATGACCGGACCTATGTCGGCGTGCGGTTGCGCTAGGCGAGGACCTCGTTCCAGGCGGATTTGAGGGCGGCATCGGCATCGTCCAGCGTGGCCTTGATGCCCAGGGCGTGCAGGCTGGTGACGCCGTGTTCGGCGATGCCGCAGGGGACGATGCCGCCGAAATGGCCGAGATCCGGGCTGACATTCAGCGCGATGCCGTGCCAGCTGACCCAGCGGGTGACGCGCACGCCGATGGCGCCGATCTTGGACTCCGTGCCATCCGGCATCGCCACCCAGATGCCGACGCGGCCGGTTCGGCGTTCGCCCTTCACGCCGAAGCGTGCGAGGGCGCGGATCATCCATTCCTCCAGCGCTGCGACATAGCTGCGCACATCGCGCGGCTTGGCCTGGCCGTGGGCGGTGTGGAGATCGAGCAGCACGTAGCCGGTGCGCTGGCCCGGGCCGTGATAGGTCCATTGGCCGCCGCGCCCGGCATCGTAGGTGGGGAAGCGGGTGGGGTCTTGCAGGTCGGTGGGGCTGGCCGAGGTGCCGGCGGTGTAGAGCGGCGGATGTTCCACCAGCCAGACGAGCTCGCCCGCGGTGCCCTCGCGGATGGCGGCGACACGGGCTTGCATATCTGCCAGGGCCTGGGGGTAGGGGAGCAGGCCGGGCTCCGTGCGCCATTCGATCGGGAATGCGCTGGGGGGCGTTGATGTGTCCGCGTTCATCGGCTATAGGCCCGCTTCCCTGCGATGCGGTCGTGGCGGAATGGTAGACGCGCAAGCTTGAGGTGCTTGTGGGGGCAACCTCGTGGAAGTTCGAGTCTTCTCGACCGCACCAGTGAAATCTCCAACGGCACCCCCCTCGGGTGCCGTTGGCGTTTGTAGCCCCTGGCATGGGCTGCGCGAAGGTTCTCGTGCTGGCCCCCCTCTGCTATGCGCGGGGCAGCAAAGGGAGTGCACCCCATGAAGCGACGCAGTCTGCTTGCCGCAGCCGTGGCCACCGCCGCCGCGCGGCCCGCCTTGGCCCAGCCCGCACTGGGTGGCCGTGCCAAGACGCTGGTCTTCGTGCCGCAGGGCAATCTGGTGACGATGGACCCGGTGTGGACCACGGCGGCGGTGACGCGCTGTGCCGGGCTGATGGTGTTCGAGACGCTGTATGGCCGCGATGCCAATCTGCGGCCGCATCCGCAGATGGTGGAAGGCCATGTGATCGAGGATGACGGCAAGCGCTGGGTGATGACCCTGCGCGAGGGGCTGACCTGGCATGACGGCACGAAGGTGCTGGCGCGGGATTGCGTGGCATCGCTGAACCGCTGGATGAAGCGCGATCCGATCGGGACCTTCCTGATGGGGCGGATGGACAGCCTGGAAGCCGATGGCGACCGCAAAATCGTGTGGCGGCTGAAGAAGCCGTTTGCCGGGCTCGCGAACGCGCTTGCCAAGACGCAGCCATCCCCGGTGATGATGCCGGAGCGGCTGGCCAATACCGA
>JAIXTK010000421.1 GCA_027483995.1 Acetobacteraceae bacterium
CCCGCTGGCCTGATGGCCGCCGAAATTGTGGCGCGCGCCGGCCATCGCGTGACGGTGCATGAGCGGATGCCCAGCCCCGGCCGGAAGTTTCTGCTGGCTGGCCGGGGTGGGCTCAATCTGACGCACTCGGAGCCGCTGGACCGCTTCCTGAACCGCTATGCGGAGGCGGCACCTTTCCTCTCCCCGATCCTTGCAGCCTTTTCGCCGAGCGACGTTGTCGCCTGGTGTGACTCGCTGGGGCAGCCGACCTTCACGGGCAGTTCCGGTCGGGTCTTCCCCAACGCCATGAAGGCGAGCCCTTTGCTTCGGGCCTGGCTTGCACGGCTGGATGGGTTGGGTGTGCGCCTCGTTACCCGCTCCCATTGGGTTGGGCGGGATACGGATGGCACGCTGCATTTTGCGGATGGCACGACGGCACAGCCTGATGCCACGGTTTTGGCGCTGGGCGGTGCCTCCTGGCCGCGGCTTGGTGCGGATGGCTCCTGGACCTCCGCGCTGCCGGGGATCTCGATATCACCGTTGCGCGCCGCCAATTGTGGCTTTGCGGTGCCGTGGTCAACGCATATGCGCCGGCACGCCGGGAGTCCGCTGAAGCGCATTGCACTGCATCACCAGGGGCGGATGGTTCGCGGCGAAGCGGTGGTGACTGAGGCGGGGTTGGAAGGGGGCGCCATCTATGCCCTGTCGGCCCCGCTGCGTGAGGCGATTGCGGCTGAGGGCACGACCATCCTGCGCATCGACTTGCGCCCGGACCTCACGGAAGCAAACCTCGCAACCCGGCTGGCATCCCCGCGTGGGAGTTCCTCCCTTTCGACACACCTCAAGCGCCATGCCGTGCTCAGCCCGGTGGCCATCGCCCTGGTGCAGGAGGCGCTGCATCAGGGCAGTGATGGGGCGCTGGCGGCGCTCATCAAGTCCGTGCCAGTCGCGCTGACAGCGCCGTTCAGCCTTGACCGAGCGATCTCCACTGCTGGCGGCGTGGCCCTGGGCGACCTGACGGCCGAGCTGATGGTGGCCAACCATCCCGGCCTCTTTGTCGCTGGGGAGATGCTGGATTGGGAGGCACCGACGGGCGGTTACCTCCTCACGGCCAGCCTTGCCACCGGCCACACCGCAGGCTGCGGCGTGGTCGCGTGGTTGGAACAGAACGAGGGCCGGGAGCGGACCTCGCCCTAGCCTTTCAGACCCGTTCGAGCACCGCGGCGATGCCCTGGCCGCCACCGATGCACATGGTCACCAGGGCATGCTTGCCGCCGGTGCGGCGCATTTCGTACATCGCCTTCACCGTCACGATGGTGCCGGTCGCGCCCACGGGATGGCCGAGCGAGATGCCGGAGCCGTTCGGGTTCACCTTCGCCATGTCGAACTCCAGGTCGCGCGCCACGGCGCAGGCCTGGGCGGCGAAGGCCTCGTTGGACTCGATCACGTCCATGTCCGACACCTTCATCCCGGCCCGCTCCAGCGCCTTGCGGCTGGCGGGCACGGGGCCGATGCCCATGTAGCGCGGATCGACGCCGGCATGGCCGGCCGCCACGATGCGCGCCAGGGGCGTGAGGTTCAGGCGCTTCACCGCCTCGCCACTGGCCAGCATCACCGCGGCGGCGCCGTCGTTGATGCCGCTGGCATTGCCGGCGGTGACGCTGCCGTTCTTCTTGAAGACGGCCCGCAGCCCGGCCAGGTCGTCCATCGTGGCGCCGTGGCGCACGTGCTCATCGGTATCGAACACCGCGGGCCCCTTACGGGACTTCACTTCGATCGGAAGGATCTGCTCCTTGAAGCGGCCCTCCGCGATCGCCTGGCTGGCGCGGCGATGGCTTTCCACCGCCAGCGCATCCTGTTGTTCGCGGGTGATCCCATGGCTTTCGGCGAGGTTCTCCGCCGTCACGCCCATCAGGATGCGGTGGAACGGGTCGTTCAGGGCGCCGTCCAGCGTGTCCTTCATGGTGGTGTCGCCCATCTTCTGGCCCCACCGCGCGGCCGCGACCTGGTAGGGCGCGCGGCTCATGTTTTCCACGCCACCGGCCAGCGCGATGTCGCAGTCGCCGGCCTTGATGGCATTGGCCGCCGTGAGGATGGACTGGAGGCCGCTGCCGCACAGGCGGTTCACCGTCACGGCCGGGATATGCTCCGGCAGGCCGCCTTCGATCACGGCGATGCGGGAGATGTACATGTCGCGCGGATCGGTGTGGACGATCTGGCCGAACACGGCGAGGCCGATTTCGCCGGGATCCACCTTCGCCCGCGCCACCGCTTCCTTCGCCACGGCAGCGACCAGTTCAGAGGGGGTGATGTCCTTCAGCGACCCGCCGAATGTGCCTACGGCGGTGCGTACGCCTGAGACGATGAAGACGTCGGTCATGTTCTGCTCCTTGAGCGGCGTTTCCCGGACGCGGCCGGAAGCCACGTTATGCCGCGGAACCTAGACCAGTTTCACGCTGAAGCGGAGGGCTCTTATGCGGCCCGTTACGGTCAGGCACCGCGCACCGCACATTCATGCGGGGCTGCCGTGCCCTGTGTGCGGGCTGCAATCGCTTGAGACTTCGTTATCCGTTATGGATTATCGCACACTGGAAGTCTGCCTTCTCGCCGGCGATCCCACGCCAAGGGCGAGCCTCTGCCAAGCGCAGCTTGCCTGGCAGCGGTCCACGACAAGGGACACGGGAAGCCGGGCATTTCCGCGCGGCAGGGCCAGCGAACACCGAAGGGACCGGATGCTTTATCACGTCTACGAAATGCAGCGGGTGGCACTCGCCCCCATGCGCATGGCCGCCACGGGCGCCCTTTCCATTCTTGATTTGCCCTTCAACCCATTGCGCGAGACCCCGCTGGGACGCATTTCCGCCGCCGCGCTGGACAGCTTCGAGCACACCACCCGGGCCTTCGGCAAACCGGCCTGGGGCCTTCCCACGACCAGGATCGATGGTGCGGACGTTGCCGTTCATGAGGAGGTGGCGCTTCGCAAGCCGTGGTGCGACCTGCTCCGCTTCCGCAGGGAAACTCATCGGCCGCAGGACCCCACGGTTCTGATGGTCGCGCCCATGTCCGGCCATTACGCCACGCTGCTGCGTGGCACCGTCCAGGCATTCCTGCCCGATCACAACGTGTACATGACCGATTGGCGCGATGCGCGCGACATGCCGGCGATGGGCCCGGACTTCAATCTGGATGACTACGTCGACTACGTGATGGCCTTCATCGAGCATCTGGGCCCGGATTGCCATGTGATCGCGGTGTGCCAGCCCGCCGTTCCCGTGCTCGCCGCCATCTCCTTGATGAATGCCGAGGCGCCGCATGCCGCGCCGCGCTCCATGACCCTGATCGGCGGGCCCATCGATACCCGCGAGGGGCCGACGGCCGTGAATGCCTTCGCCAAGAGCCGCAATCTGGAGTGGTTCCGGCGGAACGTGATCCACCGCGTGCCGTTCGGGAACATGGGCTTCATGCGCCAGGTCTATCCCGGCTTCCTGCAGCTTGCCGGCTTCATGGCCATGAATCTCGACCGCCACATGCAGGCGCATTGGGAGATGTTCCAGCATCTCGTGGAAGGCGATGGCGAGCCCCTGGCCTCCAAGCGCGCCTTCTACGATGAATACCGCGCCGTGATGGACCTGCCCTCGGACTACTACCTGCAGACCATCGAGCGCGTTTTCCAGGAGCACCACCTCCCGCGGGGTATGTTCCGCCACCGGGACCAGCTTGTGGAACCCGCCGCCATTGCCCGCACCGCGCTGCTGACCGTTGAGGGCGAGCGCGATGATATCTCCGGGATCGGGCAGACCCGCGCCGCGCACGCCCTGGCACATAATCTCGCGCCAGAGAAGCATGCCCACTGGGAGCAGCCTGGCGTTGGCCACTATGGGCTGTTCAATGGCCGCCGCTTCAACGCGGACATCGCCCCGCGCATCAAGCAGTTCATCACCCAGCACGGCTGAGGGTCGGGCGCACCGAATCGTATCGAACAGGCCGTTGAACACGGCTCCGCACTCCCATATTGCAGGCAACTCGGCTGCCCTGGTCGCGCCCATCGCAGTTGCGGTTGGCGCGGCCGGTTGGCGGCCGTAGGATCGGCCTCATAATCGACCCGGGCGGCGAATGGCCCCCGGAGCAGGGAGAACGGACATGCTCGGCCTGATGCAGGCGCAACCACTGCTGATCAGCTCCATCATCCAGCACGCCGCCCGGCACCACGGCACCGGCGAGATCGTCTCCAAGACGGTCGAAGGCGCCCTGCATCGCACCACCTACAGCGAGATTGAGCCGCGGTGCCGCCGTGCGGCGCGCATGCTGCAGCGCCTTGGCGTCAATGGCGGCGACCGGGTGGCGACGCTGGCATGGAACGGGTATCGGCACTTCGAGCTGTACTACGGCATCTCCGGCATGGGCGCGATCTGCCACACCATCAATCCGCGCCTGTCGCCTGCCGACATCATCTACATCATCAACCACGCCAGCGACGTGGTGCTGTTCCTCGACACGACCTTTGCCCCAATCATCGCCGCCGTGGCCAAGGATGTGCGCGCCAGCCTTCGCGCCGTGGTCTTCATGACCGAGCGTGCGCACATGCCGGACATCGCCCTGCCGGAGGGGATGGAACTGCTCTGCTACGAAGAGCTCATGGAGGCGGCCGACGACACCTACGCCTGGCCCGGCTTCGACGAGAACACGGCAGCGGCCCTCTGCTATACCTCCGGCACCACCGGCAAGCCGAAGGGTGTGCTGTATAGCCACCGCTCCACTGTCCTGCATGCCTTCGCCAGCAACATGGCCGACGTGATTGGCCTGCGCTCTACCGACCGCGTGCTGCCCGTGGTGCCGATGTTCCACGTGAATGCCTGGGGCACGCCCTACAGCGCGCCGATGACCGGGGCGTCGCTGATCATGCCGGGCCGGCATCTGGATGGAGCCAGCCTGACCAAGCTGATGAATGACGAGCGGGTCACTCTCTCGGCCGGCGTGCCGACGGTCTGGCTCGGGCTGCTCAACCACCTGCGCAGCAGCGGCGAGCGGCTGCATACGGTGAAGAGTTTCGTTATCGGCGGGTCCGCCTGCCCGCAACTGCTGTTCGAAGCCTTCGACAAGGAATACGGCATCCGCATCGACCATGCCTGGGGCATGTCAGAGCTGTCGCCCCTGGGTACCTACAATGCGCCCAAGCCAGCCAATATCGACCTGACCGGCGACGAGAAGATGGCGCTGCAGCTGACCCAGGGCCGCAGCATCTACGGTGTGGACATGCGCATCGCGGATGATGAAGGCAAGGAACTGCCGTGGGACAGCAAGACCTCCGGCCATCTGCAATCGAAGGGCTACTGGGTTTGCAGCAGCTATTTCGGTGGCACCGCCGGCGACGCACTGACGCCGGACGGGTGGTTTGCCACCGGTGACGTCGCCACCATCAGCCCCGATGGCTACATGGAAATCACCGATCGCTCGAAGGACGTGATCAAGTCCGGCGGCGAATGGATCAGCTCCATCCAGCTGGAGAACCTCGCCATGTCGCACCCCGACGTCGCCGAGGCTGCGATCATTGCCGCCCGGCACGAGAAGTGGGACGAACGCCCGCTGCTGATCGTCGTGGCGCGGGAGGGCAAGGAGATCGACAAGAAGGCACTGCTCTCGTTCTACGAGGGCAAGGTCGCCAAGTGGTGGATCCCCGACGATGTGGTGGTGGTGAAGGACCTTCCCCACACCGCCACCGGCAAGGTGCAGAAGCTTGCGCTACGCACCCAGTGGGCCAACCACCTGGTGACTGCGGCCGGATAGCGCCCGAAGGCGGCGGGCCTAGCGCCCGCCGCCGATCGGCACCAGCGCGCCGGTTACGTAGGAACTCTGCTCCGACAGCAGCCACAGGATGACGTCCGCCACTTCCTCGGCGGAGCCGGCGCGCGCCATCGGGATCATCGGCTTGAACCGTTCGGCCCGGTCCGGCACGCCGGCCTTGGCATGTATTTCCGTGTCGATCAGGCCCGGGTTCACCGCGTTCACCCGGATTCCCCGCGGCGCCAATTCGCGCGACGCGCCGATGGTGAGCGTATCCACCGCCCCTTTCGAAGCCGCGTAATGCACCCACTCATTCGCGCCGCCAATCTCGCTGGCGCGTGACGACACGTTCACCACGGCCCCGCCGGCGCCGCCCAGATCCGTCGCCATGCGCAGGATCGCCTCACGCAGGGCCAGGAAGCAGCCCTTCACATTGATCGCCAGCACCTGGTCCAGGGCAGCTGGGTCCAAGGCCTCGATGCGGCTGATCGGTCCGGTGATACCCGCATTGTTCACCAGGGCCGTCACGCGGCCGAGTTCACGATCCACCGCGGCAAAGAATGCCGCCGTCTGCTCAGGGGAGGCACTGTCCGCCTGCATCGCGAAGGCCCGACCGCCGGCGCCGCGGATCTCTTCCACAACCTGCCGCGCCGGCCCCTCGCTGCTGCGATAGCTGAGCCCCACGGCATATCCCTGTGCCGCCGCCATCCGCGCCACGGCCGCACCGATGCCGGTGCTGCCGCCCGTCACCACCAGAACCTTGTCCATCGCCATGACCTCTACGCCACGAAGGCCAGCGTGACGCCCATCGTCTGCTCCGGCCCCACCAGAACACGATCAGGCGCATGTGCTGCCAACGCAACACCACCGGCCCGCAGCGCCGCCTCGGCCATATCCAGCCCCTGAGTGCGCAGGACCAACGCGGCCATCCACTCGCGCCGCCCCAGCGCCGGTGCCGCCGCGGCGCCAAACCGCGCGGCGAGTTCCCGCGGATCCACGATATCGAAGCAGGACAGGCCAACGCAGAGCCGCACGCCGCCGGCAATGCTGCGGACCGCCTCCGCGCCGAACATGCGGCCGAACAGCGCCCCCAGCCGCGCCGGGTCCTCAGCGGCGATCACCGCTTGCTGCACACCCAACGCCCCGTTCGCATGCCGGCGCCATTCATCCCGCCACACCAGATCGCGGGTAAGGTGATGGCAGAAGTACAGCCTGCCCGCCTCCGTCGCCTCATTGGGCAACCGGACGGTGCGGAACACGGCATCCCGCGCGCCCCCATCGAACTCCACCGGGCGGGTGAACTCATTGGGCGGAGACGCCTCCACGCCTGCCTCTGCCAGGGCGGCGGAAACGGCGGCCGAGTCCTCCGTGCCCCAAACCAGCCCGTTCAGGCCCATCGGCCATCCCAGGATGTCCCGTCGGCCGCCACCGCCGGGCGGCGTGCCGATCAGCTCCAGATAATCGGTGGCGAAGATCGCCAGGTGATTGACCGAGCCGAGCGAGTGATAGCCCCGCGGGGTCAGCGTGAAGCCCAGCCGCTCATACACGGCCCGCCCCAGGTCCATCTGATCGTGAACATTGACCACGACATGATCCAATGTGGGCATCGGCAGCGTCATCATCGGTCTTCCTCGTGCATGGTCGGGTTCATCGGTCGCCACATTTGTCATCGAACGGCACAGCGGCGAAGTCATACCGAAGTGCTTCACCACCAGCATTGCATGCCCAGCGGTAACCGTGGAAATTGCATACCGATGCGGCCACCACCAGGAGGGTACGAAACTGCAGACGCAGGCGGATTCTGCGCCACGGAGCCCGGCGACAATGACGGCCGTTGGCGCGCTTCCCCTGGCCCTCCTGCTCGCATTCGCCGCTCAAGACAGCGCACAGGCACAGGCCTTGCCGCAGGTTCCTGCCGGTTCGCCGATCCCGCGGATCGCCCCCGTGCCGCGGCCATCGGTGGGTGGCCCTGCCATCACCCCGGGGGCCGCATCGATCAGCCGAGGGAACCCGGACGACGTGTTCCAGATCAACGGCGCGACCGTCGAGGGCTCCACGGTCTATGGCGCCGACACATGGGCGCCGATCACGGACACGGTGCGCGGCGCGCTCACCCGGTCACAGGTTGAAGCGGCACGGCAAGATATCCTGGGGCGCTATCGAAGAGATGGCTATCTCCTGACAGGGGTCACTCTTGCCGATGGTGGCGCCGGCCGCGTCCGCTTTGTTGTTACCGAAGGCCATATCGCGGAGGTGAAGCTCGATGGCGATATTGGCCCGGCCGGCACCCAGATCCTGCGCTTTCTCAATCGCCTGACCGAGACGCGCCCGATCGATTCCGCGACACTGGAGCGCGCCCTTCTCCTTGCCCAGGACGTGCCAGGGGTCTCCCTGCGCGCCGTGCTGCGCCCGTCGACCGAAGCGCCTGGCGCGCTGACCCTGATCGCCCAGGTTCAGCGGACACCATGGGGGGCAACGATCGTCGCCGACAACCGCGGCGCGCCCTTCACGGGTCCGGAAGGTGCCTTGCTTGCGCTCGACGCCAACAGCTTCAGCGAGTACGGCGAGCGCACCACCGTCTCGCTCTTCCGTTCGTTCAACAACACGCAGATCTTCGGCCAGGTTGGTACCGAGGTGTTTGTTGGCGGATCGGGTCTCAAGATCCGTCTTTTCGGCGGCTCCGGAACAGCGGACCCTTCCGGCGCCCTGCGCGCCAATCGCTACCATGGCATCACCACCACTGCCGGCATCACCACGAGCTATCCGGTTATCCGCAGCCGCCAGCAAAGTCTGTCCGTGTTCGGTACTGCGGAACTCCTGGACAATGAGATCTTTACCGGCGACCCGGCCCGCCAAACCAGCCGCGACAATCTTCGCGTGCTGCGCGCCGGTACCGAGTATGCACGCCAGGACACGTGGCTCGGGTCCGAACGCGGTGCGGTCTCCACCGCGGCCATCAGGATATCACGAGGCCTCGACACGCTCGGTGCCTCGCCGAGCAATCCCGTGAACGTGGGGCGACAGAACCAGCTTGTTGAGTTCACCAAGGTCAACATGGAGTTCAGCCGGACCCAGACATTGTTCGACGCCTGGGAGGGGGCCTCGGTTGCATTGCAAGCGACAGCCGCTGGCCAGTACAGCGCAGACATCCTGCCTTCCTCGGAGAAATTCTACCTCGGCGGTGCGCGCATCAATCGCGGCTACTTCGCGGGCCAGGTCAGCGGCGACAAGGCCTGGGCAACTGCCATGGAACTGCAGCTGAATACCGGCTTCAGTATCGATGCATTGGGCTATCCGCTGGAGGTCGGCGCCACGGTCTACACATTCTATGACTGGGGTGAGACCGTGGAAAACCAGAAAACAGACCCCAACCGACGCCTGCAGTCCTTCGGAGCAGGAACACGGATGCGGCTTTCCGCCAGCGTTTCGGCCGACATCGAATGGGTACGCCGGATTGTCCGGCGCCCACTTGGTGCACAGTCCAACACGCCCGCGCTGAATGCAGATGCGATCTACTGGCGATTGACCACGCGGTTCTAGCCATGCGCACACGCAACACAGGTCCTGGTGCCATGCGTACCGCTTGCCTCCTGGCAGGTCGACCCGGCGTTGTGACCTCATGCGATATCGTCCCGGAGGACCTGCGACCACGCCACGACCTTCTGCGGAGCACGGCCCTGCAGGCCGTTTTTCTCGTCGCACTCGTTGCCCCTTCGCCACGTGCTCTGGCGCAGACAGCCCCCGCTGCAACGGCATTGCCCACCGGCGGCCAGGTGATTGCGGGCCAGGCCCGGATCACCGCAACCACAGGCGCCGGCACCGCGGCCATGACGGTGAAGCAGTCCACCGCGTATGGTGCCTACGACTGGAAATCCTTCGACATCGGCAAAACGGCGTCGGTGACCTACCAGGTGCCAACAAGCCAGTCCGTCTCCGTCAACCGTGTCATCTCACCCACCAGCCCCTCGGTCATCGCCGGCAAGCTTGCGTCCAACGGCGTGGTGGTGGTCCAGAACCAGTCGGGCGTTGTGTTCACGCAAGGCGCAGAGGTCAACGTCAACACGCTGATCGCCTCCGCGCCCGGCATCTCCGACGCCAATGCACGCGCAGGCCGCCTCATATTCGACCAGGCCCCTCGCCCGGGGGCCAAGGTCGAGAATCATGGCAGCATTACCGTGGCACAGACCGGCCTTGCCGCTCTTGTAGCCCCCCAGGTTGCCAATTCCGGCGTCATCCGTGCCCAGATGGGCCGCGTTGTCTTGGCTGGGGCGGAAGCTCATACGGTCGATCTCTATGGCGATGGGCTTCTGTCCATCGATGTCACACGCCAGGTCACGCACATACCAGTTGGTGCTGACGGCAAGGGAGCCACCGCACTCGTTACCAATACCGGCACGATCGTCGCCGATGGCGGTACGATCCTGCTCACCGCCAGTGCTGTCGATGGCGTCGTCCAGAACCTGGTGACTGCAGGCGGTATCGTTCGCGCCAACACGGTCGGCAATCGGACTGGTCAGGTCGCCATCAAGGCCAATGGCGGCGACGTCGCTGTCACTGGAACAATCCTGGCGCAAGGCATCAGCTCCGGCAGCAAGGGCGGCCAGGTCGAAATCAATGCCCCCTCCAGAACCGTCGCCCTCAAGCACGGTGCGGGCGTTGACGTTTCCGGCAAGTCGGGAGGTGGCACGGCCGCCATCGGCACCACCATCGCCCGGGCAAAGGGCGGTCCCACGGTCAAGGCTCCGACCGCCCGCGACGTCATCATAGAATCCGGCGCGCGCATCGCCGCAGACGCGACCCTCAATGGCCCTGGCGGCAATGTCACTATCCTCAGCCAGGGCGGTACGACACAGCACAAAGGTGAGGCTTCAGCGCGCGGAGGTACAACGGGCGGCGATGGCGGCTACATCGAAGTATCAGGTGATACCGTCGCGTTGGGTGGCCGGGCGGATGTGACGGCCGTTGCCGGAGCCATCGGCACCATCGTGCTCGATCCCATCGATCTCGTCATCACCAGCGGCAGCAGCACGACGGGCGCCGGTGCACCGACCAAGACCAAGGGAAGCA
>JAIXTK010000331.1 GCA_027483995.1 Acetobacteraceae bacterium
GCGGCCTGCCTGGCCACGATGGCGTCGCGCTGCTTCAGGGCGGCGGCGAGGTCGGTCGGCTTGGCGCGGCGGGCCTGCATCTCGGCGATGGAAGGCGACGTGGGCGCCGCGGTCTGGGCGGCGGCCGGCAGGGCTGCGAACAGCCCGGTGGCCAAGGTGGCGGCAGCGGCGAAGCGGAACGTGTTGCTCATGGTCTGGGGGCTTTCGGTCTTGATCATGGGGAAGGGGGTCAGCGGGTTCGTGTGCGCAACGCCGGGCGGGCCTGCATCTCGGCCAGGCGCTGCTGAATCTGCGGCTGCGCCACATGCTGGCGGCCCAGGAACTCGCTCTGCTTCACCGCCAGCGCGTCGCGCTTGCGCAGGGCCGCGGTGATGGCAGAGGCATCGGCACGCATGCTGATCACCGGCGGGGCCGCGGCGGCAGGCACGGTCTGGGCGTTGGCCGGCAGGGCGGTGAACAGCCCGGCGGCGAGGGTTGCGGTGGCAGCGAGGCGGAAGATCGCGGTCATTGGAATGTCCTTGCTGGCGGAGGAAAGAGACGGCGCACCGTTCGGAAAGGCAGTTGCGGAAAAGCATCGGTCGGCAGGTTCGGCCCGTGATGGGCAAGCCGGTGGCGTTGGCGGTTCGCGCATGCGCGCCGCGTCGGCCGGATCAGAAAGACGTTGGCGGTGGGACGGCGCTCAGCCGTCGGGCTGGAGCTTGTCTTCGGGCCGTACGGCCAGGCGCAGGGGCAGGGGCATGATGTGGATCCGGTCAGGTCCCCACGGTTGCCTCATCACCCCGGCCGGGATGCCGGGTGGCATCCGCCGGGGAAAGGGGGCTGTTGGCGCCGTCGCCGGGCCAACCATTACCGAGGGAGTTAATTCGTGCATGGCCAGCCCTGTATTGGCCAAGCATCTTAATCAAAACTAAAACAAACGCATTTCCCTGAGACTGGCGAAATTAATGCTTCGCTATCCTTTTGCGTGCCCGCCCATGCGGCGGTCTCACGGCGCGGGACTACCGGGTGCCGTAGATCCGGTCCCCGGCATCGCCCAGCCCCGGGCGGATATAGCCGTGCCCATCCAGCCCGCGATCGATGCAGCCGGTGTACACAGGCACATCGGGATGCTCTGCATGGAAGGCGGCAATGCCCTCTGGTGCCGCCAGCAGGCAGGCAAAGCGGATCTGCGATGCCCCCGCCTGCTTCACCCGCGCCACTGCCGCCGCGGCGGAATGGCCGGTGGCCAGCATCGGGTCCACCACGATGACCAGCCGCTGCGCCACGTCCTCCGGCAGCTTCAGGTAGTATTCCACCGGCCGCAGGCTCTCGGGGTCGCGATACAGCCCCACATGCCCCACCCTGGCCGCCGGCACGATGTCCAGCATCCCTTCCAGGATGCCGTTCCCGGCCCGCAGGATACTGACAAGGCACAGCTTCTTGCCGGCGATCTGTGGCGCCTGCATCGTCTCCAGCGGTGTTTCGATCTCCACCATCTCCAGCGGCAGATCGCGCGTCAGCTCATAGGCCATCAGCAGCGCGATCTCGCCCGCGATGCGCCGGAACCCCAGCGTGGACGTCCCCTTGTCCCGCAGCAGCGTCAGCTTGTGCTGCACCAGCGGATGGTCGCACACGATCACATTGCGCATCGATCTTGTCCCCTGCGAATCGCTCCAACACCAGCCAGATTGGACGCGCGACCCCCAATTGCGCCATGCTCCCTGCAACAACGCATGCGGAGGAACGCGCGATGGATGCCACCACCGCCGGGGACCAGCGGCTGCTGACCCACGAGGAAATCGCCCAGTACCGCCGCGACGGCTGGGTGTTGCTGAAGGGCCTGCTCGGCCCGCACACCATTGAAGCCTGCAAGCAGGCCCTCACGGGCCTGGCCACCGGCGCCATCCCGCGCCGCGAAACCACGCTGATGTTTGAAACCGGTTTCGAGAGCGCTGCCCAAACCCCCGAGCGCTGCGCGGATTTCATCCGCAAATACATGGACTTCACTGAAGACTCGCCGGCGCTGAAGGCCGCTGCCAACAGCCGCCGCCTGCATGCCTGCCTCGACCAGATCCTCGGCCAGGGCCGCCTGCTGTTCCAGGAAATGGCGCTGGTGAAGCCGCCGCGAATCGGCAGCGAGAAGCCCTGGCACCAGGATGCCTCCTACTTCCGCCTCACCGATCCCTCGCTCATCGTCGGTGTCTGGATCGCGCTCGACTCGGCGCTGCCGATGAATGGCTGCATGGAACTGGTGCCCGGCACCCACCTGGAAGGCGGCGTGCCCCACGTGCACGAGAACGACTTCAACCGCTGCCGCATCATCCCCGGCAAGCTGCGCGCCAATGAACGCATCCCCATCAGCATGGAACCCGGCGATGCGCTGGTCTTCCACTCCCTGCTGCACCACTACACCGCGCCCAACACGTCCGACATGCGGCGCCGCGCGCTGCAATACCACTACCACCAGATCGGCGCCGTCTGGGGCGACGTGGAAACCCACCGGGCGCATTTCCAGGACGATGACGGCGAATACGCCGGCTGCACCGTGCCGCACGGGGAAGACGCCAATACCAACTACAATTATCGCGAGGGGCTGCCGCGCATCATAAGCCCGGTGGATACCAGTGCCTGACGCAAGCAAGGGCGTTCTTTTTTGAAAAAAAGAACCAAAAAACTTTCATTCGTTTGCCGGCATCGGCAAACGGATGACGGTTTTCCGCCTTCGCTTTGATGCCGCAGCTCCAAGGTTACCTGGAATCGCTCACCCGCCATGCCGCCATCGGCTGGGCGCGGGACCCTGCCAATCCTGCCCGCCGCGTTGCCATCCGGGCCATCGCCGATGGCCGCATCCTGGCCGAAACGCCGGCCGACCTGTTCCGTGGCGACGTGCAACAGGCCGGCCTCGGTGACGGCAATTGCGGCTTCGTGCTCGATCTCTCGCCCCACGCCGCCACGCTGGCCGGTGCCACTGTTACCTTGGTTGATGCGCAAACCGGCACCGTCCTGCCCGGCTCCCCCGCCCCGGCCGCAGATCCGCCCAGCGTTGCCCGCTTCCTGTCGCGCTGGAACGACCTGCCGAAGCCAACCCTGCTGCGCCTGCGCCGCATGATGCGCCATCGCGTCGCGGGCCAGGGCGTGACCGTTATTGCCCGCACCCGCCGCGGCCTGCCTGAACTCGTCGCCTCCCTCCGCGCCCAGCTCGCCGGCAGCTGGGAATTGCTGGTGCGCGAAGGCCCGCTCCGCCCCGGCGGCAATATCCGCCTCCTCACCCCGCGCACGAAGCCCCGCTACCCCATCAGCCTCGTCGTCACCGGCCCGACGGTGCTGGAGAGCGACGCGCTGTGGCACCTCCTCCAGGCCGCGCGGAACCCCGAACCGGCCGCCTTCCTGTGGGACCACGCCCTGCTTCTCCCTGGCGGTGCCACCGATATCGCCTGCCACCCCACCCCTTCGCCGGATGGCCTGCGCAGCAGCCTGGATCCCGGCACCGCCTTCGCCTTGCGCACCGCATCCATCACCGGCGACCCCGCCGAGCTCCTGCTCGCTTTGTCTGAAACCCACCCCATCGCCCATATCCCGCGCATCCTGCATCGCACGCCGGACCCATCCCGCGCCCCCGGCGCCGCTGAACTTCGTGCTGTTCAGCGCCACCTTGCCCGCGTTGCCCCCGAAGCCACCGCAGAGCTCACCCCCACCGGCCTCGTCACCCACTGGCCGCAGCCCCAGGGCCGCACGCTGGCCATCATCCCCACCCGCAACCAGGTGGCACTGCTGCGCACCTGCCTCCAGTCCCTTTTCCGCACCCGCGAAACCACCCCGCTCGACATCGTCGTCATCGACCACGACTCCGATGAACCCGAAGCCCGCGCCTATCTCCGCCAGATTGCCGGGCTGGTGACGGTGATGCCCTATCAGGGCCCGTTCCACTTCGCCCGCATGAACAACCAGGCCGTGGCCCGCCACGGCGCCGAGGCGGAAACGCTGCTGTTCCTGAACAACGACACGGAGGCGCTGGCCCCCGGCTGGCTCGCCCGCCTGCGCAGCCTCGCCGCCCGCCGGGATGTCGGCGCTGTCGGTACGCTGCTGCTCTACCCCGATCGCCGCATCCAGCACGCCGGCGTGGTGCTGGGCTTCGACGGCTCCGCCACCCATGCCCACGCCATGCGCCACGCCTTCGACGCAACCGGCGCCCGCCTGCACGGCCCCAACCGCGAATTCACCGCGCTGCGCGAGGTCAGCGCTGTGACCGCCGCCTGCATGATGCTGCGCGCCGAGACCTTCCGTGACGCCGGCGGCTTCGACGAGGCGCTGCCGATCGGCTTCAACGACACCGATCTCTGCCTGCGCCTGCGCGCCCGGGGCCTCAGGATCCTGCAGGACGGGCAGACCGTGCTGCTCCATCACGAATCCCGCACCCGCAAGCCGGCGGGCCAATGGCTGCACGCGGCGGACACGGCCCTGTTCCAATCCCGCTGGGCGGCCGAAATCCAGCGGGGCGACCCGTTCTACAACCCCAACCTGCGGCTGAATGTCCTGGCCAACGAACTCCGGCCGGA
>JAIXTK010000240.1 GCA_027483995.1 Acetobacteraceae bacterium
CAGCGGATAAAAGTTTTTTGGTTCTTTTTTTCAAAAAAGAACCGCTTCCTTCCTACCTCCACCCCCGCCGCGGCAGACTGAGCGCCATCGCCATGCCCGCCAGGTTGGCCGCCGCCGCGATCAGCATGGCCGCGCCGTAGCCGCGGGTGATGTCGAACAGGTAGCCGGCCAGCACCGGCAGGCCCACGGCGGCGAGGCACCAGGCGATATAGGTCCGCCCGGCCACGCGCCCGAAATCCGCCGGCCGCCAGTAGATGCCGATGCCGCCGGCGGTGGCGCCGGAGATGAAGCCGTAGCCCATCCCCACCATCCCCAGCCCGATCACCGCCGTCAGCGGCGAGGGGAACAGCGTCAGCAGCACGCTGCCGCACAGGGCCAGGGCATGCGCCCCGCACATCACCTGCGGCACCGCGAAGCGGTCCACCAGCCAGCCCCCGCCGAGCCGCGCGGCGGCGATGGCCGCGGTGATCCCGGTGGTGGCTGCCACTGCCAGTGTGACCGCACCGCCATAGGCCGCCACGATCTCGCGGGCCTGGGACAGCACCATCAGCCCGGCCGAGGCGGCGAGGAAGAAGGTGGCGGAGAGCTTCACGAAGGTGAGCCCCAGCTTCCCCGGCGCCACGGCCGTTTCCACCGGCGCCACCAGCCGCGCCCCGCCATGCCGCGCCAACAGCGCCGCCGCCGCGCCGCAGACCACCAGCACGGCGGCGAGCCCCGCCAGCGTGATGCGCCAGCCGAAGGTCTCGTTGCACCAGTGGAAGGCGGGCGTGGCGATCATCGCGCCCAGCGGATAAAGCGAGACGATATAGCCGTTCACCAGCCCCTGCCGGCTTCGCACCAGCATGTTCACGCCCTGCTGGAGCAGGATGTAGGCCACCCCGCCGCCGGTGCCGAACACCACGCCATAGCCGAACAGCAGCAATGGGAGCCCGTGGGCCATGGAGGCCAGCGCGATCCCGCCGGCCGCCACCACCGCAGCCCCCACCACAAGCCACGGCGCGGAGGCGACACGGAACAGGAACGCCGCCCCCACCGAGCCCACCGTGAACCCCACGGTGGCCAGCCCGAACACCAGCGAGAGGGCGGAGCGCGGGATGTCCAGCTCCTGCTCGATCGGCCGCAGGAACACGCTGAAGGAATAGACGGAGCCCAGCGGCAGGTTCAGCAGCGTGGCCGCCAAAAGCGCCGCCCACAGGCGTTCAACACGGGCAGGCTCAGCAGGTGCGGCAACGGACATGCCGCAAGCCTACGCCGCCCCCCTGGCCACGCAAGCCGTTCCTCGCCACACTTGCCGCAACCGCCCATGGCACAAGGGGCCCGTCCATGAAGTTCCACTGGTTCGCCGAGGCCAGCTATCCGAAGCTGCCTGCCGATTTCCGCGCCAAGAAGATCTCCTCCTGGGTGGACACGCCCAAGGCGCTGCACGACCCCCATGTGGTGGGCGAGATGTGCCGCATGTTCATCCGCCTGATGCAACAGGCCGACCGGGACGGGTTCGACGGCCTGGCGGTGAACGAGCACCACCAGACGCCGTTTGCCGTCACGCCCTCACCGAACCTGCTCGCCGCCGCACTCGCCCACACCACGCAGCGCGCCGCGATCCTGATCATCGGCGACAGCCTGGCGCTGTACAACCCGCCCACCCGCGTGGCGGAGGAAATGGCGTGGCTCGATTGCCTCTCCGGCGGGCGCGTGATTGCCGGCTTCGTCTTCGGCACGCCGATGGACAGCGTGTTCGCCTATGGCATTCCGCCGGCCGAGCTGCGCGACCGGTTCGAGGAAGCCCGCCAGCTGATCCTGAAATCCTGGGCGGAGCAGGAGCCGTTCGCCTTCAACGGCAAATACACCAAGCTGCGCTACGTGAATTTGTGGCCCAAGCCGATCCAGCCCAAGTTCCCCATCTGGGTGCCGGGCTCCGGCAGCGTGGAAACCTGGGATCTCTGCATCGAGAACGACTACTGCTACGGGCACCTGAGCTTCTCGGGCCTGCATGCGGCCAAGCCGCTGGTGGATGCCTGGTGGGAATACTGCGACATGCGCGGGGCGGATACGAACCCGCACCGCATGGCCTTCACCCAGCTGATCTGCTGCGCCAACACCGATGCGGAAGCGGAACGCCTCTACACCGACGGCGTGAAGTATTTCTACCGCAACCGCTACACCAACCCGGCCTATGAGGCGCCGCCCGGCTATCGCTCCAGCAAGTCGGTCCAGGCCATCATGGGCCATCGCAAGATCGCGGAATCCAAGCTCTCCGCCGAGGATCGGGCGCGGGCCGCCTCTGGCGAGATGAGCTTCTGGGAATACGACAAGCACGGCTTCATCATCGCCGGCACGCCTGCCCGCGTGCGCCAGCGCCTGCGGGAGATGTGCACCGATCTGCGCATCGGCCAGCTCATCGCCTGCCTGCACCAGGGCGACCTGCCGGAGGAAGTGGCGGTGGAGAACACCCGCCTTGTCGGGCAGGAGGTGATCCCCGGCCTGCGCGACCTCTGGGCCGAGCACGAAGACCGCTGGACCCCCGCGGCCACGCACCTGCCCCTCGCCAAAGCCGCGGAGTAACGCCGTGCAGTTCCAGACCTTCGGCGCCGCCACCGTGCGGCTGTTTCGCTTCGGCCAAGGGCGCCCCCTACTCTGGCTGCACGGCTTCGAGGGCCACCCCGGCGACGCGCCCTTCCTGAAGCGCCTCGCCGAAAGCCGCCTCGTCATCGCCCCGGAGCACCCGGGCTTCGGCGAAAGCGACGGCCTCGCCGCCATGCACGACATCACCGACCAGGCGCTGCATTTCCGCCGCATCATCCGCGCGCTCGGCGTGCGCCGCATCGACGTGGTCGGCCACTGCCTGGGCGGCATGTTCGCCGCCGAGCTCGCCGCCATCAGCCCGCACCTGGTCCGCCGCCTCGTGCTGGTGAACAGCTACGGCTTGTGGGACGACGCGAACCCGCTGCCCGATGCCTTCTCCCTGCCGCCGCCGGCCTTCGCCGCCGCCAAATGGGCCAAGCCCGACGCCGCCCCGGCGGCCACCGACGACCCGATGACCCGCCAGCGCAACCTCGGCTCCGCCACCAAGTTCCTTTGGCCCATCCCCGATCGCGGCCTCACCCGCCGGCTGCCCTTCATCGAAGCCCCCACCCTGGTGCTGCACGGCGCGCAGGATGGGCTCATCCCGCCCGCCTACGGCCAGCGCCTCGCTTCCCTCATTCCCAACGCCGCCTTCCAGGCGATCGAGGGCGCGGCCCATATGCCGATGATCGAAGCGCCCGAAGCGTTCGACCACGCCTTGGGGAGCTTCCTGGGGGCGGAGCCGGAGTTCAGGGGAAGGTAAGCGTCTTCTTTTTTCTGAAGAAAAAAGAAGCAAAAAAGACTTCATGAATCTGCGCCCGCCTCTCCAGGGAAAGGCGGGCGCAAGGTCACAAAAGTTTTTTGGTTCTTTTTTTCAAAAAAGAACCGCTTACGCCCGCTTTACCCCCCAGAACACCGGGAAATACGACTTGGAGAACCCGCTGAGCGTATCGCGGAACGCCGTGGGCAGGTACATCACCCCCAGCGGCACGAACGGCACCACTTCCTCCAGCGCGCGGCGCTGCAGATCGGCGGCGATCTTCTTCTGGGTCTCCATGTCCGGCGCGTCGATCCAGTCGGACCGCATCTTCAGCATGTCCGCGTCCTGCGGGCGCCACATCGCCTTGGCGTCGGCGCCGTTCATCCACAGCGGCAGGTGCACGGCGGGGCTGGCGATGGAAAGCCCGGTCCACCAGGTGCAGTAGCTGGACCAGCCGCCCTTCTCCGGCAGGTCGCTGTTGCCGTTGCGGCGGGCGATCATCGTGCCCCAGTCCATGCTGGCGAATTCCACGTTCAGGCCCAGCGCCTTGAACATCGCCTCCGCCACCAGCGATTCCTGGCGGATGGAGGGGAAATCCGACGGCGACATCAGCAGCACCTTCTCGCCCTTGTAGCCGCTCTCGGCGACCATGCGCTTGGCCAGCGCCATGTCGCCGTTCTTCGGCAGCTTCTCCATCCCCGCGGTGCTGGCATAGGGCGAGCGCGGCGGGAACACGCCGGCCCCGGTGGCGCCCAGCTCCTTGGCGAGGTCGCCGAGCACCGCATCCACGTAATCCTGCTGGTTGGTCGCATACAGCACGGCGCGGCGCAGCTTGGGGTTGTTGAACGGTGGCTGGAAGACGTTGAAGAACAGGCTCATCAGGTTGCCGAAGGCGTCGAACACATCCACCTTCACGCCGGCCGACTTGCGCAGCTGCGGCACCAGGTCCATCAGCGGCTGGTCCAGCCAGTCGATCTCGCCGCGCTGCAGGGCCGCGGCGGCGGTCGCCGGGTCCGGCATGATCGTCCATTCGATGCGGTCGAAATTCGCCGCCAGCGACCCCGCATACATGCTGTTCGGTTCAGAGCGCGGCACATACTTGTCGTGCTTCACGTAGAGCACGCTGGAGCCGGCCCTCCAGCCCTCGCGCACGAACTTGTACGGGCCGCTGCCGACAATCTCGGTGATCTGCGTGAACGCATCGGTCAGGGCGATCCGCTCCGGCATCACGGCCACGTCGCACAGGGCGCGCGGCAGCAGCGGGAACGGCTTCTTCAGGCGGAACTGCAGCCGGTTGTCATCCAGCGCCACCAGCTCGTTCACCGCCGTCATCATGGTGCCGGGCAAGGGGTAGCGCTTGGCGGTGCGCTCGATGGACCGCACCGCATCGATGGCCCGCACCCGTTCGCCGTCGTGATAGACCAGCCCGTCGCGCAGCGTCAGCGTCCAGGTCAGCCCGCCATCCGTCACCGCGGCGCCGGACAGCATCTGCAACTGCGGGATCAGGCCTTCATCCAGCCCGTACAGCCGATCCCACACCAGGTAGGAGTGGATCAGGGTGACAACGGTCGTGGACCAGACAGGGTCGGGGCTCGCCAGATCGGCCTGCGGCACGAACTTCAGCACGCGCGCGCCTTGCGCCGAGACGGCCGAAGGGTGGGACAGCCCAAGAGCGGCGGCCCCTGCACCAGCGGTCGCAAGGAATCTGCGTCGATGCATCGTTGATCTCCTGCCGGGATTTTCCAGACAGGCAGCATGGATCATTCCGCCCGGCGCACGCCAGCGTTTCCGCGCGCGCCGGGGGAGCAGGTATCGCCTCAGGCGGTCTTGCGCACGCCCCAGAACACGGCGGAGCCGGATTTGGCAAAGCCGCTGAGATTGCTGCGGAACGCGGTGGGCGCGAACTGCAGGCCCAGCGGCACGAACATCACGTTCTCCAGCGCGCGCTTCTGGATATCGGCGGCGATCTTCTGCTGCGCGGCGAGATCCGGCGCATCGAACCAGGCATCGCGCAGCTTTTCCTGGTCGGGGTCGGTCAGGCGCCACCAGGCGCTGGCCGCGCGGCCATTGGCCCGCAGCGGCAGGTGGGTGGCCGGCGTGTTGATCGAAAGCCCGGTCCAGGAGGTGGTGTAGCAGCTCCAGCCGCCCTTCTCGACCGGCTCGCCACTGTTGCGGCGCTGGATCATCGTGCCCCAGTCCATGCTGGCGAACTCCACGTTCAGCCCCATGGATTTCAGCAGCGCCTCACCCACCAGCGAGGACTGGCGGATCGAGGCGATGTCGGTGGGCGACATGAACACGATCTTCTCGCCCTTGTAGCCGCTCTCGGCCACCAGCTTCCGCGCCGCGGCGAGGTTGGCCGTCATCAGCTCCAGCCCGGCCTTGCTGGCATAGGGGGATTTGGGCGGGAACACGCCCACGCCGGTGCCGCCGAGGTCCTTGGCCTGGTCGCCCAGCACCGCATCCACGAAATCCTGCTGGCTGGTTGCCGCCAGCACGGCGCGGCGCAGCTTCACGTTGTCGAAGGGCGGCTGGTACTGGTTGAAGAACAGGCTCATCAGATTGCCGAGCGTGTCGAACAGCTCCACCTTCACGCCCGGGGATTTGCGCAGCTGCGGCACCAGGTCGATCAGCGGGCCGTCCAGCCAGTCGATCTCACCGCGCTGCAGGGCGGCCGAGGCGGTGGAGGGATCGGGCATCGTGGTCCATTCCACCCGGTCGAAATGCACCGCCTTGCCGCCGGCCCACATGCTGATCGGCTCGCTGCGCGGGATGTATTTCTCGTTGCGGACATAGACGGCACCGGCGCCGGCCTTCCACTGCTCGCGCACGAAGCGGTAGGGGCCGCTGCCGACGTATTCGCCAATCTGGGTGAAGGCATCGGTCTTGGCGATGCGCTCCGGCATCACATAGACGCCGGTCAGCGCATAGGGCAGCAGCGAGAACTTCCGCTTCAGGCGGAAGCGCAGCCGGTTGTCATCCACCGCGGTCATCTCGTTGGTGACGGACAGCAGTGTTTCCACCAGCGGCGCACGCTTGGCGGTACGCTGGATCGATGCCACCGCATCGGCGGCGCGGACCTTTTCGCCATCATGGTGCACCAGCCCCTCGCGCAGGGTCAGCGTCCAGGTCAGGCCGTCATCGCTGATCTCCTCGCCGGCCACCATCTGCTTCTGCGGCAGGAAGCCCTCGTCCAGCCCGTACAGCGTGTCCCACACCATCATGCCGTGCATCGCCGCCACCGTGGTGGTGGACCAGACCGGATCGGGGTTGGCGAGGTCGGCATGCGGCACGAAGCGCAGCACGCGCGGGTTAGAGGCACCCTGCGCCAGGGCCGGGCGGGCCAGAGGCGCGGCGCCCAGGGCTGCGGAGGTTGCGAGGAAGGTGCGGCGCTTCATGGGGCGTCTCCGTCAAAAAACCGAAGCCGGGACAGTGACGGAACCCAGGGACACAGGCCAGGGGGTTACGGCGATTTCACCCGTCGCCCGCCACGTGGCCGCGCCTACTCCGCCGCCCCCTTCACCTCGTCCCACCAGGCGCACTCGCCCGGCGCCATGGCGAAATTGCCCGCCACCACCTGCACCGGCGCGCGCAGCCCGCCATCGGCCGCAGCCCGGCGCATCGCCTGCGTCTCCGCCCGCTGTTCCGCTGTCATGCGCGCCCGCTCGTGCCCCCACAGGGAGGGCCCCGCCGTGCATTCCTCGGCCTGGTGGGTGGCCGGGTCCACCCGCCGCCCGCCCCAGCCATATTCCACCAGGAATCCACCCGGCGTGCGGGCATAGAAGCTCGTCATCAGGTCGTTGGCGTGCCGGCCCAGCGTGGTGGCGATCCGCCCGTCCTGCTCCTGCGCGATATCGTAGCCCTGGCCGACATCGTCCAGGTTGAACAGCTCCACCATGAAGTGGTGGAACGTGGTCGCCGCCGGGCTTTCCAGCATGGCGAAGCTGTGGTGCCGCCCGTTCACATGCATGAAATAGGCGCGGAACGGCCGCTCGATCCAGTCCGACACGCCGAAGCCCAGCACATCGCGGTAGAAGGCCAGCCCCGCCGCGATGTCCTGCACCAGCATCACCGCATGGCCCATGCCGAGCGCGCCGGTGCGGAAGCCGGAGATGGTGCGGCCCGGCCGGAACGGCTCGGCGGTGACCTCCCCCCCATGCACCAGTTCCACCCGGTTGCCGAACGGGTCCATGGTGGCGATCAGCCCGCGCACCCGCCGCCGGTCGCACAGCGCCGCATCGCCGCGCGCCACGCGGTGCCCGGCCGCCTCCAGCCGCGCCGCCATCGCATCCAGCGCCGCGCCATCCGCCACCTCCCAGCCGAAGAAGGCCGGCGCATCCGTCGCGTCGCGCGCGACCACCAGCCGCTGGGCGCGGTCGTCCATCCGGAAGGACAGCTCGGCGTTGCTGCGGCCTGCGAGCTGCATGCCGAGCACGCCGGTTGCGAAGCCCGACCAATCCTCAAGGCTGGTCGCATGCAGGCCGATATAGCCGAGCGCCTGGATGGTCATGAAAGCCCTCCACGTTACGTCGCGATCATTCCCCTGCCGGCCCCGTCTTGTCGAGCAGGTCGCGCAGCCGCGACCGCAACTCCGGCAGTACCTCCGCCGTGAACCAGGGGTTCGCCGCCTCCCACCCCACCGTCCGCCAGGAGGGATGCGGCAGCGGCAGAAGCACCGGCAGGTGCTCGCGCCAGCGCCGCACATGCGCCGCCATGCCACCCGGCCCGAGCATTCGCGCGATCGCGTAGCTGCCCACCAGCAGCGTGAGGCGCACCGCCTTCATCTTCGGCAGCAGGCGCGGATGCCAGGTGGGCGCGCAGATCTTCATCGGCGGCACGTCCCCGCCTTGCGGCAGCCGGCCGGGATAGCACAGCCCCATCGGCACCAGCGCCACGCGGGACGCATCGTAGAAAATGTCGCGATCCACCCCCAGCCAGGCCCGCAGCCGGTCGCCGGAGGCGTCGTTGAACGGGATGCCGGTCTCATGCACCTTCGTGCCCGGCGCCTGGCTCACGATCAGCAGCCGCGCGGTCTCCGACACACGAAAGACCGGGCGCGGCCCCAGCGGCAACTGCGCCGCGCAGATCGTGCAGACTCGCGCTGCGGCGGCGGCCTGCTCCAGCGTTTCGGCAAAGCCCAGCTCAGCCATCAATCCTTTCCCAGCCCGCCACCACACGGTGGCTACCCGCCTCGAAGGCGAAGCGAAACCCGCCGGAGGCCGTCGGCGGCTGGTCACGCGCCCGGCTGATCCCTTCTCCCAGCAACGCGCAGAGCAGCAGCGCGCCGACCCCGCCATGCGCCACGATCGCCAGATCGCTCACCGGCGGCACCGCCAGCAGCCGGTCCACCGCCGCCACGATCCGCGCCTGCGCATCCACCGCCCGCTCCCAGCCGCGGATGCTCTCGCTGGGATGGGCGAAGAACAGATCCGCCGTCGCCTCGAACTCCACCCGCGGCAGGTAGCCGGTGGCGCTGCGGTCGTTCTCGCCCAGGTCGGCGTGCGCGGCGAAGGGCAGGCCCAGATGCCCCGCCAGCATCGCCGCCCCGTCGATCGCCTTCTGCTCCGTGCTGCAATGGATCGCGCGGATGCCCGCCACCCACGGCGCGCCCAGTGCGGCGGCCATCCGCGCCCGGCCACGTTCCGATAGCGGCCAGTCCGGCACCGGCACCGCAGGGTCGATCACCACGTCGGGGTGGGTGATGAAGTGAACCAGGCTCACGCCAGGGGGTACTCCACTTCCGGCGTGTAGACCGACGCCTCCTTGCCCAGCAGGGAGCTGAACAGGGTGAAATGCTCCACCTCGATCGGCCCGGCCCGGAACAAATTATGCGCCTGGACGAAGCCGGCGAGCTTGTCCGGCGCCGGATTGTCCAGCCGCGCCAGCGTCACGTGAGGGGCGAAGCGCCGCCGCTCCGGCTCCATCCCTGCGCGCTGCAGTGCCGTTTCCACCTTGCCGGCCAGGTGCTCCAGCTGCGGGCTTTTCGTTACCCCCACCCAGAGCGACGTATCGCGCCCGCCCTTGGCGAAGGTGCCCACGCCGTTCAGTTCGAAGGCGAAGCGCTTGCCGCGCAGCGCCGCCAGCGCCTCGTCCAGCTCCTCCGCGCGATAGGGCGGCACCTCGCCGATGAAGCGCAGCGTCAGGTGGTAGTTCTCGATCGGCACCCATTTCGCGCCCGGGATACCGCTGCCGGAGAGCATGGCCAGGCGCGCGCGCATCTCCCACGGCAGTTCCAGCCCGACGAACAGCCGCATCAGTTCCTCCCGACCTTCGCCAGAAGCGCCGCCACCAGCGGCACCATGCGCTCGGCCACCATCGCCGCACCCTTGGCATTGGGGTGGATGCGGTCCGGCTGGTTCAGCGCGGGATCGCCCGCCACGCCCTCCAGGAAGAACGGGTCGAACATCACGCCCGGCCGCGCCCCCAGCCGGCGGAAGGCGGCGGCGAACTCGTCGCCATAGTCACGGCCGAGATTGGGCGGCGCCAGCATGCCGCTCAGCAGCACCGGAATCTTCCGCGCCGCCAGCGCATCCAGGATCGCGGCCAGGTTCGCCTCCGTGTTGCGCGGGTCGATGCCACGCAGCCCGTCATTTCCGCCCAGCTCCACCAATGCCGCATCCACCGGCTCCGCCAGCACCCAATCCAGCCGCGCGCGGCCGCCCGCCGTGGTGTCGCCGCTCACCGCGCCATCCACCAGCTGCACCTCCAGCCCGCGCGCCCGCAGCCCGGCCAGCAGCCGCGCCTGGAACCCCTCGGCGGCCGGCAGGCCGAACCCGGCCGCCAGCGAATCGCCCAGTACCAGCAGGCGCAGCGGCGCCGCCACGGCGCGGCCGGAGATGAAAAGACCGCAAGCCAGCGCGATGGCTGCTTTGCGCCGGGTCCAGCCGGGCCCATATCGTGCCGTTATGGTCACGTCGTCAGACTCCCTTCAGGCCGATGTTCCGGCCCATGCAGCCCATATGGCGACGTCTCCGCCCCTGGTGGAGGTGCGCGACCTGCACCTGACCGTGCCGTCCGCCGCCGGGCCGGTCAACATCCTACGGGGCATCGACCTGGATATCCGGGCCGGAGAAGCCGTCGGCGTGGTCGGTCCCTCGGGCTCCGGCAAGACCAGCCTGCTGATGGTGCTGGCCGGGCTGGAAGGGGCGACCTCCGGCAGCGTGAAGCTCGCCGGCCAGGAACTCACCCGCCTCGGCGAAGACGCACTCGCCCGGCTGCGGCGCCGCGAGGTCGGCATCGTGTTCCAGGCCTTCCACCTTATCGCCAGCATGACGGCGCTGGAAAACGTCGCCATCCCGCTGGAACTGGCCGGCGCGGCCGATGCGCTGGAACGCGCCGCCGAAAGCCTGAAATCCGTTGGCCTCGGCCACCGCCTGACCCACCTGCCCGGCCAGCTCTCCGGTGGCGAACAGCAGCGCGTGGCCCTCGCCCGCGCCTTCGCCCCCCGCCCCCGCCTGCTGCTGGCCGACGAACCCACCGGCAACCTCGACGGCGCCACCGGCCAGGTGGTGATGGACCTGCTGTTCAACCTGCAGGCCCGCCATGGCACCACGCTGATGCTGATCACCCATGACCCCGCCCTGGCCGCGCGCTGCGGGCGAACCATCCGGATCGCGGACGGGCGGATCGCGGGATGATGGGCGTGGAAGGAAGGCCAGGGCTCTGCCCTGGACCCGCCAGGGACCAGCGGTCCCTGGACCCGCGTTCGTTCCGCCTTCGGCGGGGAGGGGCCGCCCGGGTCTCTCCACCGCCTCGACGGCCCCTCCCCGCCGAAGGCGGAAAAGTCATGGGGTCTGGGGCCGCCGGCCCCAGCGGGGTCGAGGGGCAGCGCCCCTCGCCTTCCCTTTCATGACCACTATCCTGCGCATCGCCCGCCGTGAGTTGCGGGGTGGAATCGTTGGCTTGCGGATCGTGCTGGCGTGTCTGGCGCTCGGCGTGGCCGCGATCGCCGCGATCGGCTCCCTGCGCGAGGGCATCGCCCGCGGCCTGCAGCAGGACGGCACCCGGATCCTGGGCGGGGACATTGATGTTCTCGGCGGGGCACAGCCTTTGCCGGCGGCGGTGAAGGGGTGGCTGGGCGCGCGCGGGGCGCGGCTGTCGGAGATCGTCACGCTGCGTTCGATGCTGATCGCGCCCAATGGCGAGCGGATGCTGGTGGAGCTGAAGGCGGTGGATCGGCCCTGGCCGTTGATCGGCGCGGTGGGCTTCACGCCGGAGATGGGCAAGGAGCCGGCGCTGGGCGCGAAGGACGGGCGGTTCGGCATTGCGGTGGAACAGGCGGTGCTGGCGCGGCTGGGGGTGGAGCCAGGTGCGGTGCTGCGGCTGGGCAATGCGAGCCTGGAGCTGCGGGCGGTGGTGGCGGCGGAGCCGGATCGGGTGGCGAGCCCGTCGCTGTTCGGGCCCAGGGCATTGATTTCGCTGCAGGCGCTGGCGGAAACGGCGCTGCTGCAGCCGGGCGCGATCGTGGAGCATCATTTGCGGGCGGATTTGCCGGCGGGCTCCGACGTGGCGGGCACGGTGCAGGCGTTGCGGGTGGCGTTTCCGAATACCGGCTGGCGCATAAGGGTGGCGAGCGATGCGGCGCCGCAGGTGACCCAGTTCATCGAGCGCACCAGCCTGTTCATGACGCTGGTGGGGCTGACCTCCCTGCTGGTGGGCGGGATCGGGGTGGCGAACGGGGTGCGGGCGTGGCTTTCGGCGCGGGCGCGCGGGATCGCGATCCTGCGCTGCCTTGGTGCTTCGGGCGGGACGGTGTTCCTGATTGCGCTGGTGCAGGTGATGGCGCTGGCGGGGCTGGGGGTGGTGATCGGGCTGGTGGTGGGGGCGGCGCTGCCGGTGCTGGCGACGTTGCTGCTGGCCGATGTGCTGCCGGTGCCGCCGGTGGTGGGGGTGTTCTGGAAGCCGCTGGGGCTGTCGGCACTGTTCGGGATGCTGACGGCGGCGAGTTTCGCGCTGTGGCCGCTGGGCCGCGCGATGCGGATTCCCGGCGCGGCGCTGTTCCGGGAAGCGGTGCTGCCGAGCGGGGTGAGGCCGCCGGGCTGGCTGGCGGTGGCGAATGCCGCGCTGGTGGCCGCCCTGGTGGGGCTGGTGGTGGTGACCAGCCCGGAGCGGGGTTTCGCGCTGTGGTTCTGCGCGGCCTCTGCGATGACGCTGGGGCTGTTCCGGGTGGGTGGCTGGGCCCTGATGGCGGCGGCGCGGGTGATGCCGCATGGCCGGCGGGCCTGGGCGCAGCTGGGGCTTTCCAACCTGCACCGGCCCGGGTCGGCGACGCCGCTGATGCTGGTGTCGGTCGGGCTCGGGCTGTCCACCCTGGCCGCCGTGGTGCTGATCCAGGGCAATGTGCGGCGGCAGGTGGCGGAGCAGCTGCCGCAGCGGGCGCCGAGCTTCTTCTTCATCGACATCCAGAACGACCAGTTGCAGCAGTTCAAGGACATCCTGGCTGGGCAGCCCGGCGTGGGCGAGGTGCGGCATGTGCCCAGCCTGCGGGCGCGGATCGTGGCGGTGGCGGGCGTGCCGGCGGACCAGGTGCAGACCACGCCGGAGACGGCCTGGGCGCTGCGCGGGGATCGCGGCCTGACCTATTCCGCCACGCCGCCCGAGGGCACGCGGCTGGTGGCCGGCGCGTGGTGGCCGGCGGATTATCGCGGGCCGCCGCTGGCCTCCTTCGATGCCAAGATCGCGGCGGGCTGGGGGCTGAAGATCGGCGATGTGATCCGGGTGAACGTGCTGGGGCGGGATATCGACCTGAAGATCGCAAATCTGCGCGAGATCGCCTGGCGCAGCATGGGGATCAACTTCACCATGGTGGTAAGCCTCGGGCTGCTGGAGCGGGCGCCGCATAGCCATATCGCCACCGTGCGGGCCGATCCCGCAGCCCAGCCCCGGGTGCTGCGGGCGGTGACCGATGCGCTGCCCAATGTTTCCGGCATCCGGGTTGAGGAGGTGCTGCGGACGCTGACGGAGCTGTTGGAGCGGATCGCGGCGGCGATGGCGGCCACCGGGTCCCTCACCCTGGCCAGCGGCGGGCTGGTGCTGGCCGGCGCGGTGGCGGCGGGGCAGCGGCAGCGGATTCGCGAGGCGGTGATCCTGAAGACGCTGGGGGCGACTCGTTGGCAGATCCGCTCGGCCTGGCTGGTGGAGTTCGGCATTCTGGGCGCGGTGGCCGGGCTGCTGGCCGCGGCGGTGGGCACGGCGGCGAGCTGGGGCGTGGTGCGGTTCCTGATGCAGGCAGATTGGGCGTTCCTGCCCGGCACGCTGACGGCCACCGTGCTGGCCTGCATCGCGATGATGCTGCTGGTGGGTTTCGCGGGCACGGAAGCGGCACTGCGGGCCCGTGCAGCGCCCCTGCTGCGCAACGAATAGGCCCGAAACGAGCCGCGGCGGGTCCGGCGGGCGAACATTACAGGGAATTCGCTTGAACGCGGTCCGCCGATGCCCAAAATGAGGGATCAACAGGCATCCCGCCTGATCAGGGAAGCGACACCGATGGCTCTCAGTCCCGATTATCGCGCCTACCCGGGCGTCGGCCGCGCGGCGGACTCCGCGGCCGTCATCGACGCCGGCCTGCGCGCCTACATGCTGCGCGTCTACAACTGGATGACCTCTGGCCTGGTGCTGACCGGCATCGTGGCCTACGGCATCGTGAGCGTGCCGGCGATCTACGAAATGTTCTACCCGGCGGTGATGACCCCGCGCGGCGTGCGCCATGTTCCCGGCGTGCTGGCCTATGTGGCGATGTTCGCGCCGCTGGCCTTCATGCTGGTGCTCAGCTTCGGCGTGAACCGGCTTTCCAAGACCGCGGTGCAGGCGCTGTTCTGGGCGTTCTGCGTGGCGATGGGCGCCAGCATCACGAACATCTTCAAGGTCTATACCGGCCAGAGCGTGACGCAGGTGTTCTTCGTCACCGCCGGCACCTTCGCGGCGATGAGCCTGTATGGCTACACCACCCGTGCGGACCTGACCAAGCTGGGCGGGTTCCTCATCATGGGCCTGATCGGCATCATCATCGCCGGCCTGGTGAACATGTTCGTGGGCAGCTCGGCCCTGGCCTTCGCGATCACCGTGATCGGCGTGTTCATCTTCGTGGGCCTGACCGCCTATGACACGCAGCGCATCAAGGCCGACTACGTTCAGTATGCCTACGCCTACGGCCCCGATGAGGCCGGCAAGCGCAGCGTGATGGACAGCCTCAGCCTGCTGCTGAACTTCATCAACCTGTTCATGCTGCTGCTGCAGCTGATCGGGGTTCGCACCAACAGCGACTGATCCCGCGGGATCGCCGCAAGCAGGAAGGCCCCGGGGGCAACCCCGGGGCCTTTCTTTGTGTTATTCGTAAAGAACCGATTTCGTAACCATATAGGCCGCGTCCGGGCCCTCTCCATCGGTGCGCGGATGGGGGGAAGGGGTTGGTGGACGGGCGGCACGCGCGATCGGCGGGTGGCGCGCGGGCACTGCGGCGGCAGGTTTGGAGATGGAATCCGGGCGTGCTGCGCATGCCGCGATTGCGGATTCCGGGCAGGATCCAGTCCGGCAGGAAGCCCAGGGCGACCGCCGCGGCGTAGACCGGGGCATCCGGAGCAAAGGCCGCGACAAAGCTGGGCGGCAGCTCATCCCCACGCTCCAGCATCCGGCGATACCCGGCCGGCAGGCGCCGGACGAGCCATGTCAGCAGCCACGCCTCCAGCGCCGCACGCAGCCATGCGCGCACACCTGTGGCGTGCGGGCGCGGGGCCGGCGGGGGGGAGGGGGTACTTGACATACGGTCATTATAATTAACTTAAATCTCCGCTGGAAAGGGCTTTTTTTCAAGGCCTGGAATCAGGAAGAAAGCGTCTTCTTTTTTCTGAAGAAAAAAGAAGCAAA
>JAIXTK010000481.1 GCA_027483995.1 Acetobacteraceae bacterium
GATGCGGGTCGCATGGATGCATTTCCTCATGGCAGCAAAGAACGATGTCTTCTTGGGGTCGGGCCTCTATCACGCGCGGCGGCCGGGTTCAAACGGCGCGGCGGTGCGGAACGAATTGAACATCGGCCCACGCTCAACCATATCCAGGCCATCAGGCCACCGCGCCAGCTGAAGCGCGGGCCACACACAAGGGGAGGATGCGCGTGAACGCAAAGCGGACAACGCGGCGAGGATTGGGTCTCGGTCTTCTGGCGGCGGCCTCGATGCTGCCCGCCCGCAAGGCACGCGCACAGGGGAGCTTCCCCAACCGGCCAGTGACGCTGATCGTGCCCTGGCCCGCCGGCGGTGCCACCGATCGCCACCTGCGCGTGCTGGCGGAGGCCACCAGCAAGCATCTCGGCCAGCAGATCATCATCGACAACAAGCCCGGGGCCTCCGGCACGCTCGGCGGCGCCACCATGGCCGCCACCGCCCGGCCGGATGGCTACACGCTGGCGCAGCTGCCCATCACCATGTTCCGCCTGCCCTACATGCAGAAGGTGTCGTTCGACCCGAAGACGGATTTCTCCTTCGTCATCCACGTCACCGGCTACACCTTCGGCACCGCGGTGAAGGCGGATTCGCCCTGGAAGACCTGGCAGGAATTCCTCGCCTACGCCAAGGCCAACCCCGGCAAGATCCGCTACGCCACGCCCGGTGCCGGCACCACGCTGCACATCACCATGGAGCAGGTGGCGCTGCAGGAAGGCATCAAGTGGACCCAGGTGCCGTTCCGCGGCGAGGCTGAGGCCACCGCCGCCCTGCTCGGCGGCCACGTGGAAGCCTCCGCCTCCGGCGCCGGCCTCGGCCCGCTGGTGGATGCCGGCGAGGTACGGATGCTGGTGATGTGGACGCCGGAGCGCTCGCCGCGTTTCCCCACCGTGCCCACGCTGGTGGAAACCGGCCAGCGCATCATCTCCACCTCGCCCTACGGCATTGCCGGGCCGAAGGGGATCAACCCGCAGGTCATGAAGATCCTGCACGATGCCTTCAAGAAAGGCATGGAGGAGCCGGCGCACCGCAAGGTGCTGGAGGAGCTGTCGCAGCCCTTCATGTACATGGGCAGCGACGACTACCGGAAGTTCGCCATGGAGCAGATCGCCGAGCAGCAGGACCTGATCCAGAAGCTCGGCCTCGGCGCCCGATAGACACCGCCGCCCGGTAGCAGTTCAGCTGCCGGGCGGATCGCGGTGCCGAAGGACCGCCTTCGACAGCAGATGCGCGCTCACCGGGGCCGTGATGAACAGGAACAGCGCGATCGCCAGTTCGCGCAGCCCCATCGTGCCGGCCGCCGCCGATTGCACGAGCCCGGCGGCGACAATGCCGCCCACCCCCAGCGTCGCCGCCTTGGTGGGCGCGTGCAGCCGGGTGAAGAAATCCGGCAGTCGCACCAGCCCGATCGAGCCCACCAGCGTGAACGCGCCGCCCAGCAGCACCAGCACCGAGGCGACGATCTCGATCAGCATCGCCATCATCCGATCACGTCGCCGCGCAGCAGGAACCGGCACAGCGCCGCGGTGGAAACGAAACCGGTCATGGCGATCAGCAGCGCCGCCTCGAACAGCATCGCGCCCTGCAGCAGCATCCCCGCCAGCAGCAGCAGCGCGATCGCGTTGATCGACAGCGTATCCAGCGCCAGGATCCGGTCCGCCACCGTCGGCCCGCGCACCAGGCGGAACAGGGTCAGCGCCATCGCCAGCGCCACCATCCCCAGCGCCACCTGCAATGCCACGCTCAGCATCCGAAGATCTCCTTCAGCGGCGCCTCGTAGCGGCGCTTGATGGTGTCGATGGCGGCGGGAACATCGGCCACGTCCAGCGCATGCACCAGCAGCACGCGCTGCGCCCGGTCAATATCCACCGACAGCGTGCCGGGCGTGAGCGTGATGATGCTGGCCAGGATCGTCGCCACGAACGGGTCGTCGATCTCCAGCGGCAGTTCGATGAATACCGGGTGCAGCCGGTCGGCCGGCCCCAGCACCAGCCGGGCCACCTCCACATTGGCCACCACGATGTCCCAGATCACGCGCAGGAACAGCAGGGCCGCCACGCCCGGCCGCAGCAGCCGCGGCGGGTCGGGCCAGAACGGGTGCGTGAACCACGGGATCGCCAGCGCGACCACGCCGCCCAGCACCACCTGCCCCAGGCTCGGCGACGGCGCGATCGCGATCCACAGCGCCAGGATCATCAGCGAGACCAGCGGCTGCGGCAGCACCCGGCTCATGGCCTGGTCTCCCGCTGCACCGCGGGCCGCGCGCCCAGCACCGCCTCGATATAGGGCTGGCGCGCGTGCAGCTGCTCGGCGGCCGCGCGCGCATAGCCGGCCACAGGCGCGGCAGCCAGCGCCAGCACCGGCCCCGCGGCGCTGAGCAGCACCAGTGCCAGCACCGCGCCCCGCGGCAGCTTCGGCCCGGGTGCTTCTTCGTCCCCCGCCTCCCAGAAGAGCGCGCTGGCGGCCCGGGCCAGCACCAACGCCATCACCAGGCCAGACACCAGCAGCCCCGCCCAGAGCCATGGCCCCAGCGCGGTATCGCCCAGCGCCTGCAGCACCATCACCTTGGCCAGGAAGCCCGACAGTGGCGGCACCCCCGCCGCCGCCACGCCCAGCACCAGGAACGCGCCGCCCAGCAGCAACGCGCCCCGCACCTTCGGCCCGTTGTCGATCGTGTCGCCCATCGCACCACGCAGCTGGGCCAATTGCCCGGCCAGCAGGAACATCCCCCCGGTCACCAGCGTGGTGTGCGGAAGGTAGTACAGCGCGGCCGATGTCGCCGTGGCATTGCCTGCCGCCACCGCGGCCAGCAGCGTGCCGGTGGAGACCAGCACCTGGTTCGCCGCCACCCCCGCCAGCCGCCGCGCCGCCAGCGCCCCGATCGTGCCGGCCGCGATGGTCAGCAACGCCAGCACTGGCAGCCAGGGCTGCAGCAGCCCCGCCGTGGCCGGCGCCCCGGCAAAACCGATCGCCTCCACCCGCAGCAGCGCATACACGCCCACCTTGGTCATCACCGCGAACAGCGCCGCCACCGGTGCCCCCGCCGCGGCATAGACATGCGGCAGCCAGAACGACAGCGGCAGCAGCGCCGCCTTCAGCAGGAACACCGCCACCATCAGCGCCGCCGCCGTGCGCACCAGCGCCTGGTCCGCCGCCGGCACGCGGGGCAGCACCAGCGCGATATCGGCCAGGTTCAGCGTGCCCAGCGTGCCGTACACCAGCCCGAGCGAGATCAGGAACAGCGCCGAGCCCACCAGGTTCAGCACCACATAGCCAATGCCCACCCGGGCCCGCGCCGCCCCGCCGCCATGCATCAGCAACCCGTAGGAGGCGAGCAGCAGGATCTCGAAGAACACGAACAGGTTGAACACGTCCCCGGTGAGGAACGCGCCGTTCAGCCCGGCCAGCTGCAGCTGGAACAGCGGATGGAAATGCCGCCCCTCCCGGTCGCTGCCGCCGATGGCAGACATCAGGGCCGCAAGGCCCAGCACCGCCGTCACCGCCACCATCATCGCCGCCAGCCGGTCCAGCACCAGCACGATCCCGTACGGCGCCGGCCAGTCGCCCAGCCGATACACGGGCACCGCATCGTCGGCCGCCAAGCCCAGCAGCAGGGCCGCCACCCCCACCAGCGCCACCGCCGCCAGCACGGCCAGCATCCGCGCCGCCGAGGGCAGCAGCAGCATCGCCACCGCCGCCACCAGCGGCAGCAGCACCGGCAGGATCACGGCATGGCTCACCGCCCGTCCTCCGGCCCTTCGGCGCCGTCCACATGGTCGGTCCCGGTCTCTGCCCGCGCGCGCAGCGCCAAGGCCACCAGGTAGGCCGTCATGCCGAAGCCGATCACGATCGCCGTCAGCACCAGCGCCTGCGGCATCGGGTCGGCCAGCCCCTGCGCGCCCGGCAGGGCCAGCGGCGCCGCCGTGGCGTTCAGCCGGCCACCCAGGAAGATCAGCGCATTCACCGCGTAGGACAGCAGCGTCAGCCCCAGGATCACGCTGAACACGCGCGGCCGCAGCAGCAGGTAAATGCCGCAGGCCGCCAGCAGCCCAACCGCCAGGGAAACAAGCAGCGCCACCGCCTACCCCCCCGCCCGGCCGGAGCGCGAAACCGCCCCCAGCTCCGTCAGGCACAGCATCACCGTGCCCACCACCACCAGGTACACCCCGAGGTCGAAGCCCATCGCCGAGGCCAGCTCGAACTTCTCCAGCAGCGGCGGGTCCACATAGCCATGCGTGCTGGTCAGGAACGGCCGCCCGAACACAAAGCTGCCCAGCCCGGTGGCCGTCGCCACGCCCAGCCCGGCGCCGAGCATCTTCACGTAGTTCCAGCGCAGCCGCGCCCGGGCGAAATCGATCCCGCCGGCCACGTATTGCAGCATCAGCGCAATCGCCGTCACCAGCCCGGCGATGAAGCCGCCGCCCGGCAGGTTGTGGCCGCGCAGGAAGATGTAGACGGAAACCGCCAGCGCCAGCGGCAGCAGCGGGCGCATCAGCATGGCCAGCATCACCGGCAGGCCTTCGCCGGGCTGCGCCGATGCCACGCCCGCCGCCGGCGGCAGCCGCAATCCCTGCAACAGCGCATGCAACCCCAGTGCGGCCATCGCCAGCACCGCGATCTCGCCCATCGTGTCGAAGCCGCGGATATCCACCAGGATCACGTTCACCACGTTGGTGCCGCCGCCGCCGGGGACGGAATGCGCGATCTGCCAGCCGGAGATCGTCTCGAACGGCCGGGTCAGCATGGCGAAGGTCAACGCCGCCACACCGAGCCCGCCGAGCCCCGCCAGCACCGCATCGCGCCAGCGCCGCGCCGCGCCACTCTCGGCCGCGGTAACCTGCGGCAGGTAGCGCAGCGCCAGCAGCAGCAGCACGATCGTCACCACCTCCACCGAAAGCTGCGTCAGCGCCAGGTCCGGCGCCGCGAAGCGCAGGAAGCCCAAGGACACCATCAGCCCGGCCACGCCCAGCAGCATCAGCGCCACCAGCGGCCGGCGATGCAGCAGCACCGTGCCGCCCGCGCCCACCGCCAGCACCAGAAGCCCAAAACCGGTCAGCAGATCAACGCGTCCCCAAGCGAGCGGGCCCGCAAGGTCGGCCGGCGCGCCGCCGCGCCACGCCCACACCCCCAGCACCAGCACGAAGCCGACCAGCAACGCGAGGTAGGCCGGCAGCGAGCGCGGATCCAGCCACGCCATCGCCCGCATCGCCGCCAGTTCCGCCACCCGGTAGGCGCGCTCGAAGGCGACCTGGCCGGCCAGGCGCGGCAGGAAGCGCGCGTGCAGGGCGTACAGCGCATGGCGGCGGCGGTAGTAGAGCAAGCCGCCGACCAGCGCCACGGCGCTCATCGCCAGCGGCAGGTTGAAACCGTGCCAGACCGCGAGCGTGAACGGCGGCAGGTCGGCCCGGAGCACGGCGGCGGAGGCGGCGGTCAGGATGGGTCCCACGGTCATTTGCGGTAGCAGCCCGACCAGCAGGACCAGCGCCACCAGGACATCAACCGGCAGGCGCATCCAGCCCGGCGGCTCGTGCGGGACGCGCGGCAGATCGGCGGTGGCGGCACTGAAGAACACGTCATGGACGAAGCGCGCCGAGTAGGCCACCGTCAGCATGCCGGCGATCGTGGCGAAGGCGGGCAGAACATAGGCCATGGCGCCGAAGAAGGCGGGGTGGTTGATCGTCTCGACGAAGAACATCTCCTTCGACAGGAAGCCGTTCAGCAGCGGCACCCCGGCCATGGACCCGGCGGCGACGATGGCCAGCGTGGCGGTCCAGGGCATGAACCGGAACAGCCCGCCGAGGCGGCGCATGTCGCGCGTGCCGCATTCATGGTCGATGATGCCCGCGGCGATGAACAGCGATGCCTTGAAGATGGCGTGGTTGATGATGTGGAACACGGCGGCCACGGCGGCCATCGGCGTGTTCAGGCCGAACAGCAGCGTGATCAGGCCGAGATGGCTGATGGTGGAATGGGCCAGCAGGCCCTTCAGGTCGTCCTTCAGCAGGGCAACATAGGCACCATAGACGAAGGTAACCGTGCCGGTGCCGCCGACCAGCACCATCCACAGATTGGTGTCGGCCAGCACTGGGTAGAACCGCGCCAGCAGGAACACGCCGGCCTTCACCATCGTCGCTGAATGCAGATAGGCGCTGACCGGCGTGGGCGCGGCCATGGCGTTGGGCAGCCAGTCGTGGAACGGGACCTGCGCCGATTTGGTGAAGGCCCCCAGCAGCACAAGGGTCAGGATCAACGGATACAGCGCATGGCCGCGCACCGTGTCTCCGGCGGCCAGCACCACGCTCAGGTCGAAACTGCCCACCACCTGCCCCAGCAGCAGCACGCCGGCCAGCAGTGCCAGCCCGCCGCCCCCGGTCACCGCCAGCGCCATCCGCGCCGCGACCCGCGCCTCGCGCGCCTCGAACTTGTAGGCGATCAGCAGGAAGGAGGAGAGGCTGGTCACCTCCCAGAACACCACCAGCAGCAGCAGGTTCTCGGCCAGCACCACGCCCAGCATGCCGCCGGCGAAGGCCAGCAGCATGGCATAGAACCGCCCCAGCCTGTCCTCGTCCGGCAGGTAATAGGCGGCGTAGAGCACGATCAGCAGGCCGATCCCCAGGATCAGCCCGCAGAACAGCAGGCCGAGCCCATCCAGCCGCAGCGCGACATCCAGCCCCCATTCCGGCAGCCAGGCCCAGCGCGCCACCAGCACCTCGCCGGCCAGCACGCGCGGTACCAGCGGCGCGAGCACGGCAAGCGCCGCTGCCATCACGGCCGCCGCGCCCCACGCCGCCCAGCGCCGGTGCCCACGCTGCAACAGCAGCATCGCCGGCGCACCCAGGAAGGGCGCCAGGAGCACGATCAGAAGCACGCTGGCCGTCATCGCTACCGAACAGCCCAGCTGGCCGGCCAGCACGCGCCGCCCACGGCGATCTCCATGGCCCCGCTCTCCATGTTGCCGGGGCCGCCCTGAGGCCGGCGCCGATTTCCTCCCCTAAGGCCTTGGCACATGGCCGTGCCATGCAACTGTTTCAAGGCAGCTCGGCGCTGGCGCCCTGCGCGATCAACCCCGGAACGGCTCCACCGGAACCACCACGCCCTCCGCCGCCTCGATCACCTCGCCGGCCTCCAGGCACAGATCCTCGCGGAACCGCGGCGCCATGATCTGCACGCCCGGCCGCAGCCGCCCCGCCCGCCCCACCGGCACCGCCAGCGACGGCAGCCCCAGCACCGGCGCGATCAGGCTCACGCGGATCTGGTCCAGCACCTGGCGCTGGCCTTCCAGCGTGGTGTCGAGCCCATGCACGGGCGCGAGGCTGCCCATCGTCGGCAGCACCACCAGCTGCCGGGTCTGCATGAATTCCAGCCAGCGCCAGATGAACAGGTCGCGCTCGGCAATGGCCTGCAGGAAGCGCGCCATGCCCGAAGGCGGCACCAGCTGGTTCCATGTTTCCATGGAGGCGATGCCGTCGGGGTCGCCCAGCTGGCGCATGCGCGGCAGCAGCGCCGGAAACAGCTCATTCGCCCCGATCGCCATCCAGCATTCCACGATGTCGTTCAGGTTCGGCGGAGACACTTCCTCCACTTCGTACCCGGCCGCCGCCAGGTGCCTGCCCGCCGTGCGCACCGCCTCGGCCTGCGCCGGATGCAGCGTGCCGCCCGGGTTCTCCACCACCAGCGCCACGCGCTTCGGCAGTGCCGGGCCTTCCAGCGGCGCATCCACCCAGCGCGTGTCGCGCGGATCGCCCTTGGCCATCGCCGCCAGCGCCACGCGGCAATCGCGCACCGTGCGGGTGTGCGGCCCCTGCACCGCCATCATCTGCGAACCGAACGGCCGCGCCACCTGCTGGCTGGGGTTGAACGCCGCCACGCGCCCCAGGCTCGGCCGCAACCCCACCACCCCGTTGTACATCGCCGGAATGCGCACGGAGCCACCGATATCGTTGCCGTGCGCGATCGCCCCGATGCCGGTCGCGGTCGCCGCCCCTGCCCCGCCGGAAGACCCACCGGCGGACACGGTCGGGTCCAGCGGGTTCAGCGTGCGGCCGTGCAGCGCATTGTCGGAAAACACCCGCATCGAGAAGGCCGGCAGATTGGTCCGCCCAATGATGATGCCGCCGGCCGCGCGCAGATTCGCCACCACCGGCGCATCCTCCTTCGCCACCGCATCCTTGAACGCCACCACGCCGTTGGTGGTGGCATAGCCCACCTGGTCCACGTTCACCTTGATCGTCACCGGCACGCCATGCAGCGGCGGCAGCGCCTCACCCCGCGCCTGCTTCGCGTCCGCCGCATCCGCCGCCGCCAGCGCCTCCTCGGCCATGAACTGCACCACGGCGTTGATCTGCGGGTTCACCGCCTCCAGCCGCGCCAGGGAGGACGCCACCGCCTCGCGCGCCGAAGCCCGCCCGGTGCGGATCAGCCGCGCCTGGTCCACCGCATCCATCCGCCAGAGTTCGCTCGCCATGGCCGCCCGCTCCGTTCCACAATATGGAATTTCGGCCAAAACTGTGGCACGCTCCCGCCACCCTGTCACGCCGGACCCCGCTCATGGACAAAAGCCTCGGCAAGGGCCTCCTGGCCCTGGAGATCCTCGCCGAGAGCGAGAGCCCCATCGGCGTCACAGCACTCGCCGGCCGCATGGGCATCACCAAAAGCAACGCCCACCGCCTGCTCACCGCCCTGGTCGCCACCGGCTATGCCGAGCCCAGCCAGCCGCGCGGCAGCTACGCCCCCAGCCTCAAGCTCTGGCGCCTCGGCGCGCGCATCGTGGCCCGGCTCGATGTGAAATCCATCGCCGCCCCCCACCTCGCCCGCCTGGTCGCGGAAACCCAGGAAACCGCCAACCTCTCCGTGCTCGACGGCCCCTTCATGGTCTATATCGACCGGGTCGAGACCGACACCTACATCCGCAGCTACAACCGCATCGGCGACCGCCACCCCGCCCACTGCACCGGCACCGGCCTCGCCCTCCTGGCCCATGCGCCCGAGGAAACGCTGGCCCAGGCCCTGGCGGAGATGAAACCCCACACGCCCGCCACCCTCACCGACCCCACGGCGCTCGCCACCCGCCTCGCCCAGATCCGCCGCCAGGGCTACGCCACCACCCGCGCCGAGTTCCGCCCCGGCATCAACTCCATCGCCGCCCCGATCCGCGGCGCCCATGGCCACGTTGTCGCCGCCATCGGCCTCTCCGGCCCCGCCGACCGCCTCAAGCCCGCCCGGGTGAAAACGCTGGCCCCCCTCGTCGCCGCCACCGCGGAGAAGGTCTCCCGCCTGCTCGGCGCCCCCGCCCCCTGACCTGCACGGCTTGACCCACCCGCCCCGGCTCCATACGCTTTCCGTGTCACGAACCTTCGTTCCACCATATGGAACATGCTGGGGAGCCTGCCATGAAGACGATCACCGGCCGCAGCGCCTGGAAACGCGCCGACGTGGAAGCCGACACCTCCTGGCTGTTCGAGCTCACACGCCGCTGGACCGATGAGATCGACGCCGCCGTGGTCAATCTCCGCCGCGTGGGCGCCACGCTGGACACCATGGTGCGCGACGACTTCCCGCTCCCCACCCTCGCCCCGGAACTGGCGCGCCGCATGTGGGGCGAGGTCTGCCAGGGCCGCGGCTTCAATGTCATGCGCGGCCTGCCGATCACGAAATACTCGGATGCCGAAGCGGCGATGATCGTCTGGGGCTTCGGCCAGCACCTCGGCCACGGCGTCTCCCAGAACGCCGCCGGCGACAAGCTCGGCCACGTCTTCAACCAGGGCAAGGACTATGAGGCGCTGAACGTCCGTGGCTACCAGACCAACCACGAGCTGAAATTCCATACGGATTCAGGCGACCTGCTCGGCCTCATGTGCCTGCGCCGCGCGAAGGAGGGTGGGCTGTCCTCCATCTCCAGCGCCCACGCCATCTACAACACGGTACTCGCCGAGCACCCGGACTACATGCCCCTGCTCCTGCGCGGCTTCGAGTTCGACCGCCGCGGCGAGGAAACCCCGTTCCAGAAGCCCGTCTCCGACAAGCTGCCGATCTTCGCCGATGTCGATGGTGACATCTCCGTCCGCTACGTCCGCCAGGCGATCAAGACCGCCCGCCCCAAGCTCGGAATGCAGTTCACCGAGGAGGAGCTGGCCGCGCTCGATTTCTTCGACAGCATCTCCATGCGCGAGGACGTGAAGTTCTCCATGATGCTGGAACCCGGCGACATGCAGTGGGTGAACAACTACACCGTCATGCACTCGCGCACGGAATACCTGGACAACCCGGAGCCGGGCCAGGAACGCCACATGCTCCGCCTGTGGATCAAGCTGCATGGCTGGCGCAAGCTCGATCCGATCCAGCTCGACCACGACCCCCAATCCGGCTGGAGCCGGCGCGACGGCATCCTGCCCCGCGGCTGGACCATGCGCGACGGCCGGCTCCAGGCCGCGGAATGACCGCGCAGGCGCCCTGGCGGCTGGATGCCACGGCACTGGCGGCCGAAATCCGCCACGGCCGCCTCACCGCCCGCCAGGCGCTTGAATCCATCCTGGTGCGCACCCTGGCCGCCAACCTCAGGGTGAACGCCCTGCCCATCGTGTTGCTGGAGGAAGCGCGCGCCGCCGCGGATGCCGCCGATGCCGCCCAGCGCAGCGGCGCGCCCCTGGGCCCGCTGCATGGCGTGCCCGTCAGCATCAAGATCAACATCGACCAGCGCGGCCAGCCCAACGACAACGGCGTCGTCGCCTTCCGGAATGCCATCGCCACCGAAGACAGCCCGGTGGTGGCCAACCTGCGCCGCGCCGGCGCCATCCCCTTCGCCCGCAGCAACTCCCCCGCCTTCGCCCTGCGCGGCCATACCGACAACGACCTGCACGGCCCCACGCTTAACCCCCGCGACCCCGGCCTCGTCTCCGGTGGCTCCAGCGGTGGCGCGGCAGTGGCGGTGGCCACCGGCATGGGCCCCATGGCGCTGGGCACCGATTTCGGCGGCTCCATCCGCGGCCCCGCCTACATCAACGGCATTGTCGGCCTGCGCCCCACCCCCGGCCGCATCCCGCATGTGAACCCCTCTGCCGCCGTCGCCCGCCCGCTCTCCACTCAGCTCATGTCCGTCCCCGGCCCGATGACCCGCAGCGTGCGCGATGCGCGGCTGGGCCTGGAAGCCATGATGGCGCCAGACCAACGAGACTACCGCCACACCGAGGTGCCGCTGCGCGGCCCCGCCCCCGCGCGCCCGATCCGCGTCGCCCTCGTGCCCGCCCCCGACGGCCCCGCCATCTCGCCGCACATCGCCGATGCCATCCGCCAGGCCGGCACCCTGCTGGAACGCGCCGGCTACGCGGTGGAGGAAGCCGCACCGCCCTCCATCACCGATACCGCGGAGCTCTGGTACCGCATCCGCACCACCGAGGGCTGGCACCTCTCCCGCGCCGGGATCATGAAGCTCGCCGATGCCGACGCCCGCCGCGTGCTGGAACTGATGATGGAATACCACCCCCCGCTCGACCTGCCCGGCTACCTCGCCGCCTGGGTGGAGCGGGATCGCATGTGCGACGCCTGGCAGCGCTTCTTCGCCACCTATCCGCTTGTCGTCATGCCCACCACCGGCGGCCCGCCCCCGAAGCTGGGCGACGACCATCGCGACCTCGCCTCCTCGACGCAGCTGCGCACCACGCACCGCTTCCAGAACGTCGCCCCGCTGCTCGGCACCCCGGCGCTGGCCATGCCGATGGGCTTGCACGGCGCCATCCCGGCCGGCGTGCAGATCATGGCCGCCCGCTATCGCGAGGACCTCATCCTCGACGCCGCCGAGGTGATCGAGGCCGCGCTCGGCGCCCCCGATCCCATCGACCCCGCCTGACGTTCAGCCCAGGTGCTTGCCCCAGAAGGCAAGCATCCGCTCCCAGGCCAGCTCGCCATGCGCCCGGTCATGCACCGGGCGCTGCTCGTTCATGAAGCCATGGTCGGCATCGTACTGGAAGAACGCCGCATCCTTCCCGGCCTGCTTCAGCCCGCCCTCGAACGCGGCCACCGCCGCCGGCGTGCACCAATCGTCGCGCAGCGCGAAATGCCCCTGCAGCGGCACCCGCACATCCGCCGGCCCCGCCACGCTGCCCGGCGGCAGGCCGTAGAAGCACACGCCAGCCGAAAGCTCCGGAATCCGGCACGCCCCCAGGATCGTGACCGCCCCGCCCAGGCAGAACCCGGTCAGCCCCACCTTGGGACTGGAGCGCAGCAGGAACTGTGCCGCCCCGCGCACCAGCTGGTCCGTCGCCTCCAGGAAGTTCAGCGACGACATCTCGCGGTTCGCCGCATCGGTGTCGTGATACGGCACCACCGTGCCGCCATACAGGTCCGGCGCCAGCGCATCGTAGCCCGCCAGCGCGAGGCGGTCGCAGATCCCCTTGATCTGGTCCTGCAACCCCCACCATTCCTGGATCACCACCACCCCCGGCGCGCCCGCCTTGCCGGCCCGCGCCAGGTAGCCCTGCGCCTCCTGCCCATCCGGCCGCTGGAACGGAATGCGTGTGCCCATCTCTGTTCCTCCCGATCTATGCCGCCAAGGCGCCCTTGCCGCGCACCTCGGCCTCCTCGAACTCCGCCGCCGCGATCGCGCGCTCCAGCGCATCGCGCAGCGCGATGGCGGATTCCAGCGTCAGTTCCACCCCCGCCCGCGCCGACGGCCCCAGCGCGGGGTTGAGGAAATCCAGCGCGATCACATCGCCCAGCGGCGCATGCCGTGCATGGTCATAGGTGACCACCGCCTGCGCCAGCTGGAACCAGCCCTCATCCCGCCGCGCCATGCCCTCGGCCGCGGTGATCTCCACGATGGAGGTGCACACGGGCCTAGCCCCCCAGATGCTTCTTGAAGAACGCCCAGGTCTTGCCCCACGCATCCATCGCCTGCTCCGGCCGGTACAGCGGGCGATGCCAGTAATTGAACCCATGCCCCGCCCCATCGTAGCGATGGAACTCATAGGTCTTGCCGTGCTTCTTCAGCGCTTCCTCATGCAGGTTCACCTGCTCGGGGCTTGGCGCGCGGTCGTCATTGCCGAAGAGGCCGAGCACCGGGCACTGGATATCCCCGGTCATGTCGATCGGTGCCACCGGCGTCTTGGCGTTCAGCTCCTCCGGCGCCATCACCACGCGCCCGCCCCACTGGTCCACCACCGCATCCACATCGTGCCGCTGCGCCGCGTAGATCATCGCGTGCCGCCCGCCGGAGCAGGAGCCGATCAGCCCCACCTTGCCGTTCAACGCCGGCTGCGCCCGCATCCAGGCCACCGCCGCGGCGGTATCACCCACCATCTGCGCATCGGGAATGCCGCCCTCCGCCCGCACCTTCGCCGCCAC
>JAIXTK010000032.1 GCA_027483995.1 Acetobacteraceae bacterium
CCAGCCGGTGCGCGATGCGCGGCACCCGCGCCAACAGCGCCGAGATCTCGCCGCGCGCCCGCCCCTCGGCATAGGCCTCCAGCGCCCCACCACCGGCCACCATCAGTGCCACCAGCGCGGCGGTGAAGCTCTCCCCCAGCGCCACCGCGCCCGCGATCGCCACCAGCGCGATGATGTCCACGCCCAGCGACCCGCCGCGCAGCGCCGCCCAGGTATCCCGCGCCACCCCGGCCGCCACCGGCAGCGCGGCGGCGATCCACAGCCAGCGCGCCACCTCCGCCTGGCCCAACGCCCAGGCCGCCCCGCCCGCCGCCATCAGCGCAAGCACGAGGAACAGCAACAGGAAGCGGCGCGGCGCGACATTCATCGCGCCAGGCTACCAGCCCTGCCAGGGAAAACCTTGATCTGTGTCGGGGGCCTGTGCCGGACGGGGGCGCTCAGCTGCGCCCGTACGTATCCTCAAGCCGGACGATATCGTCCTCGCCGGTATAGCTGCCCACCTGCACCTCGATGATGGTCAGCGGGATGCGGCCGGGGTTCTCCATCCGGTGCACGCAGCCCAGCGGCAGGTAGATGCTCTCATTCTCCCGCACCATCACCACTTCGTGATCACGCGTGACCAGCGCGGTGCCGGAGACCACCACCCAATGTTCGGCCCGGTGGAAATGCTTCTGCAGGCTGAGCTTCTGCCCCTGGTTCACCACGATCCGCTTCACCTGGAAGCGCGTGCCGGTGATCAGGCTCTCATAGAAGCCCCAGGGGCGGTACACCCGGTTGTGGCTGGTCGCCTCCGGCCGCTTCATGGCCTTGAGGCGATCCACCACCTTCTTCACGTCCTGCGCCCGGTCGCGGTGCATCGCCAGCACCGCATCTTCGGTGGAAACGATGATCGCATCCTCCAGCCCCAGCACCGCCACCACGGCGCCGTCGGTGCGGGCATAGGAATTCGCCGCCCCCTCGAACAGCACCGCCCCGCCGCCGCTGGCCGAGGCCACGTTGCCTGCCCCGTCCTTGCCGCCGAGCTCCCACAGCGCGCCCCAGCTGCCCACATCCGACCAGCCGATATCCGCCGGCACCACCGCCGCGCGGCTGGTGCGCTCCGCCACCGCATAGTCCAGGCTGATCGAGGGGCAGGCCGTGAACGCCGCGGGATCAAGCCGCACGAAATCCAGATCCGTCACCGCGCCGGCCAGCGCGGCGCGCACCGCCACCACCACGTCGGGCGCGAATGTCTCCATCTCCGCAATCAGCGTGGCCGCGGTGAACACGAACATGCCGGAATTCCACAGATGCCGCCCGCTGGCCACGAACGCCTCCGCCCGCGCCGCATCCGGCTTCTCCAGGAACTGCCCCACGGCGTACGCCCCCGCGATGCCCGAAAGCCCGTCGCCGCGTTCGATATAGCCGAACCCGGTCTCCGGTGCCGTCGGCTTCATCCCGAACGTTGCCACATGCCCGGCCCGCGCCGCCGCCACCGCGCTGGCCAGCGCCACATGCAGCGCCTCCACATCGGTGATCGCGGCATCGGCGGCCATCATCCACAGCACCGCGCCCGGGTCCGTCTCCGCCACCACCAGGGCGGCCGCCAGGATGGCCGGCGCCGAGTTGCGCCCCACCGGCTCCAGCAGGATGCGCGCACCCTCCACCCCCAGCGCCCGCATCTGTTCCGCCACCACGAAGCGATGCTCCTGGTTGCACACCACGATCGGCGCGCCGAAGCCCGGCCGCTGCGCCCGGCTCGCCGTCTCCTGGATCATCGAAAGCTCTGAGACGAGCGGCCAGAACTGCTTGGGAAAGCTCTCCCGAGACACCGGCCACAAGCGCGTGCCAGACCCGCCGGAGAGGATTACGGGAACAATCGGGCTGGCATCAGACATGAAATGGCATCCTGACGAGGCTATGCGGCGTTCTAGGTCGCACGGCAGCGCAATGTCCAGCAACCGGACCTTGCCCCGGCGGCGCGCGGACCAACATGATTTCCACGCCCGATCAACCAGGAGTGAACATATGCAGGTCGAAATCGAATTCTGCGGCATGTGAGGCTACGAGGCGCGCGCCCGTGCGGCCCGCACCCTGATCGCCTCACACAACCCGCAAGCCCAGGTCACGCTCCGCAAATCCGGCGGCGGCGTGTTCGAGATCACCGTGGATGGAGCGTTGAAATACTCCAAACGCAAATCCGGCGCGTTTCCGTCGGATGCCGAGGTGGCTCAAGCGGTCAAGTAAGCGCGTTCTTTTTTGAAAAAAGAACCAAAAAACTTTCATTCGTTTGATGCGGAGGGATCGCGCCTCTCCGCATCGGACGAATGAAGTCTTTTTGCTTCTTTTTCTTCAGAAAAAGAAGATTCTTGCTTAAAGCCCCAGATAGGCCTGCCGCACCCGATCATCCGCCAGCAACTCCGCGCCGGAGCCCGAAAGCGTCACCCGCCCGGTCTCCAGCACGTAGCCCACCTCGCTCAGCGCCAGCGAGGCGGCCACGTTCTGCTCCACCAGCACGCAGGTGATCCCCTCCGCATTCAGCGTGCGTATTGTCTCCAGCACCTGCTGCACCACCGCCGGCGCCAGTCCCAGGGAGGGCTCGTCGAACAGGATCAGCTCCGGCCGCCCCATCAGGCAGCGCCCGATCGCCAGCATCTGCTGCTCCCCGCCCGAGAGCGTGCCGGCCGCCTGGCCCCGCCGCTCCGCCAGCCGCGGAAACATCTCCAGCACCCGCCGGAAGGTCGCCGCCCGGCTGTCCCGCGCCCGCGGGATCATGGCGCCCAGGTCCAGGTTCTCCGCCACGGACAGGCTGGGAAACACCTGCCGCCCCTCCGCCACCTGGCCGATCCCCAGGTTGCACACGATGTGGGAGGGCAGGCCCGCGATATCCGTCCCGTGCCACAGGATGCGCCCGCGCCAGGGCCGGATGATCCCGGCGATGGTGCGGATCAGCGTGGTCTTGCCCGCTCCGTTCGCCCCCACGATCGCCACGATGCGCTGGTCCGGCACGGTGAGGGAGATATCCTCCAGCGCCACCGCATCGCCATAGCCCGCCGAGAGCCCCTGCACTTCCAGCATCAGTGCCCCCGATCCTTCAATGAATCGGCCCCGTGCCGAGATAGCTCCGCACCACCTCCGGCTCCGCCACCACCTCCGCCGGCGTGCCCAGCGCGATGCGCGCCCCGTGGTGCAGCACCAGCACCCGCCCGGCCAGCGCCATCACCGCGCGCATCACATGCTCGATCAGCACGATGGTGGTGCCGTGCGCGCGGTTGATCTCGCGCAGCACCCCCACCATCCCGTCCACCTCGGTCGGCCGCAGCCCGGCCATCACCTCGTCCAGCAGCAGCAGCCGGGGCTCCGTGGCCAGGGCGCGCGCCACTTCCAGCCGCTTGCGATCGGGCAGTGTCAGCGAACCGGCCGGGCGATCGGCCAGGGCGGCAAAGCCCATCCGCTCCATCACCGCATCCGCCTTCCCCCGCGCCTCCCGCGCATGCGGCGTGCGCATCAGGCTGCCCACCATGATGTTCTCGCGCACCGTCATTGCCGGAAACGGCCGCACGATCTGGAAGGTCCGCCCCACCCCGCGTGCCGCGATCGCATCGGGCCGCATTCCGTCGATCCGCTCCCCCGCCAGCCGGATCGCCCCCGCGCTTGGCGCCAGTGCCCCGGCAATCAGGTTGAACAGCGTGGTCTTGCCCGCCCCGTTCGGCCCGATCACCGCGAAGATCTCGCCGGCCGCCACATCGAAGCTCACCGCATCCACCGCCAGCAGCCCGCGGAACCGGCGTGACACCGCCTCCACCGCCAGCAGCGCGCTCACGAAACCCCCAGCCGCTTGGCCAGCCACGGCCAGATGCCGCTCGGCCGCACCCAGATCACCGCGATCAGCAGCAACCCATAGGCCACCGCCTTCACCCCCGGCGCATCCAGGCCGAGCTCCTGCACCAGCGCGGCCAACCCCTCGCCCGCCGGCGTCAGCAGCGCCGCCCCCACCACCGGCCCCATCACCGTGCCCAGCCCGCCGATGATCGGCGCCAGGATCAGCTCGATCGACCGGCTCATGTCGAACACCTGGCCGGGGAACAGGTTGCGGTAGTAGAACGCCACCACCACCCCGGCCACGGAGGCCATGGCGGCCGAAACCAGAATCGCCTGCATCCGCGCCCGGAACAGGTTCACCCCCAGCGCCTCCGCCGCCACCGGGTCATCCCGCACCGCCCGCCACAGGAACCCGAACCGGCTGCGCGCCAGCCAGGCCACCACCCCCGTCGCCCCGGCCGCCAGCCCGAGCGTGAGGTAGTAGAAGAACACCGGCCCGCCATCGAGCATCCACCACGCAGCCCGCCCCTCCGGCGTCACCGGCAGGAACAGCCCGCCCGCGCCGCCGGTGATCGCCAGATGGTCGAACGCCACCCGCGCGATTTCCGCGAATGCGATTGTCAGCAGCGCGAAATACACCCCCTCGATCCCGAAGCGCAGCCCGAGCCAGCCGATCACCCCCGCCGCCAGCATCGCCGCCGCCATGCCCGCGAACACGCCGATCAGCGGCGAAACGCCGAGATGCAGCCACAGCAGCGCCGGCACATAGGCACCGAGCCCGACATAAAGCGCATGCCCCAGCGAAAGCTGGCCGGCATACCCCATCATGAGGTTCCAGGCCTGGCCCATCAGCACGAACTGGAACACCAGGATCAGCACCGAAAGCTCATACCGCCCCGCCACCGCCGGCACCGCCAGCAGCCCGGCCCCCAGCACCGCCAGTGCCACCCACCTCACGGCCGCTTCCCCAACAGCCCTTGCGGACGCAATGCCAAAACCGCCACCAGCAGCAGAAACGAGAAAAGACTCTTCATCGAAGGCTGCCACAGGAACCCCGCCAGCGCCTCGCACACCCCGATCAGCACGCCCCCCAGCAACGCCCCTGCCAGCGAGCCCAACCCGCCGATGATCACGATGATGAAGCCCTGCAGCGTGAACCCATGCGCCAGCACCGGCGACGCATCCGAAATCGTCACCAGCATCGCCCCCGCCGCCCCCACGCAGGCCAGCCCGATGCCAAATGTCAGCGCATAGAGCCGCTTCACATCCAGCCCCACCACCGCCGCGCCCAACAAATTGTCGGCACACGCCCGAATGGCCGTGCCCGTGCGCGTGAACCGGAAGAACCCGATCACCGCCCCCGTCAGCGCAAACGCCACCGCCGCCGCCACCAGCCGCGCCTTGTCCAGGATCACCGGCCCGATCTCGTAGCTGTCCAGCGCATAGGGCAGGTTCACCGGACGCGCATCCGGCCCGAAGCCCATCAGCAGCAGGTTCACCAGCACCATCGCCACGCCGGCGAGCAGGATGAACTGCTCATGCTCCGCCCGCCCCACGAACGGGCTCACCAGCCAGCGCTGCAGCCCGAACCCCAGCACGAAACACCCCGCCGCGATCGGCAAGGCCGCCACGATCGGGTCCACCCCCCACCAGGTGAACGCCACCCACGCCGCATACATCGCCAGCACCGCGAACTCGCCATGCGCGAAGTTCACCACCCGGATCACGCCAAAGATCACCGAAAGCCCGAGCGCCATCAGGCCATACACCAGGCCCGTCATCACGCCCTGGACGACGACGCCCAGCAGCAGCCCGGCCGTCACCGGTGACATCCCAAGCAAGAGGTTCTTTTTTGAAAAAAAGAACCAAAAAACTTTTCTGACTTTGCGCCGGGGAAAACGGGCGCAAGGTCAGAAAAGTCTTTTTGCTTCTTTTTCTTCAGAAAAAGAAGAATCTTCCTGACCCTTTAGCTACGCCCCTGCCACCCCGGCATCGGCAGTACCGGCTTCTCGGTCGCCGCCGCCACCGGCAGCACCACCGTGGGCGTGCGATTGCGGTTCTGCACGCAGGCGGAAACAATGTTCGGGTTTTGCCCCTTGGCATCGAAGGTGATCGGCCCGCCCGTCATCACATGCTCGGCCAGGTTCGTCGCCCGCACCGCCTTCATCAGCGCCTCGCCCTCCGTGGTGCCCGCGCGCTTATGCGCATCGGCCGCCACCAGCAGCGCCTCGAAGGTGAAGCCGGCGTTGAAGCATTCCGCCGCGAAGCGGTAGCGCGGATTGGCCGGCGTATAGGCCGCCTCCAGCGCCTTGGTCATCGGCGCGTTGAAGTTCGCCCAGGGCAGGTTGGTGATGGCGTAATCCGCCAGCGGGCCGAGCCCCTGGTAGAACTCCTCGTCGTACATCCCGGGCGACCCCGGCGAGATGATCGCCTTGGGCGTGTAGCGCTGGCGCACCATGTCGCGGAACAGCTTGATCGCATCAGCGGAGCGCGTGACCACCAGCAGCACGTCGGGGTTCAGCGCGCGGATCTTGGTCACTTCCACCGAGAGGTCCTGCGCCTTCGGGTCGTAGGCGATCTTGTCCAGCAACTCGATCGGCAGGCCGGCGCGCGGATACAGCGCATCCATCGCGCCGCGCTGGGCGGTGCCGAAGGTGTCGTTGGCGTGCACGAACACCGCGGTCTTGGGCTGCGCGCCGGTGGCGGCCAGCAAATCCTTGATCAGCGCCAGCCCGTTGGTCACCAGCTGCCCGCCAGTGGGGAAGTTGCGCACCAGGTATTGGTAGCCCTGCTCGGTGATCTGCGGCGCCGCGCCGATATTGATCACGAACGGAATCTTGCGCTGCTCCGTTACCTGCGCGATCGCCAGCGCGGCACCGGATTCGAACGGGCCCACGATGCAATGCGCCCCGGCATTGATCACGCGTTCCGCCTGGGTGCGCGCCATGTCCACGTTGGATTCGAAATCCACATCCATGATCTCGATGCGCATGCCGAAATCCGCCAGCACCTTCGGCGCCACCATCGCCCCGCGATGGCAGCTCTGCCCGGCCTGCGCCAGGTATCCGGACTTGGGCAGCAGCAGCCCCACCTTCAGCACCGGCGCCTGCGCCCGCACGATCGCCGGCATCGCCAACGTCGCCGCACCCGCCGCAAGGCTTCGCCGCGTGAGTCCGCTCATGTCCTGCTCCTGCTTCCGACCCTCGGAAACTGCACCCGCCGCCCCGAAGCGGTCAATTCGCTGCCAGCGCCCTCAGCATGAAACCATAGGCCCGGCGCAGGAAATACGGATTGGCCCAAACCGTCGTGTGGTCATCGTTCGGCAGAGGGATGAACTCGAAATCCCGGTCCGCCGCGATCAGCGCCGCCGCCAGCTGCAGGGTCAGCGCCGGATGCACGTTGTCGTCCATGTCCCCCGTCGCCAGCAGCAGCTTGCCCTTGAGGTTCGCCGCGAAGGGCGGATTGGCCGCCCCGCTCCAACTCGTGCGGTCGTTCCCCACCGGCACGATCGGCCCCATGTATTTCTCGGTCCAGGCGAAGCTGTAGCCCATCTGGTCGTGGTTCCCCGAGGTGGCGATGCCGGCATGGAACATTTCGGGATAGGTCGTCATCGCCTTCACGGTGGCATACCCGCCGCCGGAATGCCCCATGATCCCCACGCGGCCGAGATCCAGGAAGGCGTGCCGCGCGCCCAGCTGCGTCAACGCCGCCACATGGTCCGCCAGCGTGCCCGCGGTTTCCAGCCGCCCGTAGCTCTCATCATGGAACGCCTTCGAGCGCAGCGGCGTCCCGCGCCCCTCGATGTTCAGCACCACGAAGCCAAGCTCCGCGAAGGCCTGCGGCAGCGCGGTGCGGCCCAGCTCCCCCATCACGTCGGTCAGCATCACCGTCGGCAACTGCCCGCGCTGCGGCCCGGGATAGATGTAGTCGATCACCGGATAGCGCTTCGCCGGATCGAAATCCGTCGGCAGCCACATCGCGCCGTAGATCGTCGTCTGCCCGTCATCCGCCATCACCGTGAACGGCGTGGGCCAGCGCCACGGCCCCTTGTCCAACTCCGCCGTCGCCAGCACCGCCACCAGGCTCCCATCCGCCCGCCGTAGCTCGCTCACCGGCAGGCTCCCCAGATCGGCCCGCGTATGCACGAAGAACCGCCCGCCCAGCGCGCGGTAATGGCCCGTGGGCATTGGCGGGCGGATATGGTCGCGCGGCACCCGCTTCATCGGCATCGCCAGCAACTGGTCCTCATCCCCCGGCGTCAGCACCGTGAGCCCCGTGCCGTCCAGCCCCACCCGGCACAATGTCCGGTGATACGGATTGGGCTGCATCCCCCCGGCCAGGAACTCCACCTGGCCATCCTCCACATGCAGCACATCGCGCACCAGCCACGCGCCCGAGGTCACCTGGTTCTTCAGCGCCCCGCTGGCGAGGTCATACCGATACAGATGCCCCCAGCCATCGCGCTGCGAGAACCACAGCACCTCGCCGCGATCCTCCAGCACCCGGATATTCGGCAGGCCGAGTACGGAGTGGTTGGTGTCGATGAACGTCGCCGCCGTCTCGCGCACCACCTCGCGCACCGCGCCGGTGGCCGCATCCATTTCCCACAGGCTCAGACGCTGCCAGAACCGGTCCCGGTCCAGGAACCACACGCGGCTGCCATCCGCGCTCCACCACGCCTCCTCCTTCTCGATCGCCGTGGTCATCCCGGTCACGTGCGGCCCGGCCTGCGCCATCACCACGCGCCCCGTCGCCACCTCGATCACCGCATGCGTCTCCACCGGCAACCCCTCGTCGCCGCTGAACGCGAACCGCAGCGTGTGCAACACCGGCCGCACCGACCCATCATCCGGCACATGCTGCACCAGCGGCAGCATTTTCACCGCCCGCTCATCCAGCCGCGAGGTGAACACCCGCGCCCCATCCGCGGACCACATGGCATTCGCCGGCAACACCAGCCCGCGTCGCCGGAGGCTCACCGTCGTCAGGTTGCTGTCCGGCGACTTGCCCCAGGCGAAATGCTCGGCACCATCGAAGGTCAGCCGCCGCTCTGCCCCCGAGGCCGTTTCGCGCAGCCAAAGGTCATGCTCCCGCCGGAACACCGCCTGCCGCCCATCCGGCGACAGCACCTCCCCCGGCAGCCCCGCCGCATCGGCGATCGCCTCCTGGTCGGAGACCACCGTCTGCCGCCCGGTCTCGGCATCGACCATCATGATGCGCGACCCGCCAGGCACCTCCTGCCGCCACCAGAACCGGTCCGGCCCGACCCAGTGTGGCCGCACCTGGGCGTTGCGGAAACGCTTCCGCAGCGCGGGCGCGAGGAAGGCGTCCGCACGGCGGCGGAGGTCGGGGTCGATCACGGCAAGGTTCCTTCTTTTTCTGAAGAAAAAGAAGCAAAAAGACTTTTCCGACCGGCGCGCGTGCCGGGAGCCCAGCACGCGTGCAAGGTCACAAAATTTTTTTGGTTCTTTTTTTCAAAAAAGAACATTCTTCCTAGTAAGCCGCTTCAAGCAGCGCCAAGGCCTCGCCCACCTGCGCCTCAGGCGAGCGCGCCCCGGCATTGGCGTTGAAGTTCTTCACCGTCTCCCGCGCCACTCCGGCCAACTCCTCACGCGGAATCCCAAGCACGCGCAACCGGGTTGGCATCCCGGCCCGCGCGTACAGCGCCTCCAGCGCATCGGCGACCGCCAGCGCCGCCGCGCGAGCCTCCATCCCCTCGCGCCACACCCCCAGCGCCGAGGCCACTTGCAGCGCCGACGCCGCATCCACCGCCTCGGCCAGGCGAATGCGCGGGGCGTGCACCACGCAGGTGCTCTCGCCCTGGCCCACATGCGGGTAGCGCACATGCAGCGCGGTCGAAACGGCGTAGTTCCCCGCGAACACCCCGCCGCGGAAGCGTGCGGCGCCATCGTCTTCCGCCCGGTTCTGCAGGAACGCCGCCACCGCCAGTTCCATGCGTGCGGTGGCATCGCCGGGCGCCTCGATCAACCGCAGATAGGCCCGGTGGGCGAGGCGAAACGCATGGTCGCGGTCCGCCTCCGCCAGCGGGTTGATCGCCACCTGCTCCATCGCGGCCAGGGCCGAGGCGAACACCGTGGTGGCGGTGGAGCGCATCACCGCATCCGGCGTGGCTGCCAGCGTGCCTTCATCCAGCAGGATCGCCTGCGGCCGCGTCTTGGGATCGAAATACTCCATCCGGTGGTCGAGGTCCGGGTTGGCGAGCCCCGTGCCGGCGCGGTTCATGGCGCTGGTCGGCGTGGTCGGGATGTTCACGATCGGCAGCTTCGGCGCGTTCAGGCGTGGGCTGTAGGCGGGCCGGCCTTCGGGATACTGCGTCATCAGCGCGAATGGGTCGCCCGCCTCGCCGAGGAAGATCGCCACCGCCCGCACCGCCACGATCACGCTGCCGCCGCCCACCGCGATCAGCAGATCCGCCCCTGCCGCCCGCGCCGCATCGCGCGCCGCGCAGACGGAGGCGAAGGTGGAATCCTTCTCGATCCCGTCGAACACGCCGGCGAACCGCTCTCCCAATGCGGCAGCGATCCGCACCACGGTATCCGTGCGCCGGTTCACCGACGGCGAGCAGATCACGAAGGCCCGCTTTGCCCCCGCCCGCGCGATGGCTTCACCCAGATGCGCTTCGATCACGCCGGCGCCGCACCACAGCCGCCAGGAAAACCCGGCCGCCCTGAACCCGCTCACGCCACCGCCTTCGCGGCGAACAGTGCGTCGATCTCCGCCGCGGAATACCCGGCCTCCGCCATCACCTCGCGCGTATGCTCGCCCAGCCGCGGCGCAAATCGCCGCACGGAGGCGGGGCTTTTCGAGAACCGCGCCGGCGGCCGTGCCTGCAGCAGCTTGCCTTCGCTCGGGTGCTCCACCTCCTGGAACAGCCCCACGGCGGCCAGGTGCTCCTGCGTTTCCACATTGGCGAGTTTTGCGAACGCCGTGTGCGGCACGTCGATGCGCAGCAGCAATTCCTCCCACTCCGCCGTGGTGCGCGTGACGGCGATGTCGCGCATCGCGTCGTAGATGCGGTCGATGTTGCGGGCGCGCGCCACGGGGTCCAGCACCGCGAATGCCTCGATATACTCGGGGTGCCCCACCGCCTCGAAAAACGCCACCCAGTTCTCGCCGGAATAGGGCAGCATGGTCAGCCAGCCGTCCTTCGTCTTCACCGGCTTGCGCGCCTTCATGCGCTTGTAGCCGGTGGGCCCGATCGGCGGCACGAAGGCCTTGCCGCCGAACATCTCGATGCTGTTGAACGACGCCAGGGTCTCCAGCATCGGCACTTCCACCATCTGCCCTTCGCCGGTGCGCTCGCGGTGCAGCAGGGCCGCCGTGACGGCGCCGGACAGCGCCATGCCGCAGATCTTGTCGCCGATCAGGCTGGGCACGAAGGCGGGCTCCTCATCGGTGCCCATGGCGGAAGCGAAGCCCGACGCCGCCTGGATCACCTCGTCGAAGGCCGGCCGCGCCGCCCAGGGCCCGTCCTGCACGAAGCCCGTGGCCACCGCGTAGACCATGCGCGGATTGAGCGCCCGGCAGGTCTCGTAGCTGAATCCAAGCCGCGCCAGGCCGGCGGGGCGCACGTTGCTCACCAGCGCATCCACCGTCGGGATCAGCCGGCGCAGCACCTCCTTGCCGCCTTCGCTCTTCAGGTCGATGGCGATGCTGCGCTTGTTGCGGTTGGCGGCCATGAACTGCCCGCTCATGCCCCGGTTGCGGAAGATGCCGGAGTTGCGCCACATGTCGCCGCCCAGCCCCTCCACCTTGATCACCTCGGCGCCCCAGTCGCCCAGCGTCTGCGCGCCGAACGGGCCGAACAGCACCGTGGTCAGGTCCAGGATACGGAAGCCCGAAAGCGGGCCCTTTGCTTCGCTCATCGTCTCAACCCCGAATGGCCTTCATCGAACCGGCATAGGCACGCGCCAGCACCTCGCTGTCGCTGGAATAGGCGATGATCTCCACCCCCGCCTGCACCCATTGCTTCGCCTGCGCCTCCGTGGCGCACAGCATCGCACAGGCCTTGCCGTGCCGGCGCGCCGCCGCCAGCACCAGGTCGCGCTTTTCATCGAGCAGCTTCGCCATCTCCGGATGCCCGGCAATGCCGAGGTCCTGCGCGAGGTCGCTGGGCCCCAGTGTCAGCCCATCGATCCCGTCCATTGCCGCGATCGCATCCAGGTCCTGCAGCGCCGCGCCGGTTTCGAACATCACGGTGACGAAGACCTGGCTGTCCGCAAACGCCCGCCGCTCCGCCACACTCATCGACAGGTCGTAGTCGGTGCCGGGGCTGTGGCCGGCATTGCCGCGCAGGCCGCGCGGCGCGTAGCGGGATGCCGCGGCGATCTCGCGCGCATGGGCGGCGTTCTCCACCTGTGGGCAGTGCAGGTTCCATACGCCGACATCCAGCAGCCGCGTGATCCATTCCCGGTTGGCCTTCGGCGGGCGCACCACCAGCGGGAAATCGAGCGCGCGGGCCACCACCGCCATATCCGCCACCGTCTCGATCGAGATGCCGGTGTGCTCCATGTCCACCCGGGCGAAATCCAGCCCGGCGGCCTGCAGCAGCGTCAGCACCGCCGGGGTGCGGATCATGTTCACCCAGGTGCCGATCTGCACGTCCCCGCGCGCCACCCCTGCCCGCAGACTGTTGCCCCGCATGACCGCCTCCCCTCCTGCCCGCGCGAGCCTAGGACGGATGGGCGCGCCGGGCCATCCGCGTGCGCTTCCATGCCGGGGGGATCACCGGCCGAAGCTGTCCCACAGGATCATGCCGGCCTCGGCCATGGCGCCGTTCACCAGGGCGTTGCGTTCGGCGAGCAGGCGGGAGTTGCCGCGCGGGATCGGGGTGGGATCGAAGGTGTAGACGCCGAAGCTGATCGCATCGGTTTCGCTGCGCAGGATGACGCCGGCGTCGTTGCGAATCTTGCGGAAGCTGCCGGTCTTGTTGCCGACGGCACCGTCCGGCAGGTAGCGGGGCACGCGGTCGCGCAGTTGCTGGGCGCGCAGGATGGTCATCATGTCGGCACACGAGGCCGCCGTGCCGGCCTTGCCTTGCAGGATCATCGCCGAGAGGGCGGCCATGTCGGCGGCGGACGAGGTGGTGTTCTGTGGCGTGCGGTGGAAGGCGAGGCCGCTGTAGTCCATGTCGCCGCTGCGGCCGGCTTCCTGCATCTGGGCGTAGCTGGGGGGCGGCACCGGGGGCAGGGCGTAGCCGTGGGCGAAGAGTTCCGGCATCGACAGGGCCAGATGGATGTTCTGCAGGCCAAGGCGGCGCATGGTGGCGTTGATGTTCGCGTTGCCCACCAGCTCCTGCAGCATGTGGGTGGCGGTGTTGTCGCTGATGATGATCATCAGCATGGCGAGGTCGCGGATGGTGGGCTTGAGGCCGGCATCCAGCTTCTGGATCACGCCGGAGCCGACGATGCGCTGGGCATCCGTCATTTCGATCCGGTCTGACATCTTGAAGCGGCCTTCCTCGGCCTGGCGGTAGACTTCCACCATCACCGGGATCTTGTAGGTGCTGGCGGTGGGGAACAGCTCGTGCGGGTTGATCGCGACGGTCTCGCCGGTGGGCAAATGGGTGGCGGAGAAGCCGACCTCGATGCCCAACGGGGCGAAGGCGGCTTCGATCTGGGACTGGACGGACATGGCGCTTCCCGCGGCTGATGCAGCGGGGATGCTGGCCCATTCCCGAAGGCGGCGCCAGTTGGCAGAGTGGGCGGGCAAACGGAGGAAACCGATATGGGCATGCTGGATGGGAAGATCGCCATCATCACCGGGGCGACGAGCGGGATCGGCGAACGCTCCGCCGAGCTGTTCATCGAGGAAGGGGCCACCGTGGTGCTGGCCGGGCGGCGGGCCGAGCTGGGCGAGGCGATCGCGGCGCGGCTCGGGCAGAACGCTTCCTTCGTGCAGGCCGATGTGGGCGCCGAAGCCGACATCAAGGCGCTGATCGAGGGCACCGCCCAGCGCTTCGGGCGGATCGACGTGCTGTTCAACAATGCCGGGCACGGGCTGCCGCCGTTCCGCATCGCCGAGGCCGATATCGCCACCTGGGACACGATGATGTCCGTCCATGTGCGCGGCGTGGTGATCGCGATGAAATACGTGGCGCCCATCATGCAAAAGCAGAAATCGCGCAGCATCATCACCACCGCCTCCGTCGCCGGATACCGCGCCGGTGGCTCCTCCCATGCCTACTCCACGGCCAAGGCCGCTGTGCTGCACCTGACGCGCTCCGTGGCCGCCGAACTCGGCGAGGACGGGATCCGGGTGAACTCGATCTCGCCTGGGGCGATCGTGACCGGGATCTTCGGCAAGGGCATCGGGCTCGACCCGAACGTGGCCGACCAGGAGCTGGCGACGCTGGAAGCGCGCTTCACCAAGGCGCAACCCATCCCGCGGGCCGGCGTGCCGGACGATATCGCGCGCGCGGCGGTGTTCCTGGCCTCCGACGGGGCCAGCTTCGTGAACGGGGCGGATATCGTGGTGGATGGCGGGGCGATCTCCGGCCGGCCGTTCAGCCAAGGGGTGGGGGCGCGGAAGGAAATGACCGAGGCGATTTCGAAGGCGGCTCAAGGGAGGACGTAAGGGCGGGGCTTTGCCCCGCACCCCACCAGGGACCTGAGGTCCCTGG